>NZ_JBELFI010000004.1:23495-63480 GCF_042093035.1 Yoonia sp. | reverse complement strand
TTGCCTATGTCGCCGACAGCTACGCCGATGATTTGCCCTATTGGATGCGGTTTGGCCGCTCCGATCAGCTGATCGTGCCTTACACGATGGACTGCAACGATATGCGCTTCGCCATTCAGGCTGGCTTTACGAACGGCGACCAGTTTGAAAGCTATCTCAAAGACAGTTTCGATGTGCTTTATGCAGAAGGCGAGGCGGGCGTGCCTAGGATGCTGTCGATTGGTCTGCATTGCCGTTTGATGGGGCGTCCGGGGCGAGCCGCCGCTCTGGCGCGTGTGATAGACTACATGAAATCCCATGACGACGTGTGGTTCGCGACCCGACTTGAGATCGCAGAGCATTGGGCGCAGGAGCACCCTGCCCCCAGAGACATCCGTCCATCGCAAATGAACCAAAGGGATTTCGTTGCGGCCTTTGGCGGTATTTTTGAACATAGTCCTTGGATTGCAGAAGGGGCGCACGCGCTTGAACTTGGGCCTGCCCATGACAGCGCACAGGGCGTTCATAGTGCATTGGCGCGGATTTTCCGCGCCGCGACCCAAGAACAGCGTCTTGGCGTGTTGACCGCGCACCCGGACCTTGCGGGAAAGCTTGCGGCGGCTGGAAAACTGACCGCCGAAAGCACGGCAGAGCAAACGGGCGCTGGGCTTGATCTGTTGACAGACAAGGAACGGGACACGTTCCAGAAACTGAATGCGCACTATGTTGCGCGCCACGGCTTCCCTTTCATCATTGCGGTGAAGGACAACGACAAGGCCTCGATCCTCGCAGCCTTCCACCGCCGTATCGAAAACGACCGTGACACCGAATTTGCGGAAGCCTGCCGTCAGGTCGAACGCATCGCAGAACTGCGCCTGGTCGAGAAGTTGGGGAAATGACCCATATTTTGAAGCTAAACCCCCTCACCAAGGCGGACTTCGCGCCCTTCGGTGAGGTGCTAGAGGTCGCTGGCGATCCTGACAAGATCATCAACCAAGGTCTGTGTGGCCGCTACCACGATCTCGCGCAGATCGATATCGTTGATGGCCGTCCGGGGATTAGCCTGTTCAATGCCGAAGCGCGTGTGTTTCCGATTGCCTTGGAAATGGTCGAAAGGCATCCCGTTGGGAGCCAAGCATTTCTCCCGATGAGCCACCACCCCTTCGTCGTTGTCGCGGCCCCGGATGAGAATGGCACACCCGGCCAACCGCGCGCCTTTATCACAACCGCTGGGCAGGGGATCAACTTCGCACGGAACACATGGCATGGCGTGCTCACTCCGATCCACGCGCCGGGGCTGTTTGCTGTCGTGGACCGGATTGGTGAGGGGCCGAACCTGCAGGAACACTGGTTCGACACACCCTATGTCATCAACGGTTAACCCGCCTCACGGTCTGCCCATCCTGCAAAGATGCGCTCCAGAAAGATCACGGCGTAGTAAAGTACGATACCCAGGAAGGCGAGCGCAATCAGGACGGCAAACATCAGCGGATAATCCCCGTTCGTTTCGCCTGATTTGAAGAGCGCGCCAAGGCCACGTCCATGCGGGCTGACGATTTCAACAAGGTTCGTGCCGATAAAGGCCAAAGTCGCGGACACTTTCAGCGCACCAAAAAATTCCGGCAGCGTTTTGGGCAAGGCAATCTTGAGAAAGATCGTATATCGCGATGCGCCCAGCGCCCGCAGGATATCACGGTACTCCGGTTCCAACGTAGATAGACCAATGCCAACGGACACAGCGATCGGAAAAAAGGAGATCATGAACGCCATCAGGACGGTGTTGAAGTCATGCTGGCCGATGAACAGCAGCGAAATGACGGGCACCAGCGTCGCCTTCGGTATCGCGTTGAAGCCGATCAACAGCGGATAAAGCGCATCACGCGCAATGCGCGAGAAGCCGATAATCATGCCGATGGCAGTGCCAATGATAACGGCCAGGAAAAGGCCAACCACCGTGCGCCACAGCGTTTGCCACCCCATTTCCAGAAACAGACCCTTGTACTTCCAGAACGCCGGCGGCAAATCGGAAGGAGAGGCCATTTTGAAGTTTGGCCAGCCATTGGCCCAGACCAGCAACTCCCACAATCCGAGGAATATGAGGATCGCGATGATCGGTGTTGCAATTTTACTGAACATCAGTGGCTTTCAACCTCCCGACCTTGGGCGATCTTGATCTGATCGCGCAGCGTGTGCAGCATATCGGCCGCCTTGGGGGTAAAAAGTTCGTCCAGCGTGCGGTCTTCGGGCAAATCGACATCCATCACAAATTGCGTGCGTGCCGGGCGACCTGACAGGACGATCACTTGATCCCCCAAAAACACGCTTTCGCGCAGATCGTGGGTAATCAGCACGGCGGTGAACGGCTCTGCCTCGCGCAGATCGCGCATCGTTTGCCACAGGTCTTCGCGGGTAAACGCATCCAGCGCGCCAAAGGGTTCGTCCATAATCAGCACATCCGGCTTATGCACCAGCGACCGGCAAAGCGACGCGCGCTGGCGCATACCACCGGACAATTCAGAGGGACGTTTATCTTCAAACCCGACAAGGCCGACCATCTCCAGCAGTTCCATCGCACGGGCTACGCGATCAGCGCGCGGCATGCGGGGGGCCACAATTTCCAATGGCAGGATCACGTTGTCGAGGATCGTGCGCCATTCCAGCAAGACAGGGTTTTGAAACGCCATCCCGACGGTTTTGCGTGGGCCTTTGACGAGCTCTCCATGCAGCCAAACTTCGCCTTCATCGGGGGCCATCAGGCCAGCGACCAGGCGTGTGAGCGTCGATTTTCCGCAGCCTGACGGGCCAACAACCGCAGCAAACGTGCCTTCCGGCACCGCAACATCCAAGCCATCCAAAACCTCAAGCGGGCCAGAGGCGGTCTTGTAGGCGTGTTTGACACCTTTGATTTCAATCAGATTTTCGATGGGCCCGGCCTTTATTTGATCGTGGGCCGCTGCACCTGAATGCAGCGGCCCTTTGCGTTTACTTCAGCATCCGCATGTCTGCGGCTGGCAGATAGCTGCTGTCAAAATACAGCGATGCATCGGGTGCGTTGTTGAACTCATAAACAGATTTTGTCTGCTCAATCGCGTTCATCATGCGCATGTCGTCAATGCCACCCATGCCGTTTTCCATGACGTAGTCGGTCAGGACATTGGCATCGATCGCCATTTGCAGACGCTCGGTCTCAAGTGCGGCATCTGCGGCTGGGTTACGCTCCAGCAATGCAGCAATCGCGGCATCGGGGGTGGCAATCGCATCTTTCCAACCCATAGCAACTGCGCCAAGGAAACCCTTGACCTTCTCTGGATTGGCTTCGGCGAAGTCTGTGTTCACGATGATCGCGTTGCCATAAAGATCAACGCCATAATCCGCCATCAACAGTACCGAGATATCATCAGCAGGGATCCCCAAACGCTTCAGGTTCAGCGTTGATGAAAACGAAAAGCCGGTGATCGCAGCGACGTTACCTTCGGCCAGCATCGGCTCGCGGGTCGGGAAGCCGACAGGCTCTACCGTGATCGCACTTGCATCAATGCCGGTTTCAGCGGCAAAGATCGGGAACTGCGCCCAAGCGCCATCTGGTGGCGGTGCACCCAGCACCTTGCCTTCAAGATCGGAGGGTTGTTCAACGCCCAGAGACTTGCGGCCAACGACTGCGAACGGTGGCTTGTCATAAACCATCATCACGGCTGTGACAGGCGCATCCGGGTTCTGGTCAAGGAAGCGCATCAGCGAGTTGATGTCAGCAAAGCCAACAGGAAATGCCCCTGTTGCGACCTTCGGAATGGCGTCGAGAGAGCCGGAACCTTCGCTGATTGTCACAGTCAGACCCGCATCCGCGAAATAGCCCGCGTCGAGCGCATGGAAATACGGGGCAGACGGGCCCTCAAATTTCCAGTCGAGCGCGAATGGCATATCCGTGTCCGCCATCGCTGGCGTGGCAAGCAGTGTGGCGGCCAGCGCCAGAAGCTTTTTGTCAAAAATCATCGTATTTTCCCCAGTTGGTGATTGCGTTGATTGGCCTAGCAGGATCGGCACCTGCGCAACAGGTTCCCCATCCCCGCGCGCGACCTATTCTGCCCGATAAAGCGAGCTTTGCACATAAATTAAGCATAGTCGGGTGAATGATCTTAAGATTTATCGTCATCACTAAACCCGACCCAGCGGCATGTGCCGGTTTACGTCTTTGTATAGCAGGTAGCGGAATTTGCCCGGGCCGCCGGCATAGCAAGCCTGCGGGCAGAAAGCGCGCAGCCACATATAATCGCCCGCCTCGACTTCGACCCAATCGTTATTCAGGCGGTAAACAGCTTTGCCTTCAAGCACATAGAGCCCGTGCTCCATCACATGGGTTTCCAAAAACGGGATCACCGCGCCAGGTTCAAATGTGACGATTGTGACATGCATATCGTGGCGCAGATCGGTTAGATCGACAAACCGTGTCGTGGCCCATTTGCCGTCTGTGTCGGGCATGACTGTTGGCGCGACCTCTTGATCGCTCGTGACAATCACCTCCGGCGGATCGATGCCTTCGACCGCCTGATAGGCTTTGCGAATCCAATGAAACCGAAGGGCCTCTTGCGCATTGTTGTGAAGCGTCCACTTCGCGCCGGGCGGTAAATAGGCGTACCCGCCGGCGGTCAACTGATGGGTGGCGCCACTCACATGCAGCGTCGCTTCCCCGTCCACAACAAAGAGCACCGCTTCGGCATTTAGGTCTGTTTCGGGGGTATCGGACCCGCCACCGGGCGCCACCTCCATGATGTATTGCGAAAACGTCTCAGCGAAGCCGGTCATCGGGCGGGCGATGACCCAAAGCCGCGTGTCTTTCCAGGACGGCAAGAAACTGGTGGTGATATCTCGCATCGTGCCTTTGGGAATGACGGCATAGGCATCGGTAAAGACGGCGCGGTCAGTCAGAAGTTGCGTTTGCGGCGGGTGGCCGCCTGTTGGCGCGTAGTACTTGCCGGACATTGGTGCCTCAGGTCATGTAATTTCTGCGTAAGGATGCGGGGATGTGCAGTTTCTGCCTACCCTTGATTATCCGACAGCACTTGTCGGTTTCATTTGATAATGAGACGCGCTTCCTTGGCGTAGCCGGTAGCAGCTGCAAGGGTGACAAGAGGGGCCCATCTGCAAATTGCAAAGCTCATTGGCAATCGCTCATGGGGCCCTGTGGATGAGCCGTGTAGTCCCGGATGGCAGCCCGTCTTTCTCCTGCGCCGGAAACCGGGCTGATGCAGTGCTGCAAGCAGGCGTGTTGTCGCAAGGCGGCCCGAACGTGACCTTTCGCCGCCAGCTTATTGCGGCACCAGCGCGCAGGAACGCAAAAAAGCCGCACGTCTGGTTCACCGGGGAGGAGGTCCGTGTTCCAAACGAGCGGCTTTGCTCTTGCCAGATGCACCGCCAACGCTGGCATGTGCGGAAAGGAAGGCGACTGCACCTTTTACCTGAGGCTGACGATGGGAGGTGAAAAACGCAATCACCTTTCTGCACTGCCGCGTGAATTCCTGCCGCGATGCAGAAAACGCTCAGGAATAGGGCGGAAATTGGCAGTGAACCGGGCGTTTTGCCGTCGAAAAAGGCACCGACAGGCTTCTGGTGTGGTCAATCGTCTTGCGATCTTCCGGTTTCGGGCTGATCCGGTTCTTTGTCAGGCCATCGACAAATCGTCATCAGTATGAAGTCCGGGGCAAACTCCTGGATTGTGCGGTTGCACGTCGGACTCTGGTGGTGCGGGCTATTGATACAGTTTCAAACGCAGCAGAACAGCATCAGCGACTCGCGCGTTTTACCGATGCTGCATGTGCCCGCGAGGAAAGAATGTTAGCGAAAACAGCCCGCAGGCGTCGATTTGAAATGCGGATATCCAGCCTACACGGCATCTAAGAGTTGCAAAGATCTCCATCTTCGGCTGCACAAGCAATGCGTTGTTAAAACACAGCAATTCCCGGCGTTCTTTCGATATATTTACAGCATTGACAAATATCTTGTCAGTATTTTTACTGAAAAACATCTATATTACAAAAAGCTAATCACTTTCCGAACTGTATACAATAGAATGCATTTACAGTTTGTAGCGGAGGGGGCCGATATTCTGAAGACACCTCTCCGCGTCGCGAACGCGAAGGAGGAAATCAAAATGTCTCGCACGCAGGCCAAACCCACGCCGCATGTAAATGCCGCCCAATATCAATCGCTTTATGCTGCATCAATGTCGGACCCGGATGCTTTTTGGGCCGAGCAGGGCCAACGGTTGGACTGGATCGCGCCATTCACCAAGGTGCAGGACGTTGATTTCACGCTCGGTCAGGTTTCGATCAAGTGGTTTGAAGATGGCGTGTTGAATGTCGCCGCAAACTGCATTGATCGCCACCTTGAAACACGTGGCGACCAGACGGCCATTATTTGGGAGCCTGACGACCCCAAGGACGACGCGCTGCACATCACCTACAAAGACCTGCACAGCAGCGTTTGCAAAATGGCCAACGTCCTCAAGACGCTCGGGGTCGGCAAGGGGGACCGCGTTGTCATCTACCTGCCGATGATCCCCGAAGCTGCCTATGCAATGCTCGCCTGCGCGCGGATCGGCGCGATCCATTCGATTGTTTTCGCCGGATTCTCACCCGACGCGCTGGGCGCGCGGATCAACGGCTGTGACGCAAAAGTTGTCATCACCGCAGATGAGGCCCCCCGTGGTGGTCGCAAGACGGCGCTGAAATCCAACACCGATGCCGCCCTTTTGCATTGTGATGACAGAGTGAAATGCCTTGTCGTCAAGCGCACAGGCGGCCAGACAACATGGACAGACCGTGACTACGATTACAACAAAATGGCGATTGAGGCAGACGCAGATTGCGCGCCAGAGCCGATGAACGCCGAAGATCCGTTGTTCGTCCTCTATACCTCCGGCTCCACCGGGCAGCCGAAGGGCGTCGTGCATACATCCGGCGGGTATCTGACCTACGCTGCCATGACCCATGAGATGGTCTTTGACTACCACGAAGGCGATGTCTTCTGGTGTACGGCTGATGTCGGTTGGGTGACCGGCCACAGTTATATCGTCTATGGCCCGCTGGCGAATGGCGCCACGACGATCATGTTCGAGGGCGTCCCGACATACCCCGACGCAGGTCGCTTCTGGGCCGTGTGTGAAAAGTACAAGGTTAACCAGTTCTATACGGCGCCGACTGCGATTCGCGCGTTGATGGCAGCCGGCAATGCGCATGTCGAAGCCTATGACCTGTCCAGCCTGCGCGTGCTCGGCACCGTGGGAGAGCCAATCAACCCCGAAGCGTGGAATTGGTACAATGATGTCATCGGCAAGGGAAACTGCCCGATTGTCGACACGTGGTGGCAGACAGAAACCGGCGGCCACCTGCTGACCCCGCTGCCCGGCGCGACTGAGTTGAAGCCGGGCTCTGCGCAGCAACCTTTCTTCGGGATCAAGCCGGTTGTTCTGGACCCGCAAACTGGCGAAGAAATCACCACGACCGAAGCCGAAGGCGTGCTGTGCCTTGCCACAAGCTGGCCCGGCCAGATGCGCACTGTCTGGGGCGATCACGACCGGTTCGAAAAGACCTACTTCAGCGACTACAAAGGTTACTACTTTACAGGCGACGGCTGCCGCCGCGATGCGGATGGCGATTACTGGATCACGGGCCGCGTTGATGACGTGATTAACGTCTCCGGGCACCGCATGGGCACCGCCGAAGTCGAAAGCGCGCTGGTCGCCCACGCCAAAGTTGCCGAAGCCGCTGTTGTTGGCTATCCCCACGACATCAAAGGCCAAGGCATCTATGCCTACGTCACCTTGATGAACGGCGAAACGCCATCCCCAGAGCTGCGCAAAGAGCTTGAGGTTTGGGTCCGTACCGAAATCGGCCCGATCGCGAAACCTGACCTGATCCAATGGGCGCCGGGCCTTCCCAAAACCCGCTCCGGCAAGATCATGCGCCGCATTCTGCGCAAAATCGCAGAGGACGATTTCGCGGCACTTGGCGACACCTCCACGCTTTCCGATCCATCGGTTGTCGATGACCTGATCGAAAACCGTATGAACCGCACGGCGGCTTAGGTCATGGACGGCACAGGTATTGCAGACACGGCCCCCGTTTTCATCCTGCTTGGGCCTCCCGGTGCGGGCAAAGGCACTCAGGCGCGGATGCTGGAGGATGCTTTCGGGCTGGTTCAGCTCTCAACCGGTGATCTGCTGCGCGCCGCTGTTGCCGCTGGCACGCAGGCCGGACAAGAAGCAAAGACGGTCATGGCCGCCGGTGGCTTGGTCGGCGATGCGATCGTTCTGGCAATCCTGAAGGATCGCCTGGCCGAGGCAGACTGCGCCAAAGGGGTCGTCCTTGACGGCTTCCCGCGCACGATTGCACAGGCAGAGGCGCTCGACGACATGCTGGCCAGGAAAGGTCAGAAGATAAACGCTGCTATCGCGCTGGAAGTCGATGATGTACAAATGGTCACACGGATTTCCGGCCGCTTCACCTGTGCGGGATGTGGAGAAGGCTATCACGACACCTTCAAGCCGTTGCAAGTTGCCAATACATGCGACAATTGCGGTGGCACCCAAATGACCCGGCGCGCGGACGATAATGCGGAAACCGTGATGTCTCGCCTTGCCGCATACCACGAACAAACCGCGCCCCTTGAGCAATATTATCAGGTTCGCGGCGCGCTCTATCGTGTTGATGCAATGGGCGACATCACCCAGATCAACACATCAATCGCAACGCTCGTCGGTCAGGTAAACGCCTGATTCACCAACGGTTTGGGGCGAAGACACCCCAAGAAAAAAAACAAGAAGGAGGATCGCAAATGGCAGATCAAACAACAAAAACAGCGGCTGCGCGGGATGGGGCGGAGTATTGGAAAGCCAATATTCGCATCATCATCGTCAGCCTTATCATCTGGGCACTCGTGTCCTTCGGCTTTGGCATTTTGCTTCGCCCGATGCTGTCAGGCATTGCGGTTGGCGGCACCGACCTGGGGTTCTGGTTCGCGCAGCAAGGCTCAATCATCGTCTTTCTTGCGCTGATCTTTTTCTACGCATGGCGGATGAACAAGCTCGACCGTGAATACGGCGTCGAGGAGGATTAACTCATGGACCAGTTTACACTTAACCTGCTGTTTGTCGGCGCGAGCTTTGCGCTTTACATCGGCATTGCGATTTGGGCCCGTGCGGGCTCCACATCTGAATTCTATGCGGCTGGTCGGGGTGTTCACCCTGTCACCAACGGCATGGCCACTGCGGCAGACTGGATGTCTGCGGCCTCGTTCATTTCGATGGCGGGTCTGATCGCGTTTACGGGCTATGACAATTCGACCTTCCTGATGGGATGGACGGGTGGTTATGTGCTCCTGGCACTTCTGCTTGCGCCTTATCTGCGCAAGTTTGGCAAGTTCACCGTGTCCGAATTTATTGGTGACCGTTTCTACTCCCCAACTGCACGCCTCGTCGCTGTGATCTGTTTGATTGTGGCCTCCGTCACATATGTGATCGGCCAGATGACAGGGGTGGGCGTGGCTTTTGGCCGGTTCCTTGAAATATCGAATACGGCTGGTCTTTTGATTGGTGCGGGCGTGGTCTTTGCCTATGCAGTGTTCGGCGGCATGAAGGGTGTGACCTATACCCAGGTGGCGCAGTATGTCGTACTGATTATGGCCTACACCATTCCGGCGGTGTTCATCTCTTTGCAGCTGACAGGAACGCCCATCCCCGCACTTGGTCTGTTCTCTGAGACAACATCAAGCGGTGCTGAAGGCAGCGTTTACCTGCTGACCAAACTTGACCAAATCGTCACTGATCTGGGCTTTGCAAGCTACACCGAAGCACATAAAGACAACCTGAACATGGTCTTGTTCACCCTGTCCTTGATGATCGGTACAGCGGGTCTGCCACACGTCATCATGCGGTTCTTCACCGTCCCAAAAGTGTCTGACGCACGCTGGTCTGCGGGTTGGGCACTGGTGTTTATCGCGCTTTTGTACCTCACCGCCCCTGCGGTTGGTGCGATGGCACGCCTGAACATCACAGAACTGATGTGGCCAAACGGAACATCAGGTGAGCCCGTGTCGGTGCAAACCATCGAGACCGCACCAGAGTACGACTGGATGTTGACATGGCAAAAAACCGGCCTTCTTGACTGGGAAGACAAAAACGGCGACGGCCTGATCCAGTACTACAACGACAAGTCCGATGCGATGGCGACAACGGCTGCGGCAAATGGCTGGGAAGGCAACGAGTTGACCAACTTCAACCGTGACATCCTTGTGCTTGCCAACCCGGAAATCGCGAACCTGCCAGGTTGGGTGATCGGCCTTGTGGCTGCGGGTGGTCTTGCTGCGGCACTGTCCACTGCGGCGGGTCTGTTGCTGGCGATTTCGTCTGCGGTAAGCCATGACTTGCTCAAGGGTCAGTTGACACCGAACATGTCAGAAAAGAACGAGCTGCTGTCAGCGCGTATCGCGATGGCGGTTGCCATTGCAGTGGCCACGTTCCTTGGTCTGAACCCTCCCGGGTTTGCGGCGCAAACTGTCGCGCTCGCGTTTGGTCTGGCCGCTGCTTCGATCTTCCCGGCTTTGATGATGGGTATCTTCTCGAAGCGGGTGAACAACGTCGGAGCGGTTGCAGGGATGTTGTCAGGTCTGATCTTCACGCTGGTCTATATCTTCCTGCACAAGGGCTGGTTCTTCATCGCCGGGACAAATTCCTTCCCGGATACTGTTGATGGCTCCCTCTTCGGGATCCAGTCCACAGCGATCGGTGCGATTGGTGCGATCATCAATTTCGCAGTTGCCTACGGCGTCTCAATGGCGACAAAAGACACCCCGCAAGAGATCAAGGATCTTGTGGAAAGCGTCCGCGTGCCAGCCGGCGCAAGCGCTGCGGTCGACCACTAAACACCCCGAAGGCCAGCGGCAGATCCGCCGCTGGCCTTCCCATTTGTCGAATGGTGTCCAACGACGATAGGATGAGAAGATGACCGAGACAGCCTTCGCATTCCTGCAAAACCTGCACCCCTATGACATGCTCAGCACGAAAGCTTTGCAGGGCTTGTCGGTACAAGCCACGCGCATTGATGTTGCCAAGGACGATGATATCTATCGCTTTGGTGAAACGCTTGACGGGCTTTACATCATTCTGGGCGGCCGCATTCAAATCCGCGATGCCGCCGGAACGGAAATTTCCCAACTTCAGCGCAAGAATTCATTCGGTGAACGCGGACTGTTGAAAGACGGGGTTTCGGTAACCGCCGCGCGCGCATTGGAGCCGAGCCAGCTAATTTGCATTCCTGCCGCGGTATTCCACAAACTCCGCGCCGATAGCGCCGCATTTCGTCAGTTCTTTTCACGCGGCACAACCGACGGACAAGACCAGCCTGCGCTGAAATCCGACCTGAGCAGCGTCGCGGTCGCAACCCTGATGGCGCGCAATCCGGTAACATGCGGCCCTGACATGACGATCAAAGAGGCCGCCGCCTTGATGCAGGCGCGCCGGATTTCCTGTCTTTGCATCGTCGGGAAAACCAAGCTGATCGGCATTGCGACCACCCGCGATCTGTCTGGAAAAGCGCTGGCAAGAGGGCTGCCGCACAACACCGCCATCGGTGAAATCATGACGGCCAACCCGCGCACGTTGCCGCCTACTGCGATTGGCTCTGACGTGCTGCACCTGATGATGGAACATAAGCTTGGGCATCTTCCGATTGTTCTGGCCGGAAAGCTTGTCGGGATTGTCACGCAGACGGACCTGACCCGCTTTCAGGCTTCCAGCACTGCAATTTTCGTTTCGGATGCAGCACATGCACCATCGGTCGCGGACCTCGCGAATGTGACAAGGCGCATTCCCGAACTGTTGGTGCAACTGCTGGCAAGCGGGCATCGGCACGACATTGTGACGCGGATGATTACCGATATTGCCGATGTGGTGACACGCCGCCTTCTGGCGATGGCAGAGGAAAAATACGGGCCGCCACCGAGCCGCTATCTGTGGCTGGCTTGTGGCTCTCAGGGGCGGCAGGAACAGACGGGCGTATCTGACCAAGACAATTGCCTGATCCTGGAGGATGGGTTGAGCGAGAACCAATTGGCATATTTTGAACCTTTCGCGCAATTCGTCTGCGATGGGCTGGACGCCTGCGGATATATCTATTGCCCGGGCGACATGATGGCGACAAATCCGCGCTGGCGGCAACCGGTTTCGGTCTGGCGCGACTACTTCGATTGGTGGATCAAAAGCCCCAGCAAAGAGGCGCAAATGCTCGCCTCTGTGATGTTCGATTTGCGCGCGATTGGCGGAGATGAAGCGCTGTTTCAAGGGTTGAAATCCGATACACTTGCCAAGGCCGCTGCGAATTCGATCTTTACGGCGCATATGGCCAGCAACGCGCTGACGCAGGCCACACCTTTGGGACTGCTGAGAGGGCTGGTCACCATCAAGTCGGGGGAGCATCGCAACAAGATTGATCTTAAGCACAATGGTGTCGTTCCCGTCGTCGATCTGGGACGGATGTATGCGCTGCAGGGTAAATTGGAAGCGGTGAATACACGCGCGCGGATCGGCGCCGCGATTGCCAGCGGCGTTGTCAGTGAAAGCGGCGGGCGTGATCTGCTGGATGCCTATGATCTTGTTGCGCAAACACGTTTGCAGCATCAGGCGACATCTATCAAATTGGGGAAAGCGCCGGACAACTTCCTGTCGCCTTTGTCCCTGTCAGATTTCGAACGCAGCCACTTGCGCGATGCGTTTGTGGTTATCAAAACAATGCAATCAGCTCTCATGCAAGCAAGAGGCGTGCTGGGCTAAATCAAGAAAGCGGGAGGACGCATGTTCTTTGAATTGATAGGGACGATCGTCGCGGGCGTTGCGGTTGGGCTTCTGGTTTGGGCAATCAACCGGACCTTGAAGGGGCGCTTGCCGAAATGGCTGATCCCTGTCGCGGCGGGCGTCGCGATGCTGTTTGCGACGATATCGAGCGAATACAGTTGGTTCTCGCGATCTGTGGGAAACATGCCTGAAGGCTTCGTGGTCGCCCAAACCGTTGAAGAGTCAGCTTTTTACCGCCCCTGGACCTATGTGACACCCTTTGTCTCCCGTTATGTGGCGGTCGATCAGGCAACGATCCGCACGCATGAAGCCCAGCCAGATCAACGTCTGGTGAACCTGATCTTCTACGGACGTTGGACGCGCACGGCACAGGTGCCCGCGCTGTTTGACTGCGCCGCACAAACCCGCGCTGACGTTGTTGATGGCATTGAATTTGCCGAAGACGGCAGCGTGATGAATGCAAGCTGGGTTTCGCTCAATGCCAATGATCCAGTCCTCGCCGCGGCGTGCGCGGCATCATAACGTGCAACGGCTGAGCCTCAGACTCCGGGTTTTCCTGTTTTTCTGCGTTCTGGGATTTGGCGGTGTCGCCGTGGCGGGCGTGGGTCTGTGGGTCGGGTATCAGCGGTTTGGCGATGCTGCGACGCGGGCCGGGTTTATCTTGGCGGGGGTTATCGCGTGCTTCGGCATTTTGGCGCTCGCGACTTTCTTCTGGTGGCTTTTTGATGAGACCGTCAGCAAACCCATTGAACATCTCGCCGCACAAATGCGGATCAGGGCGAACGCGGATATCAGCCCGCCTGTTGATGCGCAAATAGGCCGGCACCTTGGCGATTTAGCCGCTGCCGCAACGGCATTTCGCGCAAGGCTTGATGGTCTGGAACGGGGTGTCGCGGACGCCGTGGCCCAGCGAACCGCACGGTTGAAAACAGAACGCGGGCAGCTTTTACGTATCCTGTCGGACATTCCCGTCGCGGTGATTGTCGCCACTGCACAGCACAAAATCGTTCTTTATGACGGGCAGGCCGCCGATCTGATGGAGAATGAAGCACCCGCGCGACTTCACGGATCCGTCTTTGACTACCTCGATCAGGGCACTGTCGAGCGGTCACTTGCGTCGATGAAAGAAAACGGGAAAGACCGCGAAACGATCACGGTTAAGGGCGTGTCAGATACGCAGTATTCAGGCCATCTGCGACTATTCCCGGATGAGGCTGGATACACGTTGATGCTTGAGCCGCTGAAGCCGGGAGAGGCGCGGCCTTTGGTCTATGACTTCGACCTCTTCGCACATGACACAAGCGCAAAGATTGACGACATCCCTCTGCATGCGCTCAGCTTCGTGGTTTTCGATAGTGAGACGACGGGGCTGGACCCTGCCAAGGATCAGGTCGTGCAACTTGGCGCAGTGCGCGTTGTAAATGGCAAGCTGATCGCGGGTGAAACCTTTGACACTTTGGTGAAACCAACCATCCCGATCCCGGCAAGTGCAACAAAAATCCACCATATCGACAACCGCATGGTCAAAGACGCGCCGGACTTCGCGGATGCACATGCGCGCTTGCATGGCTTTACAAGCGATGCGGTCATCGTGGCACATAACGCGCCCTTCGACATGGCCTTTTTGCAAAGGCAATCCAAGGCAAGCGCATTGGAGTTTGATAATCCGGTTCTGGATACGGTGCACCTGTCCGCTATCGTCTTTGGCGGGTCAGCGACCCACACGCTGGATGCAATCAGCCTGCGTTTGGGCATCACCATTCCCGATGACATGCGGCACACAGCGTTGGGCGATGCCATCGCAACCGCAGAGGTTCTGGTGGCCATGCTGCCCATTCTGGAGGCACGGGGCTTTACGACTTTGGCTGAGTTGCGGCCCGAAATACGCAAGCACCGCCGGATACTCGAAGAAGTACAGCGCTAGACACGAAAAAGGGCGGCCATTGCGGACCGCCCTTTGTCAAAATCCGGCCCAGGCCTAGAGGTTGCGTTCGATTTCTTCGCGCTCGAAAATCTCGATCACGTCATCGGGCCGGATATCGTCGTAGTTTTCAAACGCCATACCGCATTCCTGCCCGGACTGGACTTCCGGCACTTCGTCCTTGAAGCGCTTGAGCGT
The DNA here is from genome assembly GCF_042093035.1 of Yoonia sp. Classification (GTDB taxonomy): domain Bacteria; phylum Pseudomonadota; class Alphaproteobacteria; order Rhodobacterales; family Rhodobacteraceae; genus Yoonia. Next base: position 48,541 of record NZ_JBELFI010000004.1, on the reverse strand, counting down.
TTTCAGGGTGCCTTCGTGGATCACCACGTTGTCACGCAACAAACGCACACCAGCAGAACGACGGGCGACGCCTTCTGTCACAAGACAACCAGCGACCTTACCAACATTGGAGACTTTGAAGACCTCTTTGATAGTTGCATAGCCGATGAATTTCTCGCGGATTTCAGCGGACAACAGACCGGAGGCGGCTTGCTTCACGTCATCCACAAGGTCGTAGATTACCGAATAATACCGGATCTCAACGCCCTTTTGGTTGGCCGTGTTCCGCGCGGATGCATTCGCACGCACGTTAAAGCCAAACACAGGCGCTCCGGAGGCTTCGGCAAGGCCGATATCGGTCTCCGTGATCGCGCCAACACCAGAGTGCAGCACACGCACGCGGACTTCATCGTTGCCGATTTTTTCCATCGCTTGCACGATCGCCTCAGCAGACCCCTGCACGTCGGCTTTCACCAGGATCGGCAACTCGCTGACGTTTTCGTCGGCTTTCGCATTCGCCATAAGTTGTTCAAGGGTCGTCGCAGCACCAGCGGCCGCACGTTTTTCCTTGGCTGCTTTTTCGCGATATTCGGCGATTTCACGGGCCTGCGCGTCAGTATCGACCACGTTGAGAACATCGCCCGCCTCTGGCGTGCCGTTCAAGCCGAGAACCTCCACTGGGACGGCAGGGCCGGCTTCCTGGACGCGCTCACCCTTGTCGTTAATCAACGCGCGGACCTTACCATACTGCTCACCCACAACGAAAATATCGCCCTGGCGCAATGTACCGTTCTGGATCAGAACCGTGGCAACGGGACCACGGCCCACATCAAGCTGCGCCTCGATCACGGCGCCTTCGGCAGCGCGGTCGGGGTTGGCTTTCAGCTCAAGGATTTCCGCTTGCAGGGCAATCGCCTCAAGCAGTTCATCAAGGCCCTGACCGGAAATCGCAGAGACCTCCACGTCCTGCACATCGCCGGACATCTTTTCGACGATGACTTCATGCTGGAGCAAATCCGTACGAACTTTGTCGGGGTTCGCCTCTGGCTTGTCGACCTTGTTGATCGCAACAATCATCGGCACTTTGGCAGCCTTGGCGTGGTTTATCGCTTCGATCGTTTGCGGCATAACCGCATCGTCAGCAGCAACCACAAGCACAACAATATCCGTCACCTGCGCACCGCGGGACCGCATCGACGTAAACGCCGCGTGACCGGGCGTATCAAGGAAAGACAACACCGCACCGCTTTCGGTTGTGACCTGATAGGCACCGATGTGCTGCGTGATGCCACCGGCTTCGCCAGCGACAACTTTCGCATTGCGGATCGCGTCCAGAAGTGAGGTCTTGCCGTGGTCAACGTGGCCCATGATCGTGATGATCGGGGGGCGCGATTGCAGGTCTTCCGGCTGGTCTTCGACCGCCTGAATGACGTCCTCAACATCAGCGTCAGAAACGCGGACCACCGTGTGGCCAAATTCCTCGATAATCAATTCGGCTGTGTCGGCATCCAATGTCTGGTTCTGCGTCGCCATGATGCCGTTGTTCATCAGGGCTTTGACAACATCAGCCACACGTTCCGTCATGCGGTTGGCAAGCTCGGAAACTGTGATCGCTTCTGGCAGCGCCACATCGCGAAACACCTTTTCACGCTCAGCAGAGACACCCATCGCCTTGGCACGGGCGCGGTCCTGCTTGCGCTTCATCGCCGCCATTGAACGTTGACGACCGCCTTCGCGGCCAGCCATCGCATCATTCAATGTCAGCTTGCCGGAACGACGGTTGTCATCACCACCACGGCCCGGCTTGGCCTTGGATTTATTGTCGCGGGTCTCATTTCCGCGTTCCGCTTTGCGCGGTGCAGCCGTTGGACGCGTAACCGCAGTCTCACCCGGTGCCGCAGCCGCAGGCGGAGGCGGAGGCGCAGCAGCAGCAGCTTTGGCGTTCGCCTCTTCCTGACGCTTGCGGTTTTCTTCATCGGCCTTCGCCTTGGCGCGCTCTTCGCGTTCACGATCTTCGGCTTCTTTGGCCTCGATCTCAGCGCGGCGCGCTTCACGATCAGCGGCGCGTTCTTTTTCTTCGGCTTCACGCTTGGCGGATTCTTCGGCTTCGCGGGCTTTCGCCATCGCGAGCGCTTTCATCCGACGCTCAAGCTCCACATCAGAGATGCCGGCCGGGCGCTTGGATGGATCACCGCCCACAGGCGCAGACCCGCCCGTCGTTGGCTTTGCCGCACCGGGCTTGGGGACCACAACGCGCTTGCGTTTGGTTTCCACCACGACGTTCTTGGTCCGCCCATGGCTAAAGCTTTGCTTCACGTTGCTTGGACGTGAACCACCAAGGCCAAGTGTCTTTTTACCGTCGTTATCGCTCATTTAGCTTCTTTATCCTTCCCGGAGGCCGTATCGCCCCCGTTCCCTTCGCGCAAACCGCGTAGCTTTGTGGCATCCTCTACAACACGATTACTTAATCCACCAGTCGCAAGCGCGCCATGTATCACACTTTGCCGCCCAAATGCCAAACCCAATTCCGTTGATGTCAGACAGCCGAAATAACGGGCCCCTTCAGGCGTCCATAGTTTTGTTTTGCCCCGTTCAGACCCGTCAGAGGCCTGCACCAGAACCCGGACCCGCTCACCACCGGCGAGCCAGCCCTTTACCTTCTCAAATCCGCACACCGCGCGTCCCGCTTTGCGGGCCAATGCGATCAGATCAACGACGCGGCGCGCCAGTTGGCGTTCAACCTCGGCGACCAGATCATCCGGCACAGTCACGGCCTGCTTTGCCGCACGTGAAAACTGACCTTTGCGCGCCTCTTCCAGCACGGCGCGATCCGCCATCACATACATGCCGCGTCCGGGCAATTTGCCCAAAATATCCGGCACAACCTGATTGTCAGGCCCGACCACAAAGCGGATCAGCCCAGTTTTTGGCTGCACTTCCCCAGTGACGATGCACTTACGTTCTGCATCGCCGCGATCTTTGTTATGGCCACCACGCGCCATCAGCGAACCCCGAAGGCCTGCGATCAGGCCTCCGCTTCCTCTTCGGCTGTGTCTTCTTCGGCGTCTGCTTCCAGATCCGCCGGGTCAACCCAACCCAACATCACGCGGGCTGTCATGACCATGTCCTGGGCTTCTTCCAGTGACACGTCGAATGGCTCCAATACGCCGTCGTCTTTCACACGCTCGCCGCCTTCGGTTGTCCAGCCACCTGCCAGTTCCCAGTCCGCGCAGGTTGCGAAGTCTTCCAGCGTTTTCACGCCATCCTGACCCAAGGCTTCCAGCATCTGCGGCGTCAGCCCCTCAAAGTTGACGAGGCTATCCTCGACACCCAATGCGCGGGCCGCTTCCATGGCTTTCTTGGCCTGTGCTTCGAGATAATCACGCGCACGGGCCTGCAATTCGCCAGCGGTGTCATTGTCTACGCCTTCAATCACCAACAATTCGTCAATTTCGACGTAGGCGACTTCTTCGAGGCTTGTAAACCCTTCTGATACCAAGAGTTGGGCAAAGAACTCGTCCAGATCAAGGGTATCCATGAACAATTTCGTGCGCAGCTCGAATTCAGCCTGCCGACGTTTGCTTTCTTCTTCCTCGGTCATGATGTCGATATCGAGACCGGTCAGCTGGGAAGCAAGGCGGACGTTTTGACCACGACGGCCAATCGCCAGTGACAATTGCTCATCGGGGACAACAACTTCGATCTTGCCAGCTTCTTCATCAAGAACAACCTTGGAGACCTCCGCAGGTTGCAGCGCGTTCACGAGGAAGGTCGGCATATCTTCATTCCAGGGAATGATGTCGATTTTCTCGCCTTGAAGCTCGTTCACGACGGCCTGCACGCGCGAACCACGCATACCAACGCAGGCGCCGACAGGGTCAATGGAACCGTCATAAGAGATCACGGCGATCTTTGCGCGCGAACCGGGGTCACGGGCGACGGCCTTGATCTCGATGATGCCTTCGTAAATTTCAGGCACTTCCATCTTGAACAACTCAGCCATGAATTCAGGCGCAGTCCGGCTCAGGAAGATTTGCGGGCCACGCTGCTCGCGGCGCACTTCCTTGATGAAACAACGGATGCGGTCGTTCGGGCGGTATGCCTCGCGACCGATCTTTTCGTTGCGACGCAGAACGGCTTCGCCAGCGCCCACGTCAACGATGACATTGCCGTACTCTTCGCGCTTGACCAGCGCGTTGATGATTGTGCCTGCGCGATCCTTGAATTCTTCGTATTGCTTGTCACGCTCCGCTTCGCGGACTTTCTGAAGGATCACCTGCTTGGCGGACTGTGCCGCGATACGGCCCAATTCCACCGGCGGGACTTCTTCGATCAACTGCTGGCCGACCTCTGGGTTTTCCATGTACTCTTTGGCCTGCGCGACAGTGAATTCAGCCTGATAGTTCTCAAGCTCTTCTTCTTCGACCACGGTGCGGACGCGGGTGAACGTGGCTTTGCCGGTCTTGCGGTCAATCGCAACACGGATGTCCATCTCAGCGCCGTAACGGGATTTTGCCGCACGGGCGAGCGATTCTTCCATCGCCTCAACAACCAGCCCGGGCTCAATGTTCTTTTCGCGGGCCACAGCTTCGGCTGTTTGCAGCAGTTCGAGCTGGTTAGCGGATGTAAATGCCATCTTATGTGTTCTCCTCGTCGCCCCGGCGGGGCGCTCTATTCATCGCTGTCAATGATGGTTTCGATTTCATCAAATTGGGTCTCATCGATTTGACCCGCATCTTTTCGTCCGCGCAAAACATCGCGGATCAATTCATCTGTCAGCACCAGTTTGGCGTCCGACAGCCATTCAAACTTGAGCCCAATCGTGCCCTCAGTAATCGTAATCAAGACCTCATCGCCTTCCGTCCCGGCCAGAGGCCCCTTGAAGCGGCGGCGGCCGTCGATCAGCTCATCGGTTTCGATTTTGGCTTCAAAGCCTTCCCACTGGTCAAAGTCCTTCATCCGCGTCAGCGGGCGGTCAATGCCGGGGCTGGAAACCTCAAGCGTATAAACGTCGAGAATCGGATCCTCGACATCCAGAACAGCGCTCAGCGCTGTGGAAATCTGGCCGCATTCATCAACTTCGATCTGGCCATCAGGGCGCTGCACCATGATCTGCAGGATGCTTTCCTTGCCAGACATCAGACGGACGCGCACAACTTCAAATCCCATGTCCTCAACGACAGGGGTGATAATTTCGGCGATGCGGCGGTCAATGGCCGCTTTGGCAATCAGATCGTTCATCTTCAATTTCCGACTTTATCATTCGGCACAAAAAAACGGGCGCGCGGCCCGTTGTGAAATTCGGTGGTGTCTGGGGGTGGAAGCCAGACGCCGCTGTTATGGATCATATACGGAAGGTTCCCGTCATGCGCAAGGGGCAAGCCGGTTTTCGCGGCCTGCCTGCCATTTCACTGTTTGTCAGTTGAGACCCAGAAGTCGGTTCAGCTCACCAAGTGCGGATTCAGTAAGTTCACGTCCTCCAGTCAGAACAGCCAAAGCACCTTCTTCGATGACTTGGAGCGGGGTTTCTTCTTCGGTCCCGGCTGCAACTTCGGTCACTTCACCTTCTGCGCCAGCACCCGCTTCGGCAAGCGCCCGCTGCTCTGTCTGATAGGCGAACAGCAATCCAATCAGACTATCGGCGTTTGCATTTTCCAGACCAGTCTGGCTGGCGTGGGCGGCGTTCAGGTTTTTCAACTCGCTCGCGATCGCGCCACGATTGACACTGATTTCATTTCCTTGCGAACCATTGCTGTTCCCGCGGTTTCCATTGCTATTTCCATGCGCCCCACGTTCCGCATAGGCGGCGTCCGCGGAAATAATGACAGACGCAGTTATCGCCGTCGTCAAAACAAGGGCAGTCGCGCCAACGCGCAAGAACTGACGTGAGATAGAGAGAGCCATGACTTTTCCAAACTTCATTCAGGTGAGATATTCGATATGTTTTGCTGTGATATAGGGCAGCAGGGTGAAGGTATCATAAACAGACGAATCATTTCGCGACCAATACTATTCGGATCGGGCATACGGACGGCGGAAACCTGCCGACCGAAATCAGCCTTCAGCTTCATCACGCCACTTGGCATCACGATGCGATCCGTCGCAATAGGGCTTGTTGCCGGACAGACCGCAGCGGCAAAGCACGAACTTGTCTTCGGAGGCACCAGCAGCGCGATCTGACGTCGGCGCCGGAATATCTTTGACCCAATAGGGGCCGTTCTTTTCCACCACGATCTGCGCACGATCGGCTGTTCTGTGTTCCACGCCTTCCGAAGTGGCAATCGACAGCGCGCCAGACGGGCAGGCGGCGATAACGGCCTCGACTTCGGCGACGGTTCCAAGATCGGGCTGCACCCATGGCTTCTGGGTGGGGTTAAAGATGTTGGACGCAAGCCTGCCGCATTCGGCTGCATGTGAACACAAAAGCGGATTGTAGTTCACCGACACCTCCTTGCCCTCATATGTGATGACACGGTCTCGGCCTGCAGGGGTGCCGCCACGGCTTTCAAAGCCGACCTTGTTGTGGCTCCCGTCGCAAAATGGCTTGTTCTTTGAGTTACCACAGCGGCACAGGGCCATGACGGGTTTAGGCGCAATAGGTCCATCCGGGCCTTCAAACGATGACAGGCCAGACACAACCAATGGTCCATCTTTGCGTTCTTCAATCTTCACATCATCAGACATAGTCTTTCCCTTGAGGGTTCAACGCAAAACGCCCCACCTTTCGGCAGGGCGTTTCGATCTATCTTCTAATGGCTTACGCCACCGACCAACGCTCGGCCATACGCCCGTTGTCCATCTGCCAGAGGTTGCCCACGACGTCAGGCGACGAAATCCGGTTGTTCACAGCCTGCACGTAATTGGCAAACATCGGGATCAACACACCGCCTTCATCGCGGAGGATCTGCTGCATTTCGAAATACTGGTCGCGGCGACGGTTGCTGTCCAATTCGGCACGGGCCGTCAGCAAAAGCTCCTGGAAGCGCGCGCTGTCTTTCTCGTCCCACTGGCTGTCATTCCATGGGACACCGGCCTCATATGCGGTCGAGAACATCCAGTCCTCCGTCGCACGACCAGACCAGTAAGACGCACAGAACGGCTTTTTCAGCCAGACGTTTGACCAATACCCGTCAGCGGGTTCCTGGATCACATTGATGTTGATACCACCGGCTGCCGCAGATGACTGGAACAACTGGGCTGCGTCAACTGCGCCTTCAAAAGCCGCGTTGGAGGCAGACAGATCAATGTCGAGACTATCCAGACCTGCCTGCTGAAGATAGAACTTGGCCTGATCGGGATCATAGGCGAGCTGTTCCATCTCAGTGTTGTAGTACTGGTTTGCAGGGCCGATTGGCGTGTCGTTGCCAACTGCACCGTGGCCAAGCAGGATCTTGTCAACCATTTCCTGACGATTGATACCGTACTTCAGCGCGCGGCGAACATTGGCATCGTTGAATGGTGCGGTGTCCGTCAGCATCGGGAAAGTATACTGCTGGTTGCCCGTGACTTCCTGAATGCGCAACGCAGGGTTTGCGCGCAGCAGTGGTTCAGTCTTGAAGTCGATCCGGTTGATCGTATCAACCTGACCCGTCATCAGCGCGTTCATGCGGGCTGTGTTGTCGTTGATGGCGATGTATTCGATCTCATTGAAGAAACCAGCGCTGTCGCCTTTGTAGTGATCTGGATAGCGGGTTGCGACCATGCGCACACCGGGATCAAATGACTGCACCTGATAAAGACCCGTGCCGACACCTTGGGCAATCGCCTCTTCAATCTGGCCAGCAGGATACATCAGGAGGTGATAGTCAGACATCAAATACGGGAAGTCAGCATTGCCGGCCTCCAGCACGAACTGCACCTGACTGTCCGTGATCTTTGTCATCTCAGAAATCGCTGCGACAATCGGCTGCGCTGCGGATTTCGCACCTTCAGCGACGTGCAGTTGCAGCGATTCGATCACATCGTCAGCACCAAACGACTTGCCGTTATGGAACGTCACGCCCTGGCGCAGGTTGAATGTCCAGGTTTTCGCATCAGCGGATGCTTCCCAGCTTTCCGCCAATTCACCCTTGAGCGAACCGTCCGCCGCGACCTCTGTCAGGCTGTCAAAAACGGCGCCCTGTGCTGATGCAATCATGTAAAGGTCAGAGTGCGTCCGGCCATCCCAGCTATCGGATGTATTTGCGCCCGAAAGCCCCGCCGTCAGCTTGCCGCCGCGTGTTTGCGCGCGCAAAGGCATACCGGTCATGCCCAAGACACCTGCGGCAACACCTGTTTTCAATAGACCGCGTCTACTAATTCCGTGCATATTTTCGTTCTCCCTAGTTATTGTTCAGGCGTCGCACGCCCGATTATGTCACCCATTATCGGGGCGATTCGTGTTACATCTTATCAACTGCTGCGTCGCCGATGTTATCAACTCCGCGTTCTTCGAGCAGATTTGTCAGCCAATCAGGGTCCATTTCCGGCACTGATGACAGCAGCAGGTCTGTGTACGCATGATGCGGAGGCCGGAACATATCATCCTTTAGGCCTTGCTCCACCACGCGCCCATCTTTCATCACAACGACTTCATCCGCAATCGCCTTCACGGTCGCAAGGTCATGGGTGATGAACATATAAGAAAGCGACAGCTCATCCTGCAAGCGCGCCAATAGTCGCAGAATGCCTTCGGCAACCAACTGATCCAAGGCCGACGTCACCTCATCGCAGATAATAAACTTCGGCTCCGCGGCCAATGCGCGCGCGATACCGATCCGTTGTTTCTGACCGCCCGAAAGCTCCGACGGGAGGCGGTTGTAATATTGCGACGGCTCCAGCTCGATTTGTTCAAGCAGTGCGTTCACCTTCTTGCGTTTCGCAGCACCCTTGAGACCCAGGTAAAATTCAACCGGGCGGGCAATGATCTGGCCAATCGACATACGCGGGTTCAAGGCGGTATCGGCCATTTGGTAAATCATCTGCACCTGCCGCAACTGATCCTTGGAGCGCTTGCGATAATCTGGCGGCATCACCGCGCCGTCCACAAGGATTTGTCCCGCTTTGGGCGGCAACAGACCGGTGATGCAACGGGCAGTCGTTGACTTGCCGGACCCGCTTTCGCCCACAACGGCAACGGTGCGGCCTTCGTGCATGTCAAAGCTCACATCATGCAAAACAGGCACGGTCCCATAGGAAGCATCGACGTTTTGAACACTGACCACCGGCACAGAGCCGGTCTGAACCGCTGGCTTCAAAGGCCGCTCAAAGCTACGCACAGCCCACAGCGACTTGGTATATTCTTGTGTCGGCGCGGACAGCATTGTGCGGGTGTCAGCCGTTTCGACCTCATCACCCTTCAACAACACCTTAATCTTATCCGCCATCTGCGCCACAACCGCGAGGTCGTGGGTGATATAGATTGCGGCCGTGTTGAATTGCTCAACGATGTCACGGATCGAGGCCAGAACCTCAATCTGGGTTGTGACATCAAGGGCGGTGGTCGGTTCATCAAAGATAATCAGATCAGGACGGCAAGACATTGCCATTGCCGTCATGCAGCGTTGCAGCTGACCGCCGGAAACCTGGTGTGGATAGCGAAATCCGATCTGTTCGGGGTTTGGCAGACGCAATTTGCGGTAAAGCTCGATCCCGTCAGCTTCGCTTTCGCTGCGCTGCATCACGCCATGCTGCACCGGACCTTCCACATGCTGGTCCATCAGTTTGTGCGCAGGGTTGAAGCTGGCCGCCGCAGATTGCGCGACATAGGCGATACGCTTGCCCAGGAGCTGGCGTTTGACAGCAGCCGAGGCGGTCAACAGATCAATGCCATCAAATGCAATGGCGCCCTCGCTGATGCGCACGCCATCGCGGGTATACCCCATTGCGGCCAGACCGAGCGTTGACTTGCCGGCACCGGATTCGCCAATCAGCCCAAGCACCTCACCCCGTTCAAGTGTCAGATCGACGCCGTTGATGATGGGGTTCCATGTTTCATCGCTGCGACCTTCAAGTTTGACGCCACGCATTTTAACAAGAGGCTCACCACTCATTCTTTTAACCCCGAGGATTTATGCAGCATCCAATCAACCACAAAGTTGACGGCAATGGTCAGCAGGGCAATCGCGCCCGCCGCCAGCAATGGCGCAGAGGCAGCCATCGGCGCAAAGAGTGCGAAGTTTACGAAACCGCCCAGGTCACGCACCATTGTGCCCCAGTCGGCCAATGGCGGCTGGATGCCGACACCCAGGAATGACAGCGCCGCGATTGTCAGGAATACAAAGCAGAAGCGCAGACCAAATTCCGCAAGAAGTGGTGCGGTCGCGTTCGGCAGAATTTCCTTGAACACAAGATAGCCCAGGCCCTCACCGCGCAGCTTTGCAGCTTCGATATAGTCCATCACAACGATGTTTTGCCCAACCGCGCGCGCCAGTCGATAAACGCGTGTGCTGTCGATCACCGCGATGATAAACACCATGAAGACCGTCAGCGGAATGCCCAAGGTTGGCGCCCACACGCTCGCGATTGTCATCAAGAGCAGTGCGAAAATCAAAGACGGGATTGCCATCAGCACATCCACAAGACGCGACAGGACCTGATCCAGCCAGCCACCAAGCGTGGCGGCCAAAAAGCCCAAAGTACCGCCCAGAAGGAACGCGAGAACGGTTGTCGCAAAGGCAATCCCAACGGTGTTCTGGGCGCCGTAGATCAGCCGGCTCAGAATATCACGTCCAATCTGGTCGGTCCCCAGCGGGAAATCGGGATTGCCGCCCAGCGCCGGGTCTCCGCCCGGCACGATGTTCGCCGCTGCACCTTGGATGATTTCTTCCTGACCGTAAGGCGCAATCAGACCGGCAAAGACCGCAAAGACGGTGTAAATAAGGATCGTCAGAATGCCAAAGGACGCGGTCAAGGGCATGGAACGAAACATCTTGCGGCTCCATACGGTGCCAACGGAGCGCCCAAGAAGGCGGAAAACCCAGGCTGCGATCGCAAAGACGATAAAGCCTTCGATCGCGACGCGCAGAAAGAAGAACTTATTCGCAATCGCAGGATCAGGGCTGCGGCCTTGGATGTAGGCCCAGACGAGCCAGAGAACAATCGCGACCCCCAGCACATAGCCGTAGGCGACGCCATAAGGCATATCGCGGAACTTGGGCGCGTTGCTTGTCACGGCTTTTCCGGCAAAACGGAAACCCCAGGCAACCGCACCCAATCCAACGAGAGCCGCGACAATCCATAAAATCATTTCGGATGCCTCAGACGTGGGTTGGACAGGATCGACATGATGTCAGCCGTCAGGTTGAGCAGAATAAACGCCGTTGCAAAGATCAGGCAACTCGCTTGCACAATCGGAATATCGCGAATTTTCACACTATCCACAAAGAGCTGTCCAATACCGGGATAAACAAAGACCACCTCGACCACGACGACGCCAGTGATGAGATAGGCGAGGTTCAGCGCGATCACGTTGATAATGGGCGCCAGCGCGTTGGGCAGCGCATGTTTGACGATAACACGCATCGGGGACAGGCCCTTCAGACGGGCCATTTCGATATAGGGCGAGGCCAGCAAATTGATGATCGCCGCTCGGGTCATGCGCATCATATGGGCGGTCACCACAAGGGTCAGCGTCAATGCGGGCAGCATGGATTTCTCCAACCGCTCACTGAATGCCATCCCTTCGAAGATATTCGACAACGATGGAAAAATCGGGTTCAGCACCGCAAGGAACAGGATCAGAATATAGGCCAGAAAGAATTCCGGGCTTGAGATCGACGACAGGGTGAAGATGTTTGTGGCACGATCAAAGACCGTGTTGCGGTAGAGCGCTGCAAGAATTCCAAGGGTGATCGAAACGGGAACCGCAATCGCTGCGGTCACCATTGCAAGAAACATGGTGTTGGCAAAACGCGGTGCAATCTGTGCAGCAACAGTGGTTGCGCCGGAATCCGTTCCGGTAAAACTGGCAAAATTCGCCTGCGCGAAGCTGGTGCCCAAATCGCCCCGCAAAACACCGCCCAGCCATTGGAAATAGCGGGTCACGGGCGGCTGATCGAGACCAAGGTCCGCACGAATAGATGCAACAGCTTCCGGAGTGGCCCCTTGTCCGAGAATGGATTCTGCAAAATCACCGGGCAAAAGGTTCACGGCAGTGAAAATCACCATCGAGACAATCAGCAAAGTAAGAAGACCAAGCGCCAGTCGTTGTAGAATAATCGTTAGGACACTGCCCAAAACCTGAATTTCCCCTTTGGTTCAGGCGAACATTAACGACTGACTTTCATCTGTAAAGGCTAAAGACCCAAGCTGTGCCGCTGGGTTGCGAACATCTCCATGGTGCGGACAAGCTCTGCGCTGATGCCGGGTTCCGACAAGGCGTGCCCGGCGCGACCGATGAATGTCAGCTGCGCGCCCGGCCATTTTTGGGCCAGCGTATGCGCAGATGTTGGCGGGCAAATCATGTCGTAGCGACCTTGGACAATGGCGCCGGGTATATCCGCGATCTTGGCCATTTGACCGGGATGCAGGATTTGTTGATCGGCCGTCAGAAAGCCCGCGTTATGAAAATAATGGTTCTCAAGTCGGGCAAAAGCGCGTGCATAATCCGCAGGGCTTTCCCCCGTCACACCATCACTCTCAATCGACGCGAGCGCGTTTTCCCAAGAGGCCCAGGCACGGGCGTAGCGGGTCTCAAGCGGGATATCGCCGGAAAACAGGCGGCGATGATAAGCGGCGATAAAGTCATCCTGCTCGTCCTCAGGTATGAGCGCGGCAAAGCGCTCCCAAAGGTCGGGCCAGAATTTGCCGGCACCGCCTCCGTAAAACCAATCCAGTTCTGGCTGGGTCATCAGGAACACGCCACGCAGGGTCAGTGCCGCAGCGCGGTCAGGGTGGGCCTGCGCATAGATCAGTGCAAGCGTCGCCCCCCAAGAGCCGCCAAAGACGATCCAGCGGTCAATCCCCAGTGTTTCACGGATCAGCTCAATATCGGCAACCAAATGCCATGTCGTGTTTGCATCGACACTGGCATGGGGGCGCGAGCGGCCACAGCCGCGCTGGTCAAACAGAATGACGCGGTAGTGGTTGGGGTCAAAGTAGCGGCGCATTGCAGGGCTACAGCCACCACCCGGACCGCCATGCAGTACAACAACGGGGATACCATCAGGGTTGCCGCATTGCTCAACATAGATGCGATGGCCGTCGCCGACTTCCAACATCCGTTGATCGAAAGGATCAATGGGCTGGTAAAGATGCGCAGACGCGCGCTTTTGTCCTACGACTTTGTCCATAATCATCCTATATCGCTATTCATCACCAAGGACCATTGGATACGAGGCTAAAATGTCAGCCACAAACACAGTAGACCCCAAAGAAATCGCCAAGTTTGAGGCGATGGCCGCCGAATGGTGGGACCTTAAGGGCAAGTTCAAGCCGTTGCACATGATGAACCCGGTGCGGCTCGATTATATCACAAGCCAGATCGCGACGGAGTTCGGTCGTGATCTGAGCCGGCCGGACCCCTTCAAAGGGTTGCGCATTCTCGATATCGGATGCGGCGGCGGGTTGCTTTGCGAACCGATGGCACGGCTTGGCGCCACGATTGTTGGCGCGGATGCAGCAGAGCGCAACATTCCAGTTGCGAAAATCCATGCGGAACAATCCGGTCTGGACATCGACTACCGCCACACCACCGCGGAAGCGATGGCAGAGGCAGGCGAACAGTTTGACGCCGTTTTGAATATGGAAGTGGTTGAACATGTCGCCGATCCGCAAGGTTACTTGAATGCATGCCATGCGCTGATGAAACCGGGTGGAATACACATCTGCTCCACCATTAACCGCAACCCGAAAAGCTTCGTGATGGCAATTATCGGCGCAGAATATGTGATGCGATGGTTGCCCAAGGGCACACATGAGTGGGATAAATTCATCACCCCGGATGAGCTTTTCGCACTGATTGAAAAATCGGGCATGACGCCTGTTGATCGCAAGGGTTTCGTCTTTAACTTTGCGAAGTTCACTTGGTCCATTTCAGATCGGGACTTGTCCGTGAACTACGTCACGACAGCAATAAAACCGGGTTAATCCAGTCTGTCACGCAGCTTTGCGCGCATTTCACGCAAAACCGGCAGAACCATCCGCACACGATCTTCACCGATGGTGTCAACCACATCGGAAATGACAGGCGCAATCGCGGCAATCGCGGCATCGCGCGCGGATTGGCCAGAGGGGCTGATGGAGACCATCTTGCGCCGCGCATCGTCCCAGTCGGGGCGCACATGCACCCATCCGGCCCATTCCAGCTTATGCAGCGTGTTTGTCATCGCACCACGGGTCAGGTGGAACGTCTTGGCCAATTGCGCAGGCGATCGTTCGCCGCCTGAATGCGCCAGATGGTTCAGCACCGAAAAATGCGACAGCTCCATACCTTTCGGTAACACCCGCGCGATACTGGCGCGCGCAAGCTGATCGACGACCAGAAGCTCGCTGAAAAGCGAAACGGAAAGGGATCTAGATGATGTCGACATTAAGGGCCTTCAAAAGGGCGGTCGTGGCTGAGCGACGCGATACGGTTGCGGCTTTGTGCCACCTCCGCAAGGTCAAGATCAAGCAAAGCAATGCCGGGGGCGTCACCCATATCCACCAAAACCTCGCCCCAGGGCGAAATCGCGAGCCCATGCCCGAAAGTTTGGCGCGGCTTGCCTGACTGCACTGGATGCGCGCCAGTTTGTGCGGCCGCGAGGACATATGATCCGGTTTCAATAGCGCGCGCACGCAACAGCGGCTCCCAATGTGCCGCACCCGTGACGGGCGAAAATGCGGAAGGCACCAGCAAAACCTGAGCGCCCGCCTGCGCCAGGGCGCGGTAGAGATAGGCAAAACGCAGGTCATAGCAGATGCTCATTCCGATTTTGGCGAAAGGCGTATCTGCGACGACCGCCTGCGTGCCGGGGCGATAGCCGGCTGACTCGCGGTAGGTCTCGGTTTCTGACACGGCCACATCAAACATATGGATCTTGTCATAGCGCGCGCCGATCTGCCCCGCAGGGTCAATCAGAAATGACCGATTGGCGAAGCGGCCGTCGGCGTCACCCGTTTTGAGGGCAAGTGAACCGATGGACAGCCAAATGCCATGCCGCACCGCGTCTTCGCGCAACGCTTTGAGCGTGATGTCGTCCGCTTCATGTTGCAGGACCACCGCTTGCCGCGCGCGGTCCTGACTGACGCAATTCGTCACCTCAGGCGTGAGGATGAAACGCGCCCCTTGCGCCACCGCCCGCGCGATGAAATCGCGCGTTTGCCCAAGGTTAGTGACTGGGTCATCGCCAGAGTTCAGCTGTAACAGCGCGGTTTTCATGCTGCCAGCAGCGCATCCAGTTTGCCGCCGCGCTCCAACGCAAACAGTTCGTCGCAGCCCCCGACATGGACGCCGTCCACAAAGATCTGAGGGACAGTGCTGCCACCATTTGCGCGTTGGATCATCTCCGCGCGGCGCTGGGGCTGTGCGCTTATATTGACTTCCGAATAGCTGATACCCTTCGCATTCAACAAACGCTTGGCCATATGACAAAAGCCGCAAGTCGGTTTGGTATAAATTTCAACGGTGGCCATGGGGTGGCTCCTTCAATCAGTGTAGGCACTGATCTAGGGCTCTTTCACCACTCTTGCCAGTGTAACAATCGACACGTTTGTGGCACCGAGCAAACTGACCGCCTCAGCTGAGGCGGCAAGGGTCGCCCCGGATGTCATCACGTCATCAACCAAAAGAACCTGACGGCCAGCAATGGCAGAAGCACGTTTGGCGTTGGGCGCAATGGCATCTGCCAGCGTCGCAAAGCGCGCCTCACGGGTATGGCCATCAAGATATTTCGTCCGTTTGGGCCGACGCAATGCATCTGCACAAACAGGTCGTTGCATCAAGGCACCCATCGCCTGCGCAAGCATCGCAGATTGATTGTACCGCCGCTTGACCAGTCGGGTCCAATGCAGCGGAACGGGCACTAAAACAGGGTCTGACAAAGTCATTTCCTGCGTGCGGCGCACCATCCAGCGCGCGACAGAAGGCACTAGATCTGTCCGGTCCGAATGCTTGAGCCCCAACACAAGGCGCCGACCAACGCCCGAATAGGCAAAAACGGCGCGCCCCTGGTTCCACGGTCGGGCGATGGTCATGCAATCATCGCACTGGACGCCCACCTCCGGGGTGTCGCCCGGCAATGCGGCGCCACAGGTGTCGCAAACCAATCCCGACAAAAATACAGTGTCGGCCCAGCAGACGCCACAAAGCCCGTGGTCATCCGCCGTCAGCGCATCGCAAACGATGCATTGCGGCGGATAAATCGCATGAATGACGCTTTGCAACCGCATGATTCCATCCTACATGAGCGCCTATGAAGACGCCCCAGATCACCGACCGCCGTGCGCTGATGCGCAATCGCGCCCGCGCGGACAAAAATGGCTTGTTCCTGCAAGATCAGGCCGCCGATGAAGTGCATGAGAGACAGGTCGAGGTTAACAGAACCTTTACAGACGTGGCGATTGTGACTGGCTTTCATGAATACTGGGCGGAAAAATACCCGGACGCCACCATCGTTTCGGACGAGGAAACGCTCGCGCTGGAGCCACAGAGCTTTGACTTGGTGCTGCATATGATGTGCCTGCACTGGGCAAATGATCCGGTGGGGCAGTTGGTGCAATGCCGTCACGCGCTCAGACCAGACGGGTTGATGCTTTGCACGTTCCTGGGTGGCCAGACGCTGCATGAGCTGCGCGCGTCGCTGGCAGAGGCAGAGGCAAATATCACCGGCGGATTGTCCCCACGGGTCGCACCTATGGGCGAAATTCGCGACCTTGGCGGTCTGCTGCAACGGGCAGGTTTCGCATTGCCCGTCGCCGACAGCGCCACTTTGACGGCCAGCTACGTCAATGCGTTCCACCTGATGCATGACTTGCGCAAAATGGGTGAAAACAACGCACTAGCGCAGCGGGTCAAACACGCCACGCGGCGCAACCTGCTGACAGAGGCTGCCTGCATCTACGCCGATCACTTCCACAACGCTGACAACCGGGTCGATGCGACATTCGAATCTATCACGCTGACAGGCTGGGCGCCCGCAGAGAACCAACCGCAACCGCTGCGCCCGGGGAGCGCCAAAGCGCGATTGGCAGATGCGCTGGGCACAAAAGAAACCTCACTAAACAAGTCCAATGACGAATGACCCACGTATCCCATTTAAAACCCGCGCGAATGACGATAGTAAAAGGGCGATGAATATGTTTGACGCACAAAACTCACCCCAAGAACGGCCCGCCGTTTGCCCGATGCACGCGCAGCCTGACCATCCCAAGGTGAAGCCTGCGCGCGTCGGGATTCTTGTGGCCAACCTCGGTACGCCTGACGCAACCGACTATTGGTCGATGCGGCGCTATTTGAACGAATTTCTGTCTGACAAGCGGGTCGTGGATTACTCCGCCTGGATTTGGCAGCCACTCTTGCAGCTGATTATCCTGACGAAACGCCCGTTTTCCTCTGGTGCGGCTTACAAGTCGATCTGGAACGAAGAAGACAACGAAAGCCCGCTGCTGACGATCACGAAAAAGCAGACGGCTGCGATCAAACAGCAGATGGTTGATCGTTATGGCGACGACGTGCGCGTTGATTTCTGCATGCGCTACGGCAACCCGTCAACCAAATCCAAAGTGCAAGAGATGGTGGACGCCGGCTGCACCAAGATCTTGTTTTTCCCGCTTTATCCGCATTATGCGGGCGCCACATCCGCCACCGCCAATGACCAGTTCTTTCGCGCTCTGATGGACCAAAAGTGGCAGCCCGTCGCCCGCGTGGTTGAGCCATATTTCGAAGAGCCTGACTATATCGAAGCGCTCGCGCAGTCGATTGAACGGGCCTATGCGAATGCCGAAACCAAGCCGGAAAAACTGGTTTGCTCCTATCATGGCGTGCCGGAACGCTACTTGCGCGAAGGTGACCCCTACCATTGCCAGTGCCAGAAAACGACGCGCCTTCTCAAGGAGCGGCTGGGCTGGGATGACACTGATATCGTGACAACTTTCCAGTCCCGTTTCGGCCCCGAAGAATGGCTGAAGCCCTACACGGTTGAGGAAGTGGCGCGCCTGGCCGAAGCAGATGGCGTCAAGAATATCGCCGTTTGCGCGCCTGCGTTTTCGGCTGATTGCATCGAAACGCTGGAAGAGATCAACGAAGAGATCAAGGAGAGCTTCGAAGAGGCTGGCGGCGAACATTTTACCTATATCCCCTGCCTGAACGATGATCCTGCACATATTGATGCGCTCTCCGGTGTGATTGCAAAAAACCTGAAGGGTTGGTTGGACTAGGGGCTGTTGAAAGTATCACTTTCCAAAGACGGGGCGACGGTTAACGCTGATGATCTGGGGCCGCTTTTGGGCCTGTCACCTGCCGATGTTCCCGCAAAGATGCGCGCGGGCGAGATTACCAGCCAATCAGAGCACGGCGAAGGCGAAGACGCCGGACGCATCAGGCTTACTTTTTGGTATGCCGGACAACGCGTGCGCCTCATCTGTGATGCACAGGGCGAGGTTCTGAAAACCACGCGAACTGCCATGTCGAATCGTCTGTCCTAGGCACTGCCAGCCTTGCCTAAGGGTAAAAAATTCCAGAGTTTCCTTGTTAAATACCCAGGATAGGCCCTGTAGCGCACAAAATTTGGTGCGTTTACGGCCAAAGCCTCGATTTGACCTCGTTATGCCTCAAATGCACCATATTTCTCCGACATTTAGAACATCGTCTTGAGTGAAGTTTTGGGAGCGTGCCGCGTATTGGCATGAAAAGCGAGAAATGACTGCTGTGAACCATGCAGATTTAGAGCAATTACCAGAAGAGCGCAGTGAGGCGCTTCCCGCTGGCACGCCTCTCATGGGTGACCAGTTCACCATCGAACGCCCTCTCAGTAGTGGTGGTTTTGGGATTACATATCTGGCCCAGGATAACTTCCTGGGACGGCGCGTTGTTATCAAGGAATGTTACCCCGAAGCCTTCTGCCGTCGCGATGGCCGCAAAGTGCTTGTCCGCTCTCATATTCACCACGAAAAATACCGCGCCATCGTTGAGATGTTCATGCGCGAAGCCCGCAGCATCGCAAAGCTGCGCCACCCCAATATTGTTGGCGTTCATCGCATTTTCGAAGACAATGAAACCGCCTATATGGTCCTTGATCTCATTAATGGCCGCGATCTGCTGAGCCTGATTAAAGGTGAAGAGGACGCGCTGGCGCCGGATCAGGTGAAAGAAGTGCTGGTCAAGGTGCTGGATGCCGTGAAGCTGGTGCATGACAATGATCTGCTGCACCGCGATATTTCACCTGACAACATCCTGCTGGACAAATGGGGCAGCCCGGTTCTGATCGACTTTGGTGCCGCCCGCGAAGAAGCCAGTCGTGAAACACGCGCGGTTTCTGCCGTTTTGGTTGTGAAAGACGGATATTCGCCGCAGGAATTCTATTTCTCTGGTGGCAAACAAGGCCCCAGCAGTGACCTATATGCACTGGGTGCTACATTCTATCATATAATTAGCGGAGAAGCGCCGCCAAATAGCCAGACGCGTATGGCTGAATTTGCGGCCAACCACCCTGATCCGTGTGAGCCGCTTGCCGGTCGGTTCCCCGACTATGATTTGGCCTTCCTTGAGGCGATCGACAAAGCGATGAATGTCCTGCCAAAGGAACGTGTGCAGACCGTACGTGAGTGGCTGGGCCTGATTACGCAGCGCCGTGAACGCGCTGTGCCGATCCGGATGAACCCGCATAATAACCTTGATAAGGTTCTGAACCGCCTGGTGTCTGAGACAAATGAGTTCGTCTACAATTCCCAGCCGCGCGATGTGAAACCCAAGTCGCGCAAACCTGCCACGTCAGAGCCGAAGGTCGCCTCCAAGCCGGAATGGGCGGAGGAATTCAACAAGGAAACCAAGGAAGCCAAGGAAACCAAGGAAGTCTCGAAAGTGGTGTCCAAAACGCCATCTGAGGCCGTTTACGTAAAGCCCGGCTCCTTGGCCGTACCGGCAAAAAAGAAACGCACGGGGATATCACGTATCTTCGGGATCTTCTTAAAAGATTAGGAAAGCGCCCTTCGATGGGCGTTTTTGTCTTTTCGTCTGGGCCTCGGGCGCTGTCTGCATGAGTGAGCGCACCACCATTGATAGAATATCAAACCGTCCGGTTCGCTGCCGTTGTGTTTGAAGTACCCCCTCATTCCCGATAAAGACGATAGCAAATCACAAAGTGAGTATGGGTATGCACCGACGCAAAATGATCTTGGGGCTGGCGGCGATGGGTTTGGCTGCCTGTGAGCAGGGCGGCGGGTCGGGCGGTGGCGTCTACCGGATTTCTGATGGTGACGTGGCTGCGGTGCAATTTCGGATGCTGGACAGCGTCAATGCTTTTCGCGGAAATGCAGGGCTGCCACTCGTTCAACTGGACGCGCAGCTCAACGCCGCTGCGGCCACGCATGCGCGCGATATGGCGGTGCAAAACCGCCCTTGGCTTTTTGGATCAGACGGGTCAAGCCCGCTTGATCGTGCGCGCCGCGTCGGTTTCGCTGGTCAACTTCTTGGTGAAAACATCTCTGAGTCTTTCGAAACTGAGCTGCAAACGCTCGCGGCTTGGATGGCACGGGAAGACACCCGCGCGGTGATCCTTGAACCGTCTGCCCGCGCTATGGGATTTGCATGGTTTCAAGAACCGGCTGGCAAGCTTTGGTGGACGCTGAACATGGGCAGTGATCCCCTTGGTGTCCCGCCATTGGCTGGGGCGGGCATTCAGGGATAGTCATCTGCTGCGCGTGAAGCCCGCCACAACCTCCGTGTGGGGCGACCAGCGGAATTGATCGATGACCTGAACCCAGGGCATTGCAAAGCCCGCATCAACGAGCGATTGCGCATCGCGCGCGAAGGTCACGGGATTACACGATACCATCGCGATTGTTTTGACCTCTGAGGCGATCAGGGTCGCAACCTGCGCCTCTGCCCCTGCGCGCGGCGGGTCAATCACGGCCGCATCAAACTTGCGCAATTCATCCGCTTCCATCGGACGGCGAAAGAGATCGCGCGTTTCGGTGGTCACACGTCGCAGTTCGTGCCCCTCACGCCAACCTCGGTCCAACGCATCGAGCATCGCTTTCTCGCCCTCAACTGCATGAACTTCCGCACGTTTCGCCAAAGGGAGCGTAAAGGTGCCACAACCCGCAAAAAGGTCGATGATCCGGTTTGCTTTGGTAGTGATTTCTTCAACCGCGGCCAACAATGCCTGCTCTCCATGCTTTGTCGCCTGCAAGAACGCGCCGGGTGGCGGAACAACAGACGTCCCCCCAAAATCCTGCGCTGGCGGGTTGATCATGACGACAGGTTCGTCGTTCCAGACCAAGCGCGACAGCCCATGCTGGTTTGCCAAAGCCGCGAGCTCGACACGCAATTGTGGGGTCAGCTCTTTGTCGGTCTGCACCAAAATATCCGCACCCAATGCCGCCTCTGTCACGGTCAGATCAATTTCGCCTTTGCGCGAACAAGCCAGAACCGTCAGCGTCTCAAGTGCGGGAAAGCTGTCAATCAACGCTGGCGTCAGAAGCTGGCAATCGGGCACCTGTACCAGCGTATCAGACCCTTTCGCGTGAAAACCGATCATCGCGCCCTTCTTGGTGCGGCGGCCCGACAGCTTCGCACGCCGCCGCGACTGCGTGGGCGAGGTCGCAATATCCCGCAGCGCAGGCGTCAGCCCACGTGCAGACAGCGCCTTGACCACGATGTCCTGCTTCCACTTAGCCACGAAACGGTCGCTCGCGTGCTGCATCGCGCAGCCCCCACAGGATTTGAAATGCCGACACGGTGCAGCAACCCGATCCGTGGAAGGGTTGATAACGCGGAGCGTGCCGTCCTGGGCAACGTCAACTTCTTCGCCCGGCAGGACACGCGGCAAAAGCGATTGCCCGTCAGAGGCACGGCCCATCCCAAGATGGGTCAAACTTTCAATCGTGAGCATTATTCAGCCGCGTCTTTCACATTGATAAATCCACCCGATTGCCGGTTCCAGTAGCGCGCATATAGTCCGCCCAGCGCCAGCAATGCGTCGTGCGTTCCTTCTTCGACAATACGGCCGCCGTCAAGGACAACAATCCGGTCCATGCGGGCGAGAGTGGACAGACGGTGCGCGATGGCGATGGTGGTTTTGCCGTCCATAATCGTCTCTAACGCAGCTTGAATCGACGCTTCTACTTCGGAATCGAGCGCGCTCGTCGCTTCGTCCAGCACCAGAATTGGCGCGTCTTTCAAGATCGCCCGCGCAATTGCGATGCGTTGGCGTTGTCCGCCAGACAGCTTCACGCCGCGTTCACCCAGATGCGCATCGTAGCCTCTACGGCCTTTGTGGTCCCGCAAGGTCAGAATAAAGTCATGTGCTTCGGCCTGTCGCGCGGCGGCCTCGATTTCGTCTTGGGTCGCGTCGGGCTTGCCGTATTTGATATTGTCGCGGGCAGATCGGTTGAACATCGCGGTTTCCTGCGTGACCATCGCAATCTGGCCGCGCAGGCTTTCCTGCGTCACCTCGCGCACATCCGTGCCATCGACCGTGATTTTCCCAGCCTCGGCATCGTAAAGCCGCAGCAAAAGTGCGACCAGCGTGGACTTCCCCGCCCCGGATGCGCCAACCAGCCCGAGCTTTTCACCCGACGCCACGCTGAGCGACACACCATCTACGCCGCCGGGCCCACCACCATAGCTGAACGACACGTTTTCCAATACGATACGCCCTGTATCCGCGTTGAGTGGCACCGCGTCTGCTTTGTCCGTCAGTGTATGCATCGGGCTAAGCGTGTTCATCGCGTCTTCGACCTCGCCCACGTTGGCGTACATGCCCATCAGCGTGAAACTGACCCAGCCGGTCATCTGCGAGAGGCGCAGTGAAATCGCACCCGCCGCCGCGATATTACCGGCGGTCGCATCGCCAGTCGTCCAGAAATAAAGGGTCATACCCACCAGAATGATCGGCAACAGCCCACCCAGCGCCATCAGCCAGAACCGGAAAGACGCAGACAGCCAACCATAGCCAACGGCCGCACCCCAATAGGTCTCCATCGCGTCAGTGGCCGCGCGGTCCTCATGCGCATCATGGGCGAAAAGCTTCACAGTCTTGATGTTCGTGATCGTATCAACGACCTGCCCGGTCACCATCGCCCGCGTCGCCGCCCGCGATTTGGAGCGTTCACGAATGCGCGGCATGAAGAACCGGATCAGCAGGATGTAGGACACAGCCCAAACCGCCAAAAGCAAAGCTGATCGCGCATCGATCGTGAAGAGCAAAATCACCGACCCGACCAGCGATGCCAAAGCGAATGCCACCGTGTGGATCATATCAACCACAAGATCCGTCGCAGCACGGGCGGCCTGCATTTGTTTCTGCGCAATCCGGCCTGCGAAATCATCATCAAAGAAGGTGACCGACTGCCCAAGCGAATGCCTGTGCAGCCGCGACAGGATCAGATTGCCAAGTGCGGGGCCAACGACCACCGCCTGCAAGACACCGGAAACGCCAAGAAATATGGGCCTTATAATCAAGAAAAAGACCGTCACGCCAAGCAGCAAGAGCATGTTGTCGGCGAAGTAGGTCTGCCCCGTTGAGGCAAGTGTCGCGTCAATCACCCAGCCCAGCATCAAAGCCGTTGCGACTTCTAGCGTGCCGCCAATAGCAGACACTAATCCGGCCATAACAGTGATTTTTCCGCTCCCCTTGAGGCACCACCCAAGGAACGCCAACAGCGTTTGCGGCGGCGGTCCTTCTGCCGGTTCAAACGGGTCGATCCAGCGTTCGGGGTTCATTTTGGTGCCTCATCATTCTGCCCCAGAAACCCGCCAGATTGGCGCGCCCAGAAGCGTGCGTATTGCCCATCTTGCGCCAACAGCGCGGCATGCGTGCCTTCTTCGACAATGCGGCCCTGATCCATCACGATGATCCGGTCCATCTGCGCGATCGTCGAAAGCCTATGCGCAATCGCGATCACAGTCTTGACTTCCATCATACCATAAAGCGTCTGCAGAATAGTCGCTTCAACCTCACTATCTAGCGCACTTGTGGCTTCGTCCAGCAGCAGGATCGGCGCATCTTTCAAGATCACGCGCGCAAGGCTGATCCGCTGCCGCTGGCCGCCCGATAGCTTTACGCCACGCTCACCAACGCGCGCGTCATATCCGGTGTTGCCCTCATTATCTTCCAATCCCAGAATAAATTCATGCGCCTCCGCCTTTTGTGCCGCGGCAATGACGTGATCTTCGGTCGCATCTGGTTTGCCATAAAGGATGTTTTCCCGCACCGACCGGTGCAATAGCGCACTATCTTGCTGGACCATCCCTATCGCGCTGCGCAGGCTATCCTGGGTCGCAAATCTGATGTCTTGCCCATCAATCAGAATGCGGCCCTGCTCAACATCATAAAACCGCAGCAACAGCTTCACGAGCGTTGATTTCCCCGCGCCCGATTGCCCGACGAGCCCCACCTTTTCACCCGTGGCAATCGTCAAATCAACACGGTCCAAACCACCCGTTTTCTTCCCATAATGGTGGGACAGAGACTGAATTTCGACTTTTCCGCCCTGCACTAACATAGGCTTTGCGCCGGGCTGGTCGATCAGTGTCACAGGCTGCGCGATCGTCTGCATCCCTTCCTGCACGACACCCAACTCACGGAAGAAGTCAGTCATCGCCCGCATGATCCAGCCAGACATGGCATTCAGTCGCAGCGCCAGCGATGTCGCGACCGCCACAACCCCGACAGAAGCCGCCCCCTGCATCCAAAGCCAGATCGCCCAACCGACAACGCCCACAACAAGGATGCCGTTCAATAGCATCAGCCCCGCGTCCATGATCGTGTATAGGCGCATCTCATGTTGAAAGGTGCGGCGCGCGTGCTCAATGGCGTCTTTGGCGTAGTCGATCTCTCGCTCATGATGTGCAAACATCTTCACGGCGTGAATGTTGGTGTAGCTATCCACGACACGCCCGGTTACCGCACTGCGCGCGTTCGAAGCCAACTCAGACGCGGGCGTGA
>NZ_JBELFI010000004.1:0-23485 GCF_042093035.1 Yoonia sp. | reverse complement strand
TCAATACCCACCGTAGCAGGAAGATGTAAGGGATCAGCCACATCATCATCGGGATGACGAGCTGCATATCAGCCTGCCCCAGCAAGACAGCCGCCGCGATGACATAGGCAACAGCGAAGGTAATCGCATCAAAGAGTTGAAAAACCACAGCCCCGGCAGCGGGCGGCGTTTGCATGATCCTGTTAGCAATACGCCCGGCAAAATCATCTTCAAACCAGCCGACCGACTGGCGTAACACATGCCGATGCGCGCGCCATCGCACCAGCGTCCCGATATTTGGCAAAATTGAATTGTTCAGCAACAGGATCTGCACAACATGGATCACCGGGCGGATCGTCAGGATCAGGATAGCAACAACGATAAACTCCGCGCCACTTTGCGCCCACACCTCTGACGGGGTGGATTGCGACAAGATATCGACCAACCGCCCCAGATATGCCAGCAGCCAGATCTCAACCACAGCAATCACGACGGAGGTCAGGCCAGTGAACCAGAACACCTTTTTGAACGGCTCCGCATAGGCCAGCAGAAACGGAAAGAGCCGCTTGGGCGGCGTGTCGTTGTCCTTGTATGTCGCATAAGGATCGACAAGACCTTCGAAAAACCGAAACATGGGTCTGCCTTTATGGTGTTCGATCTCTGATATACCCGCGCTTGGACTAAAGAAAAAGCAGCACGGAAAAACCGACGAGGCCCAGCGCCATCACACGCATGAAAATGCGCCAGGCCGTCGGGTTTGTGAGCAGATATGACAGCAAGGTTCCCGCAATCGCCCAAAAGGTGCAAACGCCAAGGTTGATGCCTGAAAACGCCGCCGCCAAAGTCACCGCCTGCTCAGCCGGTGCGCGCGTTGCCACATAGGCGGTGGCACTGAGGGCAACCGCCCAGACTTTCGGGTTCACCCATTGGAAAAGCACGGCTTCGATCAAAGTGAACGGCCTGTCGGTGTCCTTGGATTTCGCCGGGTCCGCGCGCCACAGATTATAGGCCATCCAAAGGATCCAAAGGCTTGCAATAATCTTCAGTACAATCGCCAACGCGGGCTGCGCCGCAATCAAAGCCCCGACCCCGATACCCGTCACAGCCGCAATGATCCCAACGCCCAGCGCGACGCCGATGATATGGGGGATCGTGCGCTGAAACCCGAATCGTGCGCCGGACGCCGTAATTAAAATCACATTCGGCCCCGGAGAAAACAAACCGAAGAACACAAAACCAATGAGCGGCAGGAATTCAGTCAAGCAAATCAGCCTTAGTCAAGGTGAAACCGGACGCGATCCAGCGCGCCTCTGCCTGCTTTAGGGCTTGGCCAAGGGCTGCACCAGATAAAGCTGGCATCAGATCCGCTGCTTTCAGCGGGAAAACCTGGTCCGACGCATGCGCGATGGCATCCAGGTCAGGCGCTTGACCAAGCGACGCAGATTGTACCAGGGCGGCATCGCGCCCTGCCTCATATCCGTGGCGATAGCCGGTGGTTGCCGGCGCTGCGCCATTCGTCATTTGCGCCAACCGGCGAGACTGTTGATTTGATAAGCGCAGGTGCGAACCCGTATCGCCGCCGATCACTGCCAAGCGGCGCATTGGGTCAGGTGGCGTCTTTGTCACGTCTTCAAGATGCACCAACACAGGCAAAACCGCAGCGTTTGCACCGGACAAGACCTGCGCCAATGCCCCAATAGACGCCATTGATGCAACCGCCGGAGCAGGATCAGGGGCGCTGAGCAGTTTCACCATCTCTGCCGTGATCCGTTCGGCCGACAGGCCTTGCAGCCCGGCGATATTCTCAGCACAAGCCGCGAGGCCATCACGGTCCGGCCCCTCAGCCTGATCGCCGTACCATGCATAAAACCGGAAAAACCGCAGGATGCGCAGGTAGTCCTCTTTGATGCGCTGATCGGCGTCTTCGATAAAGCGCACGCGACGGGCGATCAGGTCTGCCTGCCCGCCCAATGGATCAGCGACTTCACCGTCGGGTGCCGCATAAAGCGCATTCATCGTGAAATCACGCCTGCGCGCGTCGTCTGTCATGTTGTCGGCAAAAGCGACGGTGGCGCGCCTGCCGTCGGTGGCCACATCATGCCGGAATGTCGTGATCTCGAACGGAATGCCCTCCAAAACCAAAGTGACTGTTCCGTGGTCAATCCCCGTGGGGACCGCCCTGATCGCAGCCGCTTGGGCCAGCGCCATGACATCCTGCGGCAAGGCATCCGTTGTCAAATCCAGGTCAGACACCGGCGCGCCCAGCAGCTCATTGCGCACGCACCCGCCGACAAACCAAGCCTGATAACCCGCATCCACCAACAAACGACAAACCCGCTGTGCGGCATCGCGCTTTAACCAAGGGGCGGTGATTTTCGTCATGGCATACGCGCAGCCAGGCCGCGCAATATCCGCGCCGTCGCACCCCAGATATAATACGGGCCGAAAGGCACCGTATAATAAAGCCGTTTGCGACCCTGCCAGCGGCGGCCCTCAACACGGTACATGTCGGGCTTCAGCAAATGCGCTAGTGGCGTCTCAAACACCTCACTGACTTCGCCAAACTCGGCAACGGTATCGAATGATCCCTCAATCACACCAAGCACGGGGGTGACTTGATATCCTGTGACCGTTTGGTGTGGCGGCAGCGCGCCAACAACGTCGACGATGCCAGACGGCAGGCCAATCTCTTCGCGCGCTTCGCGCAATGCAGCCTCAATCAGCGTCGCATCCGTGGGGTCTTGCTTGCCGCCCGGAAAGGCAATCTGCCCCGGATGATGCTTTAGCCGCGCAGAGCGTTTCGTGAGGATAACAGTCTCTGTTTCAGCGCGAATACCAATAAGAACCGCCGCGGGGGTCAGTTTGATATCGGGGATTTTGACATCTGCGTTCAGATCAAAGTCAGAGGACGCATCGCCAGTTACGGCCAATGCGTCCTCAAGTCTTTTGCGCAGGTCAGGCACTGGCATCCTTTGCCTCAAACCCAAGCGTGTCGGGCGCGAAGATGTAGTGAGACCCGCAAAATTGGCAGTCCGCAGTCACTGTGCCTTCTGCGGTGGTCATCGTTGCGATGTCCTTGGCCGAATAGATCGACAGGCTTTGGCGCACTTTGCCTTCCGAACAGCTACAGCCAAATTTGATCGGCTGCGCGTCATACACGCGCGGCTGCTCTTCGTGATAGAGACGCACCAAAAGGTCGGTCGGGGCAGTGGTTGGACCGATCAACTCAAGGTCATCGACTGTATCCAACAGGACGTTGGCGCGATTCCAGTTCTCACCTTCATCCGCATCAAGAATATCCCTTGCATCAAGCAAACCCTCTTCGCCGGACCCGCCTTCACCAGTGACGGACGGTGACGCCTTCGGCATATGCTGGAGCATGATACCGCCAGCGCGCCAGCGGGCGCCTTCACCCGGCATTTGCGATTGCCCGTAGGACAGCGAAAAGCGCGTCGGCAACTGTTCTGACTGCGCGAAATAGGTTTCTGCGCAAGCAGACAGCGATCCGCCGGCGATCGGCGTAATGCCCTGATAAGGGGCCATGCCTTCGCCTTGGTCAATGAGAATGGCGAAGTAACCATTGCCAATCTGACTAAACGGATCCGCCATTTCATCAAGCGTTTCCGCGTCATAGGACGCATAGGCACGGATGCGCGCAGGCTGCCCATCATCGGTTGGCCCGTAGTAATCTGTCGCAATCAATCGCGCCGGGCCAGAGCCGCGCACTTGCAACGACAGCTTCCAGCGCAGTTTCACGGTCTGCCCGATGAGCGCGGTCAGCAATGCCATCTCTGCCACCAGACCTTCGATCATTGGCGGGTAATTATGCTGCTTGAGAACCTGTTCCAACACGCCATCAAGACGGGCCACCCGTCCGCGAATATCAGAGGCGTCAAGTTGAAACGGCAGGACGGTGTCGTCCCAGGCGATTTGGGTGCCGAGGCTCATGGTCTTTCCTAACAAGTTCAGGGATGGCATACCGCGCCTATATAGGTGGAGCAAGCCTAGGTCCAAGGGGGCAAGCTATGATTAGACGGTATGGCGACACACCAGTCGGCGGGCAGCGGTACAAGACAAGGCCCGGTGTTTATGCGGTGCTGCCGTTGAACGGAAAGCTGCTGCTGACCTATCAAGGTGACCCGCATTATGAAATCCAACTACCCGGCGGTGGCATTGATCCGGGCGAGAACCCTGCGCAGGCGCTGCATCGTGAGGTCTTCGAGGAAACCGGCTGGCGGATTGGACAGCCGCGCAAATTGGGCACCTTTCGACGGTTCGTGTTCATGCCGGAATATGACATGTGGGCCGAAAAGCTGTGCCATATCTATCTGGCAAGGCCGATCCGACCGCATGGGCCCCCATCAGAGCCGGGGCACATTCCGCTTTGGCTGACGCCTGAGGACGCGATTGGGGAGCTGTACAATGACGGGGATGCGGATTTTGTCAGCGCGTGCTGCCTTTAGCACCCTGCAATCCTTGCCCCTGTTTCCAAAACCCGCTATCGCGCCATTCCAGATACATTGACGCAAAGGCGCATTCTTATGACCGCTCCGAAAAAAGTTGTTCTGGCCTATTCTGGTGGCCTTGATACCTCGATCATTCTCAAGTGGTTGCAGACCGAATATGGCTGTGAAGTCGTGACATTCACCGCTGACCTCGGTCAGGGCGAAGAGCTGGAGCCTGCCCGCAAGAAGGCCGAGATGATGGGCGCCGCTGCGATCTACATCGAAGACCTGCGTGAAGAATTTGTCCGCGACTTCGTGTTTCCGATGTTCCGCGCCAATGCGCTTTATGAGGGGCTTTACCTGCTCGGAACATCCATCGCACGTCCGCTGATCTCCAAGCGTCTGGTTGAGATCGCCGCCGCTGAAGGCGCCGATGCTATGTCCCACGGTGCGACCGGCAAAGGCAACGATCAGGTGCGGTTTGAATTGGCCGCCTATGCGCTGAACCCGGAGATCAAAGTCATCGCGCCTTGGCGTGAGTGGGATTTGTCCAGCCGGACCAAGCTGATCGAGTTTGCTGAAAAGCACCAGATCCCCGTTGCCAAAGACAAACGCGGCGACGCGCCGTTCAGTGTGGATGCGAACCTGCTGCACACATCGTCCGAAGGCAAGGTGCTGGAAGACCCCGCACAGGAAGCGCCGGAATACGTCTATCAACGCACGGTCGCGCCCGAAGATGCACCTGACGCGCCTGAAATGGTCGAAATTACCTTTGAAAAAGGTGACGCGGTCGCCATCAATGGTCAGGCGATGTCGCCCGCAACCATCCTGACGAAGCTGAATGAACTCGGCGGCAAGCACGGTGTTGGGCGGCTTGATCTGGTTGAAAACCGCTTTGTCGGCATGAAATCGCGTGGCGTCTACGAAACACCCGGCGGGACTGTGTTGCTCGAAGCACACCGCGGGATTGAGCAGATCACGCTGGACAGCGGAGCGGGCCACCTGAAAGACAGCGTCATGCCGAAATACGCAGAGCTGATCTACAACGGTTTCTGGTTCTCGCCGGAGCGGGAAATGCTGCAAGCATTGATCGACAAGAGCCAGGAGCATGTCTCCGGAACCGTGCGCGTGAAACTTTATAAGGGTTCAGTGAACACGGTGGCGCGTTGGTCGGATCATTCGCTCTATTCCGAATCGCATGTGACGTTTGAGGAGGACGCGGGCGCCTATGACCAGACCGATGCGCAAGGATTCATCCAGTTGAACGCTCTGCGGTTGAAACTGTTGGCGGCGCGGAACCGTCGGCTCTAAAGTTTCAATCTCGCGAGTTTTTCATAATGCGGCATCGCGAGGTGCCGCATTTTTTCTTGGGCGGGGTCCAAAACGGGCAAAGGCCCCTCTGCGCCCGCAAACCCAGTGCTTTGATGCACCGCGTTATACCAATGCCCCGCCCATATCCCGTCATTGGGATGCGGCCCCGCCTTCCAACGAAGCATTTCGGGGTCAAACGGCAAGTCAATCGCGGCACAAAGCTTGCGCAGCATGCGCTCCGGGTCAGCCCGAATATCCGAACTGTCGATCACCAGACCGCCGACTTTCTCATACACGGCTGTCTGTTGGGCAAAGCCTATGTCCTCCTGTGTCATCGCTTCACGTTTCACACCATAGCTGGCGATCACACGCGCGGGATGGCGGATAAGATGAATGTTGACGCAGTCCCTAGCCCAGCCAAAGGCGAAGCCGTCAATCATGTGATGTGGCATGTGCTTCATGTAGAAATGCGGCTTTTGAGCTGGAATAGTGTCTAAACACCGGTCAGCAACTTTGACTGGGTCGGTTTCATGCGCTGCGATGATCTGGTCGCGCATGGGGTGGTCTGCACCGGTTGCCTTCAGATAGGGCGCATAGAAAGGTTCATCCCAAACCGCGAAATCAGGCCGGTTCCCGAAGGCGTACATCATCGCCGTCGAAAGATTACGCGGCCCTGACCACATCGCGATCCTCATGCGCGGCCGACCAGGTCTTTATAAAGCTGGCGGAGGCGGGTCGTGACCGGGCCAGGCTCTCCGCTGCCGATTGCCCGTCCGTCAATCGTGCTCACAGGCGTTTGCGCGCCAAATGTTCCCGTCAAAAACGCCTCATCGGCGGAATAGGTGTCGACGAGCGAATAATTCCGCTCAAACACCGGTATGTCGTTGGCGCGGCACAGGTCGATGACCTTCTGACGGGTGATTCCATTCATGCAGTAATCCCCGGTTGAGGTCCAAACAGCGCCGTTTTTCACGATAAAGAAGTTACAGGCGTTGGTCGTATTCACGAACCCATGCACATCCAGCATCAGCGCCTCATCCGCGCCCGCCTTCTGTGCGGCGATGCAGGCAAGGATGCAATTCAGCTTCGAATGGCTGTTCAGCTTGGGGTCTTGGGTCATGGGTAGGCCGCGCTGATGCGGCACCGTCGCCAAGGTAATCGGACGGGGGATCTTTGGTTGCGAATGCTCCATGATTATCACGAATGTCGGGCCGGATCGGGACAGGCCGGGGTGTTGGAATGGCCGGGTCTTGATCCCGCGCGTGACCATCAGTCGCGCATGGGCGTCTGTGGTCATTTCATTCGCATTCTGCGTCTCTAACAAGGCGGAAATGACCCCTTTTCGGCCCATCCCGATGTCGAGATCAATCGCTTTTGCGGCCTCAAATAGCCGGTCGATATGCTCATCCAGAAACGCCCATTTCCCGTCATAGAGACGCAGGCCTTCCCAGACGCCATCGCCAAGCATGAAACCGCTGTCATAAACGCTGACCATGGCTTGGGCTTTCGGCACAATCCGGCCATCAACGTAGATCAGGATTTCTTCATTGCGCGCGTCATCTTCAGCCTGATGGGTGGTCACGTCTGTCATGTTCATTCTCCCTTAACCGGACGCGGGTCAGCTCTGAAACGCCTGTACCTCTGAAAAATCTGGGATAACATCCGCCGTACCGTGGCGGGTGACCATCAGCGCGCCCGCCTTGGTGGCTAGCGCGATCGCCTGCGCCATGGGCATTCCCCGATCAAGCCCTGCCAAAACATAGCCGGTGAACGTATCCCCTGCGCCCGTCGTATCGACCGGGACAACCTTCATTGCAGGGAAATGCGCCTTTCCGTTCGCGCCATGCCAATCAGCACCGTCTGCCCCCAAAGTGACGATCACATCGCGCACCGGAAGATCACGGGGTGCCGTACCCGTCGCGTCTTGCAATTGTTCGGCTTCAACCGCGTTCAGGATCAGAAAATCGAGATATGGCAGAACCGCTTGAACACGCTCCGCATCAAAAGGGGCGGCAGCGTAGGCCACTTGCAGGCCAAGCCTTTTGCCCAACTGCGCGGCAGTGCGTTGCAGGTTTGTCTCATTCTGGGTGACCAGCCAATCACCTGTGCTTGCCTCCGCCATCGCGGCCTGCAAAGTGGCTTGCGGAATTTCTGCATTGGCACCGGGATGCAGCACAATTGCGTTCTCCCCATCGTCGGCTACCATGATGATCGCCTGGGCCGTTTCAGTGTCTAATTCAGCGATATAACTTGTATCGACACCATATTCGAGAAGCCTTTCGGTCGCCCAGCGCCCATCAGCACCAACCGCACCGATGTGATGCACATGCGCTGCGGCGCGGGCGGCTGCAACGGACATATTCGCCCCCTTCCCGCCCAGAAATGTCTGGCGGCTTGTGGATGACAATGTTTCCCCAGGCGCCGGAATATGCGGCACACGATAGACGATATCCGCATTGATCGAGCCGAGGTTCCAGATTGCCATCAGTCCACCTTACATGCTGCGATCACGGCCATATTCAGTATGTCATTGACGGTCGATACGGTTGAACAGATTTGCACTGGCTTGCCGATACCCGACAGGATCGGGCCGATCACCGTCGCGCCAGCCATTTCCTGCATCAACTTCACCGATATCGATGCAGAATGTCGCGCAGGCACAACCAGCACATTTGCCGGACCAGTCAGTCGCTGGAACGGGTAGTTATCCTGCGCTTTGGCGTTCAACGCCACATCGACGGTCATTTCGCCTTCATATTCGAAATCCGCCTTCCGTGCATCCAGAACCTTTGCCGCCTTGTGCATCTTTTC
This sequence comes from Yoonia sp., assembly GCF_042093035.1. Classification (GTDB taxonomy): domain Bacteria; phylum Pseudomonadota; class Alphaproteobacteria; order Rhodobacterales; family Rhodobacteraceae; genus Yoonia. The sequence goes on along the minus strand of NZ_JBELFI010000004.1, from coordinate 14,939 downwards.
AGCACGCTCCGACACCGGATACCCGAATGTCGAGAACGACAAAAACGCGGCCCGCGGCTCAAGCCCCAATTCACGCGCAACAAAGGCGCCACGTTCGGCAATATCGGCAAGGTCGTTCTCATCCGGCCATTCATGCACCAAAGTGTCAGAGATCAGCACGATCCGGCCCTTGTGAAGCACTGCGGTCACCCCGACGGCACCATCATGCGGCTGGGCATCAAAGACATAGTTGATGAGTTCCAGGATATGCGCGGATTTCCGGGTCGCACCTGTCACCATTCCGTCTGCGTGGCCATGTGCCAACATGAGCGCGGCAAACACATGCCGGTCACGCGCGGCAAGCCGGTGCACGTCCTGCGCGTCAAAACCTTTGCGTTGCAGGCGTTCATAAAGGAACGCCTTATAGGTTTCCAAATGCTGCGTCGTCGCGGCATTCACGATTTCGAGTTCTTCAAATGCTTCGGGCATCCCTTCGGCTGTCAGCTTTTCCTTCACGTCATCATCACGGCCAACAACAAGTGCCTTGCCCATGCCAGACCGCTGATACATGACCGCGGCACGCAAAACGCGCGGATCATCCCCCTCTGCGAAGATAACGGTTGACTGATTGGCACGGGCCCGCGCGTTGAGGCTGCGCAGAATGGATTGCGTCGGGTCCATCCGGGATTTGAGCGAAAGCTCATAGGCATCCATATCCACTATCGGCCTGCGTGCGACGCCGGTTCTCATACCTGCCTGGGCAACTGCCGTCGGGATCCGATGGATCAGGCGGGGATCAAACGGCGTTGGGATGATGTAGTCACGGCCAAAAGTCAGCTTTTTGCCATAAGCCATCGCCACTTCATCTGGAACGTCTTCACGGGCAAGTGCGGCGAGCGCTTCGGCACAGGCGATCTTCATCTCATCGTTAATTGCGCGCGCATGAATATCAAGCGCACCGCGGAACAAGTAAGGAAAACCAAGGACATTGTTCACCTGATTTGGATAATCACTGCGGCCTGTCGCGACGATTGCATCTTCACGTACGGCATGTGCGTCCTCTGGCGTGATCTCCGGGTCAGGGTTGGCCATGGCGAAAATAACCGGGTTATCGGCCATGTTAGAGACCATTTCCTGCGTCACCGCGCCCTTTGCGCTGACCCCCAAAAACACGTCACAGCCTTTCATTGCATCAGCAAGGGTACGTGCCTTGGTGTTTGCAGCGTGGGCAGATTTCCACTGGTTCATGCCCTCGGTGCGACCTTGGTAGATAACGCCCTTGGTATCCGCCATGATGCAATTGTCATGCTTTGCGCCCATCGCCTTGAGCAATTCAAGGCAGGCAATGCCGGCTGCGCCAGCGCCGTTCAAAACGATCTTCACCTCTTCGATCTTCTTGCCGGACAGATGCAGCGCATTCAGCAAACCGGCGGCACAAATGACGGCGGTGCCGTGCTGATCGTCGTGGAAAACGGGGATATCCATCTGCTCTTTGAGAGTTTGCTCAATGATGAAGCACTCAGGCGCTTTGATGTCCTCAAGGTTGATACCGCCGAATGTGGGGCCAAGCAGCCTGACGGCCTTGATGAATTCATCGGGGTCTTCTGTGTCCAGCTCCAGATCGATCGAGTTCACATCCGCAAACCTTTTGAAAAGGACCGATTTGCCCTCCATCACAGGCTTGCTGCCCAGCGCACCAAGGTTGCCAAGGCCAAGCACTGCGGTCCCGTTCGAAATCACCGCAACCAGATTGCCCTTGTTTGTATAATCATAGGCCGTCGCAGGATCGGCGGCGATTTCTTCGCAGGGGATCGCGACACCGGGGGAATAGGCCAGCGACAGGTCGCGCTGCGTTGTCATCGGGACGGTCGCTTGAATCTCCCATTTACCGGGGCTGGGCTGCATATGGAATTGCAGCGCGTCCTCACGGGTGAGTTTATTCTTCGGCATGTGGTCCCCCCAATTCAATCACCAAGACATAGCCGTCTCTGGCTACTGCCCGCAACGGGTTCATTTCGGGGTTTCGTCGCTAACATGGGCTGTTAATGTGCGCAGGATGTCCTTGGGGGGATGCATGAGCAGTAGCAAAAACACCGTCACGCCAATGATGGCGCAGTATCTTGAGATTAAAGCGGATCATCCTGATGCCCTGCTTTTCTATCGGATGGGCGATTTCTATGAGATGTTCTTTGACGACGCGGTTGCCGCGGCGGAAGCGCTGGATATTGCGCTGACAAAGCGCGGCAAGCACGATGGGGACGACATCCCGATGTGCGGTGTCCCGCATCACGCCGCCGAAGGGTATTTCCTGACGCTGATCCGCAAAGGGTTTCGCGTCGCGGTTTGTGAACAGATGGAAAGCCCGGCGGAGGCGAAGAAGCGCGGTTACAAATCCATCGTGAAGCGTGAAGTCGTCAGGCTGGTCACACCCGGCACTTTGACCGAGGATTCTTTGCTTGATGCCCGGCGTCACAACTTTCTTGCGGCCTATCACGTCGTGCGGGACGAAGGTGCGCTGGCATGGGTCGATATCTCGACCGGTGCGTTTCACGTTATGCCGTGTAAGGGCGCGCAGCTTGGGCCGGAACTGGCGCGATTGACGCCACGCGAAGTGATCGTCGTCGATGGGTCAGAGGCGAGTTGGGCTGGAATAGTGTCTGATTCTGGTGCAGCACTCACGACCTTGGGCGCTTCAGCCTTTGATAGCACGGCGGGCGACAAGCGGCTGTGCAAGCTCTATAAAGTCAGCGCTCTTGATGCGTTTGGTGAGTTTTCACGGGCCGAAGTCGCCGTGATGTCTGCTGTGGCGGAATATCTGGATATCACCCAGCGCGGAAACTTGCCGCTTTTACGCCCGCCCGTACTTGAAGGGCAAACAGCGGCAATGCAAATCGATGCGGCGACCCGGAAATCGCTTGAGCTGACCCACGGTGTAAACGGCGGCAGGCAAGGCTCTCTTCTGCATTGCATTGATAGAACCGTCACCGCAGGGGGCGCGCGATTGCTCGAAATGCGGCTGGCGTCACCGTCATGCAGCGTTGATGTCATTGTGAAGCGACAGGATGCGGTCAGTTTTTTGCACGAAAACAACCGCCTTACCGCTGATATCCGCGATACGTTGCGTGGTGTGCATGACCTCGACCGTGCCTTGTCCCGCCTCGCACTCGATCGGGGTGGTCCGCGCGATATGGCGGCTATTCGCAACACCTTGGGGCAGGCAATCGCACTTTCAGGGGGCTTGCCGAATGATTTGCCAGAGGTTCTGGGCAAAGACGCGCGGGATTTAACAGGTTATGACGACCTGTTGGCGCTGCTGGATGAAGCGTTGGTTGCCGAACCGCCGCTTTTGTCACGTGATGGTGGGTTTATCGCGCCCGACTATGATGCGGAATTAGATGAGGCGCGCAAACTGCGTGATGAAGGGCGGTCTGTGATTGCAGAAATGCAGGCGGACTACATCCAAAAGTCAGGGATTAGTTCACTCAAGATCAAACATAACAATGTGCTTGGGTATTTTATCGAAACCACGGCAACGCACGCTGAAAAGATGCTGGCCGCGCCGCTGAATGAGGTCTTCATTCACCGCCAGACAACTGCCAATCAAGTGCGCTTCACGACGGTGGAGCTATCAGAGATTGAAACGCGCATTTTGAATGCGGGCGGACGTGCGCTTGAGATCGAAAAGAGGCTCTATTCCAGCCTAACGCAATCAATTTTGGCCGAAGCCCGCCCTTTGGGGGCGCTTGCGCGCGCACTGTCTGAAATTGATCTGACGGCAGGGCTTGCGCATTTGGCAGCGGCAGAAAGCTGGGTGCGCCCCAAAGTGACCGATAGCCGTGCGTTTGAAATTTCCGGTGGGCGCCACCCTGTCGTTGAGGCGGCGCTTCAAAAGGATGGCGCGCCGTTCATCGCCAATGACTGTGCGCTGACGGAGGCCTCTATCTGGTTGCTCACCGGTCCAAATATGGCGGGTAAATCAACATTTCTGCGGCAGAACGCACTGCTTGCGATATTGGCCCAGATGGGAAGTTTTGTGCCAGCAACCAAGGCCGAAATTGGCATTGTCAGCCAAATCTTCAGCCGTGTGGGTGCGTCGGATGATCTGGCGCGTGGCAGATCGACCTTCATGGTGGAGATGGTTGAAACGGCAGCTATCCTTAATCAGGCCGATGATCGGGCGCTGGTAATCTTGGATGAAATCGGGCGTGGAACAGCGACCTATGACGGCCTGTCGATCGCCTGGGCCACATTGGAACACCTGCACGACATCAATAGATGCCGCGCCCTTTTCGCGACGCATTATCACGAGATGTCAGCCCTTTCCGCCAAGCTGGACGGCGTGGAAAACGCGACCGTCACTGTCAAAGAGTGGGAAGGCGATGTGATTTTCCTGCATGAAGTCAAACGCGGCACCGCAGATCGCAGCTACGGCGTGCAGGTCGCGCGATTGGCCGGCCTGCCGCAGGTCGTCGTGGACCGGGCGAAAGTGGTTTTGGACGCTTTGGAGAAGGGAGAGCGCGAAGGGGGCGGGTCGCGCAAAGCCGTGATTGACGATTTACCGCTCTTCTCCGCAACACCGACACCTGCGCGGATGAAAACCAAGCCATCAGAAGTGGAAGCGCGTCTAAAGGGCATCTTGCCGGATGAGCTCACCCCGAAAGACGCCCTCGCGCTGATTTACGAGCTGCGAGAGATGACGCAGCAGGACGACAGTTAGGTCATCGAAGACACGCCGACCTGCGCGGGGCGCAATAGGCGGTCGTGCAGCATGAAACCTTCGGCGGCGACCTGAATAATCTCACCTGCCTTTGTGCCTGGAACGGGCGCCTCAAACATCGCCTGATGCAGTTGCGGATCGAATTTATCACCAACTTCAGGTGTAATAGGGTCGATTCCATGCTTTTTGAACACGCTGATAAGCTCGCGCATCGTCAGCTCAACACCTTCGAGCAAGGCCGCGTTCACTTTCTTGCCGCTTTCTTCAACGGACTGCAACGCGCGACGCAAGTTGTCGTAGACCGGCAGCATATCGCGGGCAAGCTTTGAGCCGCCGTAGTTTTCAGCCTCACGGCGGTCACGCTCGGCCCGCTTGCGTGTGTTTTCCGCATCAGCCAAGGCGCGCATGAATCTGTCGCGGTAATCGTCCCGTTCTGCCTTGATCTCTTCGATCTCATCCAGGGTTTGCGCCGCGGCGTCAAAGTCAGGCTCATCACCCTCTGCGGCAAGTTCATCAAGGCTTTGCAGTTCTTCGTCTTTGTCAGACATCATTTTTCCTTCAGGAGCGGTCGGCAATCATCTTGCCGACAAGCTGTGCAGTGTAATTTACAATCGGGACGATGCGCCCATAATTCAGACGCGTCGGGCCGATCACGCCCACCGCGCCAATAATCTTGCGGTCGGCGTTCATATAAGGGGAAACAACCAGAGATGAACCCGAAAGTGAGAACAATTTGTTCTCTGAACCAATAAAAATGCGCACGCCGTCACCTTCCTCGGCCAAATCGAGGAATTGTGCGATGTCGCGCTTGCGTTCAAGGTCATCAAAGAGCGTGCGAATCCTTGCAAGATCGTCTTCGTTTTCGCTGTCGCCCAGCAGGTTACCGCGGCCGCGAACGATCAAACGCTCTGTTGCTTCGCCTTCGTTTTCCCAAAGGGCGATGCCGTCTTTCACAAGCTCCGCTGCGAGAATATCAATTTCTTGCCGGCGGGCCACGATCTCTCTGGAGATGACACTGCTGAGTTCTGACAATGTGTGTCCGGTGGCGATTGCATTCAGAAAATTCGCAGCCTCGCGCATCGAAGACGGCGTTTGGCCGACTGGCGGGGTGAAAACGCGGTTTTCAACATGGCCATCACCAAAGACAAGCACGACCAAAGCGCGGTCCGCCGACAGCGATACAAATTCAATATGCTTGATCGGTGCCTCATGTTTGGGCGTTAGGACAAGGCTCGCCCCATGCGTCACACCAGAGAGCGCCTGCCCAACCTGATCCAACACAGATGTCACGTCTTGGTCATTTGTGGTAAGCGTGCGGTCGATTTTCTCGCGGTCTTGGCCATCCAGATCGCCAACCTCGAGCAACCCATCAACAAACATGCGCAGCCCCAGCTGCGTTGGAATACGTCCCGCGCTGGTGTGGGGGCTGCCTAATACACCCAGAAATTCAAGGTCTTGCATCACATTTCGGATTGTCGCGGCACTGACCTTTTCGGAAAATTCCCGGGTCAGCGTCCGGGAGCCAACAGGCGTTCCACTTTCCAAATAACCTTCGACCACGCGGCGAAAAACCTCGCGCGAGCGGTCGTTCATTTCGGCAATATTGGGCGATTGGTCTGACATGGGTTTCCCAGTTTAAGGCGAGGCAATTAAAACGAAACCTCAGGGGGCGTCAATCGGGGTTGGATTTCATATGTGGGCAGCGTATCGGTGAGGTGCAACCAAAGGGAGTGTCCAAATGCGTCCATCCGGCCGACAGACGAACGAAATGCGCGAAATCTCAATCGAGACTGGCGTGACCATGCATGCGGAGGGCTCCTGCCTGATTAAATGTGGAAATACGCATGTGCTGTGTACCGCAAGCATTGATGAACGTGTGCCGCCATTCTTGAAAAACTCTGGTTTGGGTTGGGTCACGGCAGAGTATGGGATGCTGCCACGCGCAACAAATACACGGATGCGCCGTGAGGCCAAGAACGGGCAATCGGGACGCACGCAGGAAATTCAGCGCCTGATCGGGCGATCATTGCGGGCAGGTGTTGACCGTGTGGCGCTGGGTGAGCGGCAGATTGTGGTGGATTGCGATGTTATCCAAGCCGATGGCGGGACGCGGTGTGCTGCGATTACCGGTGGTTGGGTCGCGCTCAAGCTGGCCGTGCAGAAACTGATGAAAGCTGGTGATGTGATAAGTGATCCGCTGATTGATCCGGTCGCTGCGATTTCCTGTGGGGTCTATGCCGGGCAGGAAGTGCTGGATCTGGATTACCCCGAGGACAGCGAAGCTGGCGTTGACGGCAACTTCGTGATGACGGGCGGTAAATTGATCGAGGTACAAATGTCCGCGGAAGGCGCGACATACTCGCGCGGGCAAATGGACGCATTGTTGGATCTGGCCGAGAAAGGCGTGGCTGAACTGACAGCCGCGCAAATAGCGGCGGTGCGCTGATGCGGCGCTTTGACGGCAAAGAGCTGGTCATTGCGACCCATAACCAGGGGAAGCTAGAGGAGATCAGAGATCTTCTGCGGCCTTATGGGGTGTCTTTGACGTCAAACGCGGACCACGGCCTGCCAGAGCCGGAGGAGACCGAAAGCACCTTTGTCGGTAACGCGCGGATCAAGGCACATGCGGCGGCAAAGGCGACAGGGCTTCCGGCTTTGTCCGATGACAGCGGGATCGAAATTGACGCGCTGGATGGTGCGCCGGGTGTTCATACGGCAGATTGGGCAGAAACGCCCAACGGCCGTGACTTCAAGATGGCGATGGAGCGGAGTTGGGCCGCGTTAGAGACTGTTTCTGCGCCGTTTCCACGCAGTGCCCGCTTCTGTTGTACGCTTGTTCTGGCCTGGCCGGACGGGCACGACAACGTATTTCCGGGCGTGATGCCCGGCCAAATTGTTTGGCCGATGCGTGGCGAACAGGGGCACGGATATGACCCGATCTTTCAACCGGACGGCTATGACCTGACGTTTGGGGAAATGGATCGTTGGGAAAAGAACAGGATCAGCCACCGCGCGGACGCTTTCGCAAAGCTCATTAAGGGTTGTTTTGCCTAGGGTGGAAGATTGGGAGCATGGAGGCTTTGGCCTCTATATCCATTGGCCGTTTTGTCAGGCGAAGTGCCCCTATTGCGATTTTAATTCCCATGTTGTCGCGCATGTTGACCAAAAAGCGTGGGAAAATGCCTATTTGAGTGAAATTGAACGGATTGGCGCGGAAACCTCCGGTCGTGTATTGAGGTCCGTCTTTTTCGGTGGTGGCACCCCGAGCCTGATGGACCCCGATGTTGTAGATGCTGTGATTTCAAAGGTTCGGGCAACTTGGCCGTTGGCGAATGATGTTGAAATTACGCTGGAGGCCAATCCAACGTCCGTTGAGGCGGGGCGGTTCAGGGGCTATCACGATGCGGGGGTGAACCGCGTGTCGATGGGGATTCAGGCCTTGAATGACGCTGATTTAAAGGCATTGGGGCGCCTGCATTCAACGGCGGAGGCATTGCAAGCCTTTGATATTGCAAGAAATACCTTTGATCGTGTGAGCTTTGATCTCATTTATGCGCGGCAAGAACAGAGCGTTGAAGCATGGCAGGCCGAATTGAAGCAGGCCTTGTCTATGGCGATCGATCATCTGTCGCTCTACCAGTTAACCATCGAGGGAGGCACCGCTTTTGGGGACCGTTATACAGCAGGGAAGCTTCGTGGGTTGCCCGACGATGATGGAGCCGCGGATATGTATGCGGTGACCCAGCAGGTCTGCGGGGATGCTGGCTTATTGGGATATGAGGTCTCCAATCATGCATGGCCGGGGTCTGAAAGCATTCACAACAAGATCTATTGGCAATACGGCGATTACGCCGGGATTGGCCCCGGTGCCCATGGGCGGCTGACACTTGACGGGCAGCGCTTTGCGACCGAGACGCCGCTGGCGCCGATGCGGTGGCTGGCGCAGGTTTCACGGACTGGCAATGGTGAGGCGGGGCGGATGGCACTGCGTGATGAAGATCAGATGGCTGAGTTTCTGTTGATGGGGTTGCGGCTTGTAGATGGCGTGAGCCTGGATCGTTTTCCCAAGCTGCTGAGCATCCCCTATATTAATAAAATCAATGATTTATGTGATATTGGCGTTGTCGCGTTTGACGGCCGTCAGTTGAGGGCAACCGATGAAGGGCGCCCGATCTTGAACGCGATATTGCGGAAATTATTGGAAGGCTAACCGCCAGAGAGGGCACGCAACAGGTCGTCCAGTTGATCGAGCGACCTGTAGCCAATGACAACTTTTCCGGCCTCTGACCCTGTTGGATGATCGATTGTCACCTTCATGCCCAGCGATGCGGAAAGTTCGTTTTCAAGCTGAACAGTGTCCGCATCTTTTGGCACTGGCGCACCGGGTACACTACGCCTTTTGATCGCTGGGCCCTTCTTGGCCAGCTTCTCTGTCTCGCGAACAGAGAGGTTGCGCTGGATAATTTCGCGGGCCAACCGAACGGCTTGGTCGTGGCCAACCAAAGCGCGGGCGTGGCCGGCGGAAAGTTGACCACCGGTGAGATAGTCTTGTACTTCCTGTGGCAGCGTCAGGAGGCGCATGAGATTGGCAATGTGGCTGCGGCTTTTGCCGAGCGCTTGCGACAGCTTATCTTGTGTGTGGCCAAATCGATCCATCAACTGCTTGTAGCCGGCAGCTTCGTCGATGGGGTTGAGGTCTGCACGCTGGATGTTCTCGATAATTGCAATTTCAAGGACTTCGGTGTCGTCGTAGTCACGTACCAGCACCGGCACATCATGGAGCTTTGCAATCTGTGCGGCGCGCCAGCGGCGCTCTCCGGCGACAATTTGATACTGGTGGTCGGCGCCAGGTGTGCGGCGGACGATCAAGGGTTGAATAATCCCTTTTTCTTCAATCGATGCGGCAAGCTCCGACAGAGCGTCCTGGCCAAATGTACGCCTGGGCTGGTCCGGGTTTGGCTGAACCTGCTCTATTGGAACGACCTGGTCGGGGCGCATTGGTTGTGATTGCCCGGCGCTATCCGCCGCAACATCCGACATCAATGCGGACAGGCCGCGCCCCAGACCGCGGGATTTTTTTGGTGTTTGGGTCATTTATGCGGCCTTCTTTTTTGTAGTACGTTCAATGACTTCCTGCGCAAGCGCCCGATATGCAATGCTGCCTTTTGAATTCGAATCGTAGGTCAGAACCGGCACCGCGAACGACGGGGCCTCACTTAGGCGGACGTTGCGTGGGATGACAGTTTCAAACACCATTTCGCCCATATTCTCGCGCGCATCCTCTTCAACCTGCAAGGAAAGATTATTGCGCTTATCATACATCGTCAGTGCGATGCCCTCGATCCGAAGCGTGGGGTTGGCAGTTTGGCGGACATCACGAACCGTAAGGATAAGTTGCGACAGACCTTCAAGCGCAAAGAATTCGCTTTGAAGTGGAACGATGATGGAGTGCGCCGCGACCATCGCATTCACTGTCAATATATTGAGAGATGGCGGGCAGTCGATCAATATGTAGTCATATCCGAGCGTGCTGGCGTCAACATTTCGAAGCGTTTCAGACAGCAGATAGCTTCTTTTCGCATTGTCGATCAGCTCCAGATCGGCCGAACTCAGATCGGTTGTCGCGGGGACAATGTGAAGCCCCGCAACCGTAGTGTCCTGAATTGCGTCCCGAAGAGAGGATTCCCCGGACAACAGGTCATATGTCGTGACATCCCGCTTGTCATGATCCACGCCAAGCCCGGTTGATGCGTTTCCTTGGGGATCCAGATCAATCAGCAGCACTTTCTTGTCGTTTTCGGCCAATGCAGCGCCCAGGTTGATCGTTGTCGTGGTTTTGCCGACACCGCCTTTTTGGTTCGCGATTGCAATGATCGTTGTCATCATATCGGAGCTACTTGCCACGTTTTTCTATCCTTTGAATGGCCAGAAGCCGTGCCTCAGGATCAGTCAAACTGGCGTGATCTTCAAGCGCAAACCGCCACCCCGCCCGTGCTTCGGCAAGTTCTTGTTCCGCCTGTTTTCCCTTGTGAAACAGGCAAACGCCGTCACGCGCGATGTGCCGCTCTGAAAGCGCCAACAACCCAGATAGTGATGTTAACGCACGCGCCGACACTATATCTGCTGTTTGCTGGGGTAAGTTTTCTATGCGGTCCGCAAGGACACTGACCTTTAGACCAATCTCTCTGGCCGCGGTTCGCAGAAATGTAGCCTTTCGCTGATCGCTTTCAATCAGGACAAATTCAGCGCCTGGCTGCTTTTCGATGGCGATAATTGCCATCACAATGCCAGGGAACCCGGCGCCGCTGCCCAAATCGACCCACTTTCCATAAGAATCTGGCGCAAAGCGGTAAAGCTGGGCCGAATCGATGATATGGCGGTTCCAAATCTCTGTTATCGAGGATCTGGCGATAAGGTTGATCTTTGGTGTCCATTTCGTGACAAGCTGCGAATATAATTCAAGCCGCGCAATTGTTTCACGTGAAACATCTACCCCGCCCACCGATTGGTTCATGTTCCGGTTCCGGTGGCTTTTTGCAGGGCGCGCTTCGTTGCCCCGATGATAAGCATCAGTGCGGCTGGGGTCATTCCTTCTATCCGCCCTGCGTGGGCGACCGTTTCAGGCCGCGTTGCGTGCAGTTTTGTGGCAATTTCATTCGAAAGCCCCTTGATCGTCGTGTAATCTAAGTCGTTGGGGATAATATGCTTTTCATCCCGCTCCATGGCCGCAATGTCTTTGTGCTGCCGCGCGATATAATGTGCATATAGCGCGTCTTTCTTTATCTGATCCTGCACTTCAGCGGCAATACCGGACGTATCGCCGCCTGCCGCAACAAGCTGTTCAAAGCCAAAATCAGAAAGCGCCAGCGCCTCAAGTGCGGTCCGCCGCGGCCCGTCGGGGTTCAATTTAGCGCCGGTCTGTGCAATTTCGCGCGCTGAGAGCGTTTTTTCGCTCAGCGCGGCTTTTGCTGCCTCTATCTGCTCCATTTTCGCGCTAAACTGCGCCCATCTCTCATCCTTCACGGATCCATATGCGCGGCCTTTGGCCGTCAGGCGCTGGTCCGCGTTGTCAGCACGCAGCGACAGGCGGAACTCTGCCCGCGATGTGAACATGCGATACGGCTCCGATACGCCGCGCGTGATAAGATCATCAATCATCACGCCAATATAGGATTCGCGACGGCTGAAAACGATCTGATCTTCGGACTTGGCGAACGCTGCCGCATTCAATCCGGCAACCAAACCCTGTGCCGCAGCCTCTTCATAGCCAGTTGTGCCATTGATTTGCCCGGCAAGGTAAAGGCCCGGAACGCTGCGAAGCTCTAGGGTTGCCCGCAGCGCTCTTGGATCTACGTAGTCATATTCAATCGCATACCCGGGCTGTAATATGTGAGCATTTTCAAGCCCATAGATTGAATGAACGTAGCTCTCCTGCACATCTTCGGGCAGCGATGTTGAAATGCCGTTCGGATAGACGGTGTCGTCGTTTACCCCCTCCGGTTCAAGAAATATCTGATGCGATGACTTGTCGGCGAACCTGACAATCTTGTCTTCGATTGAGGGGCAGTAACGCGGGCCAACACCGTCAATATACCCCCCGTACATCGCAGAACGATTCAGGTTTTCGCGAATAATATCATGGGTTTGCTCATTCGTGTGGGTGATGCCGCAGTCTATTTGCGGGGCAAACACGCCTTTTGACATAAATGAAAACATAACCGGATCAGCGTCGCTTGGTTGGGCTTCCAGCTTGTCCCAGGCAATCGTCCGCCCGTCCAGACGTGGCGGTGTACCAGTCTTCAGCCGCCCAAGTGGCAGGTCAAAGCTATCCAGCCGTTCGGCCATCTTCACGGACGGATCATCGCCCATACGCCCACCCGGACGTGACACATCGCCAATATGAATGACCCCGCGCAGGAATGTACCGGTTGTCAAAATCACGGTTTGCGCCGAAATGCTGACGCCATCGCGCAGAATAACACCAGTCACACGATTGCCGGACATGCTCAGATCGACCGCTTCGCCCTCAATGATCTGCAGATTTTCAAGCAAAGCCAGCTCTGCCTGCATTTCCCGACGATAAATTGCCCGGTCGGATTGCGCCCGGGGGCCTTGCACAGCTGGGCCTTTCTTTCGGTTCAGTAGTCTGAACTGAATGCCGGCCTTGTCGGCAACCCGCGCCATCACACCATCAAGCGCATCGATCTCACGCACCAGGTGACCCTTGCCAAGCCCGCCAATCGCAGGGTTACAAGACATCACGCCAATTGACGATTTCGTCAACGTTATCAAGGCCGTGCGCACTCCCATCCGGGCCGCAGCATGGGCGGCCTCTGCGCCGGCGTGCCCACCACCAATAACAATGACGTCGTAGTCGCAATGTTTCACGTGAAACACTCCTTACTTACCGATGCAAAAACTTGAAAAGATCTCGTCCAAAACTTGTTCTACATCAACACGCCCGACGATACTATCCACCGCGCGAATGGCTGATCTCAAATCTTCTGCAATAAGGTCCGTCATCCCAGGATCATCCTCCATCGCCGCTTGCGCGTCAGCTAAAAACTCAATTGCGCGGACCATCGCTGTTCGGTGGCGTTCACGCATTGCGACGCCGATACTGCCAACTTTCGTGTTCAAGCGCTCTGTTATCTCAGCAATCAAGCGATCAACGCCTGCACCCGTCCTACCGGAAACGTAAAGGCCGTCTTCACCAAGCAGATCCGCCTTGCCAAGCACGACCATATCATCAGGGCCTGAATCTACTGGCCCATCCGCCCTATCCAGCACAAGATGCACCCGCAAATCCGCGCGCGCCGCTCTTTCTTGCGCCCGCGCGACGCCAAGGCCTTCGACTACATCATCCGTATCCCGCTGACCCGCCGTGTCCAGCATCGTCACTGGCAAGCCCCCAAGGTCCATATGCACCTCGATCACGTCCCGGGTTGTTCCGGCAACCTCTGACGTGATTGCTACATCCCGACCCGCGAACCGGTTCAGCAATGTCGATTTCCCGACGTTCGGCGCACCGATAATCGCCACCTCGAACCCGTCGCGAACCCGCTCAGCCGCGCGCACACCATCGGCCTCCCGCTGCATCTCTGCGGCTACCCCGGCAAGCAGTGCGTTCACCTCCGGGCTCACATCGACAGGCACTTCCTCATCAGCAAAATCAATCGTCGCCTCAAGCAAGGCGGCTGCCCGGATCAATTGCCTGCGCCAGCTTTCCGCCAACGCCCCAAGCGCGCCAGAGAACACCCGCAATGCCTGCTTTCTCTGGCTCTCGGTTTCCGCATCGATCAGGTCAGCAAGGCCTTCAACCTCTGCCAAATCAAGACATCCGTTCTCCAGAGCCCGTCTTGTAAACTCTCCTGCCTCTGCCTGACGCAAGACGTTCATCGCGCCCAGCACCCGCAAAACTGCGCTTACAATCGCTGGGCTTCCATGCAGGTGAAGTTCAACCACCTGCTCGCCAGTGAAGCTTTTGCCCGCATCAAATCGCAAGACAAACGCCTCATCCAACAACCCACCATCCGCGTCATAAAGCCGCCGCAAGCCACGCGATTGCGGCACATCGCGGCACAGCAAGCTGGTCGCCGCAACGGCATCAGGCCCCGATAGCCGCACAACAGCAACACCCGCGCGACCCTGCGCAGTCGCCAGAGCAAATATGGTATCCATATATTTAACCTATTGTTTTATAACAATAAATTACGTGTTCATTGAATCAAAGAAGTCTGAATTTGTCTTGGTCTGTTTCAGTTTGCCAATCAGGAACTCAATCGCATCGGTTGTCCCCATTGGGTTCAAAATGCGGCGCAGCACATAGGTCTTCGCCAAATCGCCTTTCTCAACCAACAGCTCTTCTTTCCGCGTACCGGATTTAAGAATATCCATCGCCGGGAAGACCCGTTTGTCGGCCACCTTCCGGTCCAGAACAATCTCGCTGTTGCCGGTGCCCTTGAATTCCTCAAAGATAACCTCATCCATGCGCGACCCTGTATCAATCAGCGCCGTCGCGATGATGGTCAAAGACCCGCCTTCCTCAATGTTCCGTGCTGCACCAAAGAAGCGCTTCGGGCGTTGCAGTGCGTTCGCATCAACACCACCGGTCAGAACCTTGCCAGACGACGGCACAGTGGTGTTGAACGCACGGCCCAGTCGCGTGATTGAATCCAGCAAGATCACAACATCCCGCTTGTGCTCCACCAGGCGCTTTGCTTTCTCAATCACCATTTCCGAC
>NZ_JBELFI010000003.1:16924-64900 GCF_042093035.1 Yoonia sp. | reverse complement strand
CTCATAGGCGAAATCCACATGCCCGGGGGTGTCGATCAGGTTCAGCACGTAGTCTTCGCCATTGTCCGCCCGGTAGTCGATACGCACAGTGTTGGCCTTGATGGTGATCCCGCGCTCACGCTCGATATCCATACTGTCCAGAAGCTGCGCCTTCATATCCCGATCAGCCACCGTGTTGGTGGACTGGATCAGCCGGTCGGCGAGTGTCGATTTTCCGTGGTCGATATGCGCCACGATCGAGAAATTACGGATGTGCGAAAGATCAGTCATGGCAGGGATATGATGCGCTTTGGGGGGTTGGTCAAGCGGCATGGTTATCTGCGGATTATGGCTGGATTGTTTTCGCGCTCAAGGCACATATCGGACGCATCGCTGGCTGGTCTGACGCAATCAGCAGGCCGGTTCAGACAGCGGTTTGCAAACGGAGGCCAACCCCGGCGAGCCTGCCTTTCGTCTGGACGAACAGGGCCCAGAAATGTCTTTTTTGTCACAGCCCGGTGATCGATCTGCAATTGCATTGGAAATACTCTGCCGTCATAGTTTTGCTACACGACACATTCAAAAATGAGCGACCGGGGCAAACCCGGCAGGCGGAGCAGGGGATCACTGATGCGGAAAAAATTTGTAGTGACAGCATTTATGCTATTGGCAGCCTGCGGCGGCAGCCCCGCCGTTACCGGTGATATTTCTCAAGCCTGCATGGCGGCCAATAGAAGTGCCGCTAGTCCGGCTCTTTGTTCTTGTGTCCAACAAGTTGCGAACCAATCCTTGTCCAGCGGCGATCAAGCTCGCGCTGCCAGCTTTTTTGCAAATCCACAGTTGGCGCAAGACACCCGCCAGTCCAGCAGCTTTGCAGACGAACGGTTTTGGGGCCGGTACCGCGCCTTCAGCGATCTGTCCTCGGAGATATGTCGGCCATTGGATGCATGACCGAACTTGACCCAGTTTTGCGCCTCATCGGCCTGATAACCGGGTTGGGTGTCATGGCTGGCCCAATGATATGGTACGTGATCCAGCGCAGGTTCTGGACGATGACGGGCTGTGTTACGGTCGTCGCACTTGCCGGTGTAGCCCTCAGCACTTGGTGGGCAGCCAAGTCTGGTATTACGATGGCCTATCGGGGCGCGACCCCGAGTTTATTCCATTTTTTCTCATATTACTTCGGGACATTGGGTCGCGTATTTCTCGGCCTTGTCACCATGTTCTGGTTAGCGCGGCGTTTTGACCCATCGCTGAAATGAGGTCAATTCCCTGATGCGCCGAATAATTGTGCAAGCAAATCTCTGGCCGCCGCATTGATCTTCTCCAAGGCGCCGTCAAAGTCGCGGGTATAGTAGGGGTCAGGAATATCCAAGTCGGCCATCGTCCGCACGGGGCTCTGGTTTCCCATCGGCCTGAGCCGCTCAATATCGGCTTTGTTCTGACGGTCCATCGCGACGATCAGATCGAACCGGTCGAAGTCCGCCGCGACAAATTGGCGTGCGCGTAACCCGCTGAGATCAACACCTCGGGCGCACGCCGCCTCTTGCATCGGCCCATAGGGTGCATCACCGACGTGCCAGTCGCCCGTGCCAGCGCTATCCAGCTTCAACTCCGGCGCCAGATGACGCATCACACCTTCCGCGGCAGGTGAACGACATATGTTTCCCAGGCAGACGAACAAAATCCGCATCAGCGCATACCACCCTGATACCGCATCTCCTTTGCAGTGACCCGATAAGAAGCCAGGTTTCTTACGTCATAAAACGGTACGTATCCTTCAGACATGATCTAACACCTTCCCTTATGCCACCAGCATAGCCACAAAGACGCTTTCAATCCATCTAGCCCGCATTGAGGACCTTTACCTTTGCGACCTGCCCGATATGAAGGCGGTATGGTCAATGCAGTTGATATCCATGCCCTTGCCGAAGGCGTCCGATCCGGTGACCGCCGCTCATTGGCGCGTGCGATCACGCTTGTTGAAAGTGACCGTGCCGACCACCGGATTGATGCTTTGGCCCTGCTGGATATGCTGGGTGCCAAAAAACAGGCCCTGCGCATTGGCTTGTCCGGCACGCCGGGGGTGGGCAAATCCACCTTCATCGAAAGCTTCGGGTTGATGCTGACAGGATTCGGCAAACGCGTGGCGGTTCTTGCGGTTGACCCGTCTTCTGCACGCTCCGGCGGGTCGATTTTGGGCGATAAGACCCGCATGGATCATCTGGCGCGCGATCCGAATGCCTTCATCCGCCCCTCACCCAGCCAAACCCAGCTCGGTGGTGTGGCGCGCAGATCCCGTGAGGCGGTCGCCCTTTGCGAAGCGGCGGGATTTGACATTGTATTGATTGAAACCGTTGGCGTCGGCCAGTCCGAGACTGTGGTGGCGCAAATGGCCGACCTCTTTGTCCTGCTTTTGGCCCCTGCCGGTGGCGACGAATTGCAAGGCGTCAAGCGCGGCATCATGGAAATGGCGGACCTGATCTTGGTCAATAAAGCCGATGGTGATCTCAAAGCCCAGGCGACGCGGACCTGCGCCGATTACGCCGGTGCTTTGCGGCTTTTGCGAAAGCGCGCGCAAGACCCTGACGGTTTCCCCAAGGCATTGACGATTTCCGCATTAGAGGCCGCTGGCCTGCAAACCGCATGGGAAGAGATGCAAACGCTGGCTGATTGGCGCCAGCAAAGCAGTGTCTGGCAAAGCACACGCGACGCGCAGGCCAGTTATTGGTTCAGCGAAGATGTGCGGGCTGGATTACTGTCAATTCTGCAAGATGATCCGCAGACGGCCGCGCAGGTCGCTCAAGCGGAAAAAGACGTCCGCAGCGGCCTCAAAACACCTGCAGCAGCGGCTGATGCGGTGCTGACGCCGCTTTTGAAACGATTGCACTGACGATACCGCTTGATTGATTGTGCAAAGGCCGCCAAATCGGGTTGACGGGATCAAGGAATCCGCCTATCTCGCGCTGATCTTATTCACGACCCTGCAGATGCGGGGTTTCAACCCCCTATCATAGGATGCGCCGACCATTCGGGTTTGCTGCGTCCTCAAGACAAGGAACATGCTCATGTCGCGCCGTTGCGAACTGACCGGAAAAGGCCCAATGTCTGGCAACAATGTCAGCCACGCCAAAAACCGCACCCGCCGCCGTTTTTTGCCGAACCTGCAGGACGTGACATTGCAGTCTGACGTTCTGGGGCGTTCTTTCAAATTCAAGATCTCGAACGCGGCTCTGCGCACTGTCGATCACCGTGGTGGTTTGGATGCGTTCATGGCGAAAGCCAAAGACGCAGAGCTGTCTGCGGACGCGCTGAAGGTCAAGAAAGAGATTGTGAAAGCCACTGCGGCTTAAGCACACCTGTTCAAACGCATTTTGAAATCCGGTTGCGCCAGCGCAGCCGGATTTTTCATTTGTTGGGGGGTGGTGGATTGAAATCCACCTTGCGCAGCTTGCTGCCCTCCAAGGTGGTGTCTTGATCCACCTTGTGGCAAAGCTTGCCCATGACCGCTTTGCCCATCGACCCAATCCTGCCTGATCTTGTCACTGCTCTGCGCGATCACGGGCGCGCGGTTCTGCAGGCCCCACCCGGTGCCGGCAAGACCACGCGGGTGCCTTTGGCCTTGCTTGATGCGGATATCGTCGCTGGCAAGATCATCATGCTAGAACCCCGCCGTCTTGCCACACGTGCCGCCGCGGAGCGACTGGCAGAGGGTCTTGGCGAAACGCCGGGCGGCACCATTGGCTACCGTATGCGCGGTGATACCAAGGCCGGCCGTCGCGTTGAAGTGGTGACCGAAGGTATCCTGACGCGCATGATCCAGACCGATCCTGAGCTCAAGGGGGTCGGCGCTGTCATCTTCGACGAATTTCACGAACGCTCCCTTAACGCGGACTTGGGGTTGGCATTGACCTGGGAGGCGCGATCTGTTGTGCGCCCTGACCTCATGGTCATCGTCATGTCGGCCACATTGGACGCGGAGCCAGTTGCCGCGATGCTCGACAATGCGCCCATTATCACCGCAGAGGGCCGGTCATTTCCTGTGACAACGCATTTCCTGCCGCGCGCCGTGCCCAAGACGACCCGGCTCGAGACGGCGACCGCTGATCTTATCCTTGAGGCTTTGGCGCAAACGCAAGGCGGAATGCTTGTATTCCTCCCCGGAGAGGGCGAAATCCGTCGCACCGAAGCACTTCTCGCCGGGCGATTGCCGGATCATGTCATTGTCCGGCCACTTTATGGCGCCTTGCCTTTTGCCGCCCAGCGCAAGGCGATTGCGCCAGTGCAGCAAGGGCGCAAGATCGTCCTCTCGACGTCGATCGCCGAAACTTCACTCACAATTGAGGACATTCGCGTCGTGATTGATGCGGGGCGCGCCCGGCGGGCGCGGTTTGATCCCGGTTCTGGCATGTCACGGCTCGTCACCGAACGGGTCAGCAAAGCTGAGGCCACGCAACGTGCAGGCCGCGCCGGTCGGGTGGCCCCTGGTGATGCTTATTGCCTTTGGACGAAAGGAGAAGGCGGCGCCCTGACCGCCTTTGCTCCGCCAGAGATTGAAGCCGCCGATCTGGCCGGACTGGCGCTGGAATTGGCCGTTTGGGGCAGCGACGATCTTGCGTTTCTGACCCTTCCACCTCCGGCTGCATTGGCCGAAGCGCGCGCTTTGTTGCAAGGGCTTGGTGCGTTGGATGCGCATTTGCGCATTACCGATCACGGGCGCGCTTTGGCGTCTTTACCATTGCATCCGCGTCTTGCGCATATGCTGGAACGGGCGGGCGCGCAGGCTGCACGACTTGCGGCCCTGATCGCCGCCCGCGACCCTTTGCGCGGCGCTCCGGTGGATCTGTCGCTACGCATGACGGCCCTTGCCGGGCGCTATGATGGGCCGGGAACGGTGAATGCCGCAGCGCTCGCGCAGATCAAGGCAGAGATACCAAGGCTAAAGAAGGGGCGTCCAAATGGGCCAAAGCTGAGTGCGGGGCAACAGGCCGCACTGGCCTATCCGGACCGGATTGGTCTGCGTCGCAAGGGTGATGACGCGCGCTATGTTTTGTCAGGTGGCAAAGGTGCCAAGATGGATGCTGGCGATACACTTGCGGGGCAACGGCTGATTGTTGCCATTGATCTTGACGGCGACGCGCGTGAAGCCCGGATCCGACAGGCCGCAGCACTCTCCGAGCGTGACTTGCGCGACCTCTACGGCGGTCAGTTCGTCTGGCGCGACGTCTGTGAATGGTCCAAACGCGAAGGCCGCGTGGTGGCGCGCCAGCAAGAGAGCTTTGGGGCGTTGGTGCTCGCAGATCGGGTTTGGGTTGATGCGCCGACAGATCAAATTGCCAAAGCGATGTTGGAGGGCGTGCGACAGTTGGGCCTGCGCCCTTCTGCGGCGGCAGACAGATTTCGTGCGCGCGTGGCGCTCGTCGATGGCCTGCCCGCGATGGATGATGACCACCTGCTGGCGACCGCAGAAGATTGGTTGCCGCCCTATCTGGATGGGGTGCGGACGATCGACGACTGGAAGCGCCTTGATCTGCTGCCTGCCTTGCGCGCGATGTTGGACTGGGGACAAACCCAAAGGCTTGATGCTGCGGCACCGTCGCATTTCACCACACCATTGGGGCGTAAAATCCCGATTGACTACGGGGGCGACGCTCCCGCGATAACCCTGCGCCTTCAAGAGATGTTCGGTGTCACCCGCCACCCGATGATTGGGCGCGAACCATTGCGCGTCACTTTGCTGTCGCCGGGCCAAAAACCGGTGCAAGTCACCCAAGATATCGCCGGCTTTTGGGCAAGCTCCTATGCGGACGTGCGCCGTGACATGCGCGGGCGCTATCCGCGCCATCCATGGCCCGAAGACCCGACAAAAGCCGATCCGACATTGCGCGCAAAACCGCGTGGCACCTAGGTCGATTTGCGCATCGAATCGCGCTGTGTTAATACACGATCAATAAAAACAACCTATTGGCAGGTAAAATGAGCAATCTCGACCGATCCTTCTGGACCGGCCTTTCGGTCCGTGTCCCTGACCCCAGCACAATTGTGCAGGTCGGCGCGCTGTGCTTGCGCGTGATCGATGGCGAGCAACAGGTGCTCCTGGTGAAGTCCTCGCGCGGGCGGTGGATTGTACCCAAGGGTTGGCCGATGGACGGGCATACCGATGCGCAGACCGCGAAACTGGAAGCCTGGGAGGAGGCGGGTGTCGATAAGGCCCGTGTCACCAAAGCCCCCATTGGCGGCTACATGACCGAAAAGCGTTACGACGACGGGCGCCGCGTGCCCTGTCAGGTCAGCGTGTACCGGATTGATGTGAAGAGCATGGTCGACAGCTATCCAGAGGCGGCATTTCGCAAGCGTAATTGGATGTCGCTGAAGAAGGCTGCAAAGAAGGTGAATGACACGGGGCTAAAGGCGCTGCTGAAAGCACTTGCATAATCCTGTCTTAAAGCGCGCGGTCCGCGGGGGGGCATCGCAGGTTGCAGGCATACCTCGCGCCGTTAGACCCCCAGACAATGCCTCATAATTGCCTTTTGCGCATGAAGCCGGTTTTCCGCCTCATCAAAGATCACTGAATGCGGACCATCCATGACGCTGCTTGTCGCCTCATCATCGCGGTGCGCGGGCAGGCAGTGCATGAACAGCGCATCATCCTTGGCCTTCTCCATCAACGCGTCATTGACTTGATAGCCGCGCAACTGGTTGTGCCGACGTTCGCGGGCTGATTGCGGATCATGCATACTCACCCAAGTGTCCGTCACCACCAGATCGGCGCCTTTCACCGCTAAGTTTGGATCGCGCTCAATGGTGTATAGCCCGTCCAGCGATGGCTCAGGGTCAAGTGGCGGCGGGCCCGTGAATACAAGGTCAAACTCAAACTGCTTGGCCGCATGTGCGAAGCTGGCGAAAACATTGTTGCCGTCGCCTGACCAGACGACCTTCTTGCCTTTGATCGGGCCGTTGTGCTCCTCGAAGGTCATGATATCAGCCATGATCTGACACGGGTGGGTCCGGTTCGTCAGGCCATTAATCACCGGCACCGTTGCATACTCGGCCATATCCAGCAGCGTTTGTTCTTCAAAAGTGCGGATCATAATCAGGTCCACATAACGCGACAGCACGCGGGCTGTGTCAGCGATCGTCTCACCGTGTCCAAGCTGCATATCCGCACCAGAGAGCACCATCGTTTGCCCCCCCATCTGGCGCACGCCCACATCAAAAGACACCCTCGTCCGGGTTGAGGGTTTTTCAAAGATCAGCGCGACCATGAAGTTGGCAAGCGGCTGTTCGGCGTCCAGCGTGCCTTTTGGCTGGCCGGCGCGGGCGTCTTTCATATCGCGCGCAGTGTCGATGATCTGCCGCAGATGGGTCGGGGCGGTCGTGTGGATATCCAGAAAATGGGTCATAGGTGTTCGCTTTGGTAGAGGCCGTCTTGGGCGCGGAATTTCAGAGTTTGGTCATCACATGGACAAGACGCCCGCTGCGGGAAGGGCAAAGGCGTCGTCTGCGGAAGCCTGCTTTGCCATAGGTGGAAATCGCAAAGCTGTCTTTGGCGTCCGGCCCGACTGCAACCAACGGGTGACGAAGACGCAGATCACGGGTGCGGGCTTCAATATAGGCCGGAGCATGTCCCTGCCCGGTGAACCCCGGATCGCCAACAAAGGTGCTCAATACGCGTGTGCCGGTTGGCAAATCTGCAAACTGGGGTTGCCGATAGGCGTGCGCGTCGTAGTCATGCATATAGCCAAAGGGATGATCGATCAGGCAGACCACCAGCATGTTGATTGCAGGGTTATCAATATCTTCAAGCATCATATTCACCTGACGTTCGGCATCGGGCCACCATCCGCGAACATGTGCGCTATCCAGCCATCGTTCCATCAACGGCAGGTCAGATCGGGTCAGTCTGCGGAAGGTAAAATTACGCATCTCCCCCCGCAATCCCGGACGCCGCCGCATCAAGCCGCGTAACGGCCTCCGCGATATCGGTGTCTGCGATGTTCAGCGCAGGCAAAAGCCGCACAACATTGTCAGCGGCGGGAACGGTCAGTACACCCTGCCTGAACCCGGCCGAGACAACATCACTATTGGCCGCCTTGCACTTCAGGCCCAGCATCAGACCCGATCCGCGTACCGCCTCGAAGACACCTGGATGCGCCGCGACCAGCCCTTCGAGCTTTTGGCGCATCAGCGCCGCCTTGCGGTTCACCTCTGCCAGAAATGCGTC
Source organism: Yoonia sp. (assembly GCF_042093035.1). Taxonomy (GTDB): domain Bacteria; phylum Pseudomonadota; class Alphaproteobacteria; order Rhodobacterales; family Rhodobacteraceae; genus Yoonia. The sequence goes on along the minus strand of NZ_JBELFI010000003.1, from coordinate 56,697 downwards.
GTCGCCCACGATCTCCATCACTTTTGCGCCGACCGCACAAGCAAGTGGATTGCCGCCGTAGGTCGACCCATGTGTGCCCGCCGTCATGCCAGAGGCCGCATTTTGCGTAGCCAGCACAGCCCCCAACGGAAAACCGCCGCCGATGCCTTTTGCCACCATCATGATATCAGGTGTGATCCCGGCCCATTCATGTGCAAAGAGCTTACCTGTCCGGCCCATCCCGCATTGTACTTCGTCAAGGATCAGCAGGATGCCATGTTCATCGCACAGATCGCGCAAACCCTTCAGGCATACGTCAGGCAGCGGACGAATACCGCCTTCCCCCTGCACAGGCTCCACCATGATCGCCGCGATCCTGTCAGAGGCCGCAGCCTGCAATGCATCATGGTCGCCAAATTCCAAATGGGTAAACCCCGGCAAAAGTGGCCCAAAGCCTTTGGTCATCTTTTCAGACCCCGCAGCCGCGATCCCCGCGCTGGAGCGCCCATGAAATGACCCGCTGAATGTGATGATTTCCGTCCGGTCCGGCGCACCTTTATCAAACCAGTATTTGCGCGTCATTTTGACGGCCAACTCACAGGCTTCCGTTCCGGAGTTCGTAAAGAAAACCGTGTCCGCGAATGTCTGTTCCACAAGCGCATCGGCCAGCTTTTGTTGTGCCGGAATATTATAAAGATTTGAAACATGCCAAAGCGTGTTTGCCTGAGTGCTCAAAGCCGCCACCAAGCCCGGATGCGCATGGCCCAGTGCATTCACTGCAATCCCTGCACCCAGGTCAAGAAAACGTCGTCCATCCTGCTCAACCAGCCAAGAGCCCTCACCGGACACGAATGTCAGGGGGGCACGGGAATAGGTGGGCAGAATAGAAGCGATCATCGCAATCTTCCTTTGGGGTAAGCCTGATTGGTGCAGGACCGTATAGGCGGTGTCAATAATTTAGAGATTTCGAAGGACGTGACAATAGGCGGCGCGGTCAGCGTCGGCGTCGGCTTGCATATGTCTGTTGCATCTTCATAGCGCCTGCGTAGCCGAAGAAACGCGCCGAGAAAAGCCAAAATCGCGGCGCTTGCAACTGCGCTCTACCGGGGGCACTGCGGCGGCATGACCCTGCGCACCCAAATGCGCCATTAGCCGTGTCCCTGATGCTGACCGCCACTGCCTTTATCGCGGGCACCATGATAATGGCCAAGCTGTTGGGCGGGGAACGGTTACGGCCACCTCTGCATCCGTTACAGATATCGCACGGCCGGTTCCTGTCTGCCTTCACGGCCATCGCAACCGCCGCTGCGATCATGCGTCCCAAGATCGCCCGCCCGCATTGGGGGCTTCACGTCGGCCGGACTGTCTTTGGCTGGGGGGCGCAACGCTGATGTTTGCCGCTGTTGCATTCATCCCTTTGTCAGATGCCACTACTATAAGCTTCCTGAACCCTGTTTTCGGGATGCTTCCGACGATCCCATTGCTGAAGGAAACCGTCGGACCGTGGCGTTGGTTTGCTGCATTTAGCGCTCTAATTGGGGCAATGGTGTTGCTGCGCCCCGGCCCTGACACATTTCAAGTGGCCGGATTGCTGGCTTTGGAGGCTGCAACGCCCATGGGACCTGAGCTGATTTTCATCAAGAAACTGGCCAACAGGGAAGCCAGATTTCAGGTCCTGCTTATCAACAACAGCATCGGTCTGGTCATCGCAACTTTGACGGTCCTTCCGTTCTGGGTAATGCCGACAGGGGCGCAATGGGCAGCCCTTATTACCCTTGGATTGTTGATGGCTACGGCACGGGCGTGCTTTATGAATGCCGTTGCACGCGCGGACGCGAGCTTCATCATGCCGTTCAGCTATGTGACCTTGATCTTCGCGAGCGGTTACGATCTTTTGATTTTTGATGTTTGGCCGGACGGTGTTAGTTACGATGGTGCTGGGATCACTCTGAGCGGTGCATCGTTGCTTGCTTGGCGTGAAAGGCGGCATCGTGCCTATTAACTAATCATCTAAAAAAGTCAGCCATTTCGCCCAAATGGCGCCATTTTTGAACCCTATCGCCAAGAAGATGAACAAAACTTTTGAGTATCGAAACGCGCCAAGCAAAGGCGCCATATGGCTTGCCGCGGCAGGTGTCATACTCCTTTTGTTGATGATTTTGGTCACTGGTTCAGATCATCTGATCTGGATGGTCTGGATATTTGGTACGGTGACAGCGGCCTGGATGATTGTGCCAAAACCCGTCTACGGCATCAAAGTTGACCCCGATTATCTGGTTCTCTCGGCGTGGCGCGACCCGCGGTATGTGCGACTTGATGATATCGCCTATCTGCGCGCGACAAATATCAGCGATGAGACCTCCATTGCGATTGTTTACAAAAACGGCGATGAAGAGGGCATATTTTCAGCCGATCTTCCCGATATTGACACGCTGATTGCGGTTCTGGCCGATCACGGCATTCCGGTCCGGGACGTCTACTAGGACTTGAGCCGATACCCTGTGTGCATCCAACGCAGGCATATTCCCAATACAACAATGCAAGCCAGACCGACAACACCAAGGCCGAGCCAGGGGCTGCTGTCGCTGACCCCAATCATCCCGAAACGCACCCCGTCGATGATATAGAAGAACGGGTTGGCGTGGCTCATGGCTTGCAGCACCGGGGGCAAAGCCTCGATGGAATAGAATGTGCCTGACAGGAATGCCAAAGGTGTAATCAGAAAGTTCGCAATCGCAGAGAGCTGGTCAAATTTATTGGCAAATATGCCCGCGATCATCCCCAATCCGCCCATCAGGACGGAGCCGAGGAAAACGAACACCACAACCCAAACCGGATGTTGCAGTCCGACGCCCAAAAACAGTGCGGCACCAACGGCGATCACAATGGCAACCAGCCCACCGCGCGCAACCGCGCCACCGATATAGCCCGCAACGAGTTCTCCGGCAGCGAGCGGCGGCATCAATGTGTCAACGATATTGCCCTGCACCTTCGCCGAAGCAAGGCTGGAGGACGTATTCGCAAAGGCATTCTGGATCACCGTCATTGTTAAAATACCGGGGGCGAGAAAGGTCATGAAGGGGACACCCATCACGTCTCCGCGCTGTGGGCCAATAGCAATCGTGAAGATCATCAAAAACAGGCCCGCGTTAATCAACGGCGCCATGACTGTCTGTGACCACACATTCATAAATCGGCTGATTTCGCGGCGCACCAGTGTCCATGTCCCCAGCCAGTTCACGCGCCCGAAGCGGCGGACACCCATTTGCGTCGGCGTATTCATATCAACTTGTTCCTTTTGCATGTGACCTGACATAGCGATTTGCGCCGCCATTACCAGAACCTGCCTAAAAACAGCGCATCCCGCTTCACATCACCGCGCACAGTGACTAATATGCAGAGAACCTCGGAATTGCGACCCGATCTACGTGAGACGTACATCCGGTCACCAAAAATCAAAGGAACGCATATGTCCTGGACAGACGAGCGCGTAGAGACGCTCAAAAAGATGTGGGGCGAAGGCCAGTCGGCCAGCCAGATCGCCAAAGAGCTTGGCGGTGTCACCCGAAATGCGGTGATCGGCAAAGTCCACCGTTTGGGCTTGTCGAACCGCGCAGGCTCCGGTGGATCTGCGGCGACAAAGGCTGCCCCGAAGGAAAAGCCGGCGGCAGCGGCAAGGCCCGCAGCAAAACCCGCGCCAAAGCAAAAGGCCGCGGCCCCGGTGCCTGCCGTTAAGCAAGAGCAGGAGCTGGATGAGAACGGGATACCTATCTCCGCGGCGCGGCGCGCGATTATTCCTGCGGGGCAGCCCTTGCCACCGCAGCCATCCGCCAATGAAATCAGCCCCGAGGCCCTCGCTAAGGTGAGCGAGATCGAAAAGACTGCCAAGCGGATCAGCTTGATGGAATTGACCGAAAAAACCTGCAAATGGCCTGTTGGTGATCCCGCTACGGATGACTTCTGGTTTTGTGGTTTGAGCGTTCAGCAGGGCAAGCCCTACTGCGAAGCGCACGTCGGTGTGGCATTTCAGCCGATGTCGTCACGCCGGGATCGCCGCCGGTAAGATAGAAACTCACTTCCTAATTTTACGAAAAGGCCGTCCTTTACGCGACGGCCTTTTTGCATTTGCAAGCCTGCGCATTGACACCCGCCAGCGAATGCCCATGTCAACGACAAGACAGCGAAGAAGGAACGCAACTTGTCCAACACTGCCCTCATCACTGGTGCCTCCTCTGGCATCGGTCGCGAATTTGCCCGCTATCACGCCAAACGCGGTGGCGATGTTATCATCACCGCCCGCCGCGCTGGGGCGCTGGGGCGCTTGAAGCACTCAAGACTGAACTTGAAGACGCATACAGCGTTAATGTGACGATCGTCGTCAACGATCTCGGCGCAGAAGACGGTGCAGCTCAGCTTTTTGAGACCGTGAAGGGTCAAAAGATCGATATTTTGATAAACAACGCAGGGTTCGGTGGCCAAGGTGCTTTCATCGACCGTGATCTGACAGCCGATATCGCCATGATTGACCTCAACGTCGGATCGCTGGTGTCTCTGACCCATATGGTGGCGCGGGATATGGTGGCCAATGGTGGTGGAAAAATCCTCAACGTGAGTTCAACCGCTGCATATATGCCCGGCCCCTTGCAGGCGACCTATTACGCAACCAAAGCCTTTGTCAGCAGCTTCAGCCAAGCCTTGGACGCAGAATTGCGCGATAAAGGTGTGACAGTCACCGCGCTGGAGCCCGGCTACGTCGAAACGGAATTTGCCGCAGTTGCTGATCTGCAAGACACTGGACTGGTGGCGCAAAAAGGGGCCACCCCTGAGGCTGTTGCCAAATTCGGCTATGATGCCATGGACCGCGGAGCATTGCGGGCGATCAATGATGGCCGTCTGCGGTTCATGTTGAATTGGGTCATCCCTTTGCTGCCGCGCCGCGCGATGCTCAAAATGATTAAAAAAATGCAAACGAAGTCGCTGACGTCGCCAGCGTAGGGCGCGTCATCGATCAGTGCGATGCGTGGCGAGCATCGGGCCAATGAAGGGCCAGTGTCCTTGTTTTCGCTGGCACTCTGGAGGGCAGACCCCACTTCCATGCGCGCACGCCCCGCGCTATACGCGCGAAATGACACAAAACCCGCCTGAACTCCGCCCTGATCTTGCCCCCAAGCCACGCATCACCGACGCCGCGCGCGACGGCCAGCCAACGATTGGCATGGTCAGCCTTGGCTGCCCCAAAGCATTGGTCGACAGCGAGCGTATCCTGACCCGCCTGCGCGCAGAGGGCTATGCCATCAGCCCCGATTACGCGGGCGCCGAAGCTGTGATCGTAAACACCTGCGGATTTCTTGATAGCGCGAAGGCCGAAAGCCTTGATGCTATTGGTGAGGCGTTGCAGGAAAACGGCAAGGTCATTGTGACCGGCTGTTTGGGTGCAGAGCCTGATTACATCCGCGAGCATCACCCGCAGATCCTGGCTGTGACGGGGCCGCACCAATATGAACAGGTGCTGGATGCCGTTCACGCCAACGTCCCCCCCGCCCCTGACCCATTCATCGATTTGCTACCCGCCAGCGGGGTCAGCCTGACGCCCCGCCACTATAGTTATCTGAAGATTTCCGAGGGCTGTAACCACAAGTGCAAGTTTTGCATTATCCCGGACATGCGCGGGCGGCTGGTATCGCGTCCGGCCCATGCGGTCCTACGTGAGGCCGAAAAGCTGGTGGATGCAGGCGTGAAAGAGCTGTTGGTGATCTCGCAGGATACCTCTGCTTATGGATTGGATCGCAAATACGATGTGAATTTATGGAAAGACGGTGAGGTGCGCAGCCACATCACTGACCTGACCCGAGAATTGGGACAGTTGGGGGCATGGGTCCGCCTGCATTACGTCTACCCCTACCCCCATGTGCGTGACCTGATCCCTATGATGGCTGATCCGTCAAATGGGGTTTTGCCTTACCTTGATATTCCGTTCCAGCATAGCCACCCCGACGTGCTGCGGCGCATGGCCCGCCCTGCGGCGGGGGCAAAGACGCTGGATGAGATCGCGGCTTGGCGTGCCCAATGCCCTGATATCATCCTGCGGTCGACCTTTATCGTGGGCTACCCGGGCGAGACGGAGTTCGAGTTCCAGCATCTGCTGGCTTGGCTGGATGAGGCGCAGTTGGATCGTGTGGGCTGTTTTCAATATGAAAACGTGGCCGGGGCGCGGTCAAACGCGCTGCCCGATCATGTGGCATCAGAGGTCAAACAAGACCGTTGGGATCGCTTCATGGCGAAGGCGCAGGCGATTTCTGAGGCGAAACTGGCGGCCAAAGTGGGCCGGACGCTTGAGGTCATCGTGGACGACATCGACGAAGACGGCATCGCGACCTGCCGGACGTGGGCGGACGCGCCAGAGATCGACGGGAACCTGTTTATTGACGAAGGGGCTGAGGGGTTGGCCGTGGGGGATGTGGTGACGGTCACGGTTGAGGAGGCTGGGGAGTATGATTTGTGGGGGGCGGTCAGATGAACCGAAGAAACTATGATGATCCCACGTATCGGGCTATCGCTCGCGTGGTTCCGGACCTCGATCAATTGACGAATGAAGTCATTGAGCAAATCAGCAATTTCAACTGGTTGTGGCCATGTTTTGAGTCGACGCAATGTGGCGGGTCAGCCAACGGAAGCATGCTCGATGCATTTTCCATCAAACGAGAAGCCCTAAACCTTTTGAACAATTCCGAATATCGCTGTTCAATCGATTACTTCAGAGACAGGTACCGCGACAACGATAGATTGGACCACCTGGCTCCTATTAAATATGCTCGCAACGACCGCCCAGTTATGGAGATCGGATTGTCAAATGGTGCGGAAAAAACTGAACTGAGCAAAGCGCTATGTCGAATAGTCTACCGACTGCGTAATAATCTGTTTCATGGGACCAAAGGCTCGAATGGGCTGGCCAATCAGCACAAAAACTCTATTCATGCAAACACGCTTCTGAGATTCTGGATAATGGTTTAGCCATCATCACGCCCGGCATCGCCGGGCAGCCCCCGACCCTCCCCACGGGAGGGGGCTTCACCCCCACCCAGGGCCGGGGACTGCCCTGTGTTGGGAACACGCCCTTATATCATCCAGATAAACCCTGACCGCATCTTGCACCCGTCGGAACCTGTCTCCGCCCAGCTTGGTGCCGCCGAGCCACGGTGTCACCTCGATGATGTGACGCTCCAAATTCCGTAGGTCACTGTTCCTGCTCCCGCTTTCCCCGTCGTCGATTTTCAACGTCCCATTGGGCAGCAGCATGACCCAGATATGATGCCTGGCATTGGCGAGTATCTTGCGGAGGTAGATTGTTTTCACAAGTGATTTCGCCTCATTCGAAGTCCCACAGCACCGCCGGCGGTTTGCCCTCGGATCAGGATATGACCCCGCCCGCGGCGCATCCCAACAAGGGCAACTTTGGGCCTAGACCAATGGTTCCGTCTGGGTTGGGAGGGTTCTGTTTTGAGCCAGCGCCGAGGCAGGCAGCAATGTCAGGGCGACGTAAGTGAGACGCATAGCCCACCCGCAGCATTTCACGTCTCAACAATGCTTTCTTGGAGGTCGTTTACAAAGGACCCAACGTTACAGCCATCCATCGCTGCAAAAATACGGCGTTATCCAGCCTTGAGCTTCGCGAATGTCACCCGGTTCACGCAGTAATTCGGCGCTTCGGTATGGTGGTCTGTTTCGGCAAGAAGCCGGTCACATTTTCCGACTTCCTCGCACCCCTGACACCCGGTAATCATATCTGCATATTCATGGCTGGTAATCAGCCCCTCGTCCAACGCGGAAGACAGGTCAACTTTGTTGGCCTTTGCCATTTTTATCACACGCCAGAAATGATCGCGGGCTTTGCCTCGGGTCTGCATATCGGCTCCTCCGGTTGCGCTTTTGCCAAGCCTAGCATCACAGATGCACCCGATACCTTGCGATAGATCAATTCTGCGCCAGTGCGAGGCGCCTAGCGCAAGAGCCCGACAATGACGGACACCCACGCGACACCGACGCCGATTGCCGTCACCGCGACCGCCGCTGATCCACAGTCCTTGGCATGTTTGGCCGCGTCGCGCTTCTGCGTGCCGATGTCATCGACCACGCGCTCAATGGCCGTGTTCATGCATTCGGCGGCCAAAATAATGATCCCGCCCATCAAGAGCATGCCACGCTCACCAGCAGACAGGGGCAACAGTAAAGCCAGCGCCCCAAAAATGACATTCAAGACGAGCCATTGCACCAGTGATCCCTCGGTCTTGTAGACATGCCAGAACCCATCCCATGACCAAATTGCCCGTTGCCTGACCCGCATGATCTGCTCCCACATAGCTGGTATCCTTCCCGAAATCATCCTTGCCGGCCGATTTTGGGCGAAGGGCGCGCGGATGCCAAGCCTGCTTGGTGACCCGACGAAACAATTGATCCTGTGACAGACACACCTATCGTTCATAGATACATGATAAGGATTTGCTGATGTACCCAGATTATGCACGCTCTGAACGGATCGCAGATGGCACCATCCATGCCATTGGCGTGCTTGGCGCGCTGATCGGGGCGCTGGTTTTGATGATCTGGGCAGCAGGCGTGGCAACGCCGGCGCAAATCACCGGATTGGCCGTCTACGGGGCCACCTTGATTGCGACCTTTGTCGCGTCTGCCTTTTATCACTTTACCCCGTGGACCCACATAAGACCGCTGTTGCGGCGCATCGATCACGCGGCGATTTACCTCAAGATTGCAGGCACCTATACGCCTTTGGTCATTATGATTGGTACGGGCTTTGCCTATGCTGTTCTTGCCTTTGTCTGGGCATTGGCAATGATCGGCATGGTTTTGAAGCTGTTTTTTTGGCGCGCGCCGGGCCGGTATGGGCCCGCACTCTATCTGGTTATGGGCTGGTTGAGCCTTGCGTTGATCTGGTCGCTGTGGCCGATTGTGCCGGTTTCAGCTATTATTCTGATGGCCTTTGGGGGGTTGCTCTATACTTTGGGTGTGCCCTTCTATGCCTCCGAGACGATGAAATACGCGATTGCGATCTGGCACGGGTTTGTTGTGACCGCATCGGCTTGCTTTTTTGCAGCTATCGCGACTTCTGCGGCGGCGCTGACCTAAAGGCTCGGGGGAGCGCGCGCCACGGGAGCGCTGCTGTCTTTGCGGTGCAGTCACCCAAAGCAAGGATCACGGCGCGTCGTCGCAGACGCGTTGGGTCTTTGGTCGATGCGGGGTTGGCAGATCATCTTTCCGCCTCCAGACCCGATTGCGCGGCCCGACGCGCACCGCTAAGCTTCGTGCATGTTTACGATAGAACACGATTTTGACGCCACAGTCGTCACCTTGATCGACGAAGGCGAAGCCCCCTTGAAAGAGGACGTGATCGTCAATGCATTTGACGATTGCGTTACGGTAGAGCAATGGGATCCGCGCACAAACACGGTGGTCAAGCTTACGCTTTCACCGGCACAGTTGCGTGATTTGGAAGCGGCTTTGGATTTGCCTGAGGGCATCTACCGCCTGCGCAAAGAGTGATTTTTTTTGTGACTGACGGAGCCTCCGGCGGAAGTTTTGGCGGGATTAAGAAATCAGGGGGTGGCCGGATATGACAACAGGTTTCTTTTGGGATGAGCAATGTTTTTGGCATGGTGGTGGGAATTATGCCGGGATGTTGCCGGTGGGCGGACTGGTGCAGCCTTTGGATGGTGGGCTGCCCGAAAGCCCTGAGACAAAGCGTCGTTTGAAAAATCTCATTACAGTGACTGGCCTGGCGCAGGAGTTAGCGCTGTCGGGGGCTGATGCGGCGACGCGCGACGACTTGCTGCGTGTCCATCCAGCGCATTATCTTGGTGAATTCAAAGCCCTCTCCGATGCCGGTGGCGGTGAACTGGGACGCCGCACACCATTCGGCCAAGGCGGATTTGAGATTGCTGCCCAATCAGCCGGTCTTGCCAAGGCCGCGCTTGCTGCGGTGTTGGGTGGAGAACTGGAGAATGCCTATGCCCTGTCCCGTCCGCCCGGTCATCATTGCTTGCCCGATTATCCAAACGGATTTTGTCTTTTGAACAACATTGGCATTGCAATTGAAGCGGCAAAAGCGGCCGGGCTCGCGCAGCGCTTTGCGGTGCTTGACTGGGACGTGCATCATGGCAATGGCACGGAGGCGGTGTTTTACGATCGCGCCGACGTGCTGACGGTTTCGCTCCATCAGGAGCGCAATTATCCGATGGACACAGGTGCATTCAGCGATCGCGGGACCGGCGATGGCGCGGGCTTCAATCTCAATATTCCATTGCCACCGGGCACCGGCCACACGGGGTACCTGTCTGCGATGGAAGAGCTGGCCATCCCTGCAATCCACAGTTTTGCGCCAGATGTCCTTATTGTCGCCTGCGGTTTTGACGCTGCCGCCAATGATCCGCTTGGCCGTATGCTTGCGACAGCGGAAACATTCACTCTGATGACCCGCCAGGTAATGTCACTTGCAGCGCAGCTTTGTGACGGCAAGCTCGTTATGGTCCATGAGGGCGGCTATTCGGAGACTTACGTGCCGTTTTGTGGGCATAACGTCTTGCAAGAAATGGCAGGGAGTGAGATTTCCGCGCCCGATCCTTTTGCTCAGGTTTTTCCGCTGCGCCAGCCCGATCCTCGGTTTGATGCCTTCGTCGCCGCCTGGATTGCCGATATGAAGGCGGCACTTTAGCCCGACCGTTGCCATTCATGTGCAGCACTCCTATTTGCCTGATATCGAATTCAAAGGACCCCCAATGCCCGATCCGAATAGCGCCGCACTCGACTTTCTGCTGACCCGTCGTTCGCGGCCTGCGAAAACACTTACTCTTCCTGTGCCGGACCGCGCCGCGCTCGCGCCTTTGCTGACCGCTGCTGCCCGCACACCCGATCATGGAAAATTGGAGCCGTGGCGCTTTGTCGTGCTGGAACAGGCGGCCCTGAGACGATTATCGGTCTTGGTGACTGAAAGGGGTGCCGCGTTGCACATCGAGCCCGACAAGATTGCCAAGGCATCCGATCAGTTCGCGGCTGCCAATCTCGCAATTGCCGTCGTCAGCAGTCCGAAATCTTCTGACAAAATCCCGCAGATCGAGCAGCTCTATTCTGCAGGTGCCGTATGTCTGGCGCTTCTGAATGCCGCCCTTGCTGTTGGTTGGGGGGCGAATTGGTTATCAGGCTGGGCGAGCCATGACCGCGCATTCATCACTGAGGGCCTTGGGCTTGCTGCGCATGAAAGCATCGCTGGTTTTATCCATATAGGCACTGAAACGCACGCCCCGCCAGAGTGTCCGCGCCCCGATCTGGATGCCATCACGACCTGGGTCGCGACATGATATTTGCCGCTTTTTTGAAAGCGGTGGCGCAACTTCCGGACCCGCGGTTTCAGTCGGTACTTTGGCGCGGCATTGGTCTGACAATTGCCTTGCTGATCGGCCTCTATGCCGGGCTGTTGTGGCTCATCGCGTGGTTGACTGCGAGGCCGCTCATCCTGCCCGGCGTCGGGGAAGTCACATGGTTGGGTGATTTGCTCAGTTGGGGATCGCTTGGTGTTGTTCTGCTTTTGTCGGTCTTTTTGATGGTGCCGGTTGCATCGGTGATTACATCACTTTTTCTGGATGAAGTCGCACAAGCCGTTGAAGATGAACACTTCCCTGCCTTGGTCCCAGTCCCACCGATTGGTTTTGGTGATGGGCTCCGCGATACGGTGAGTTTTTTGGGTCTATTGGTTTCTGCGAACCTGCTGGTCTTTGTTCTTTACGCCATCTTCCCCTTCGCGGCAGTCTTTATCTTCTATGCGCTCAACGGGTTCTTGTTGGGGCGGGAATACTTCCAGCTCGCCGCGATGCGCAGGATCGGACGCACGGCTGCAAAAGAGATGCGTAAGGCCCACAGCGGCAAGATCTGGGTCGCGGGCTGTTTGATGGCGGTGCCGCTATCTTTCCCGCTTGTCAACGTCGTCATCCCGATACTGGGCGCTGCAACCTTCACTCATCTGTATCACAGTATCAGTCGCGGCTGACCTCTGGGGTCGACATTCTCTCAAACCAGTCGATGTCACGCACACTGACTGCACCAGTCAACAGCACACCGGCGATCACCAGCCAGACCGGGAAAGCAAACATCGTGGTGACCTTTGCCTTCTGTTTGATATCAAAATCCGCCGGAGACGAGGCATGTGTACCTGGCACAATCTCTCCCACATCGCCCTGTGTTTTCAAACGCAGCGGCAGAACAATGAAGAAAACGACCGTCCAGATGACGGCAAAGAGGACCAAACCGGAAACAAAACCCAAAGCAATCTTCCTTTTATGAGGTAATTGACTGACAGATACGTCAATTGTCACGCAAGGCAAGGGGCTAGATTTGCTCCAGTTCGACCAAACAACCGTTAAAGTCCTTGGGATGCAAGAAGAGCACTGGCTTGCCATGCGCGCCGATTTTCGGTGCGCCATTGCCCAACACGCGCGCACCTTCCTTTAGCAGATGATCGCGGGCCGCAAGGATATCATCCACTTCATAGCAGAGGTGATGAATGCCGCCGGAAGGGTTTTTGTCCAGAAACCCCTGAATGGGAGATCCGTTACCCAAAGGATAAAGCAATTCGATCTTGGTATTCGGCAAAGTGATGAAAACAACCGTTACACCGTGATCAGGTTCATCCTGTGGTGCGCCGACATCCGCGCCAAGCATAGTGCGGTATTGCGCACTTGCAGCCACCAAATCCGGGACGGCTATTGCGACGTGGTTGAGGCGACCAATCATGAAATTCTCCTGTTTTGCGCAGTATGACCTTTGCACCAAAGCGGTGCAACGACAGATGATATTAGGGACCTGTTCACCTTCAACTGCTTTGTTCTTGTCTGAAAAGGCAAAAGGGACGAATCGTTATGGATGTCATCGACAGCTTATCACTCACCCGCGCCCCGACAGCGCGCCGACCTCTTCTGGGGCAGACCGTGCTTTTGGTCGAAGACAGCCGATTTGCCAGTGAAGCCGTGCGCTTGATGTGTCTGCGCTCTGGCGCGCGGATCAGACGTGCTGACAGTCTCAAAACGGCGCAACGGCACTTGGCAATATACATGCCAAGCGTCTTGATTGTAGATGTGGGGCTGCCGGATGGGTCGGGGCTTGATCTTATCAAAGCGGCGTCTGACGCCAGCGCACGCATTGACGTGATCCTGGGTACCAGTGGCGATGCTGCTGTGCAAAAGCCGGTGATGGACGCGGGCGCCGATGATTTCATCGAAAAACCAGTGGAAAGTCTGATGGCGTTTCAGTCCCGCATTTTGGCGCATGTTTCGCATGACCGGCAGCCACCCTCACCGCGTGGAATGCACGATGAACAGGTACATCCCGACTTGATCGCCTATCAGGATGATCTTGCCCATGTTGCACAGGTTCTGGATGGCGATGCAGAGGGGCATACACTGGATTACGTCACGCAATTCCTCAGTGGTGTCGCACGCAGCGCGCATGACCACGACATGGACAAAGCCGTTACTCAATTGGCGCGCATCCGCAATGCGGGCCGGAATCCGGTGAGCGAAGTCGCCGCATTGTCGCGAATGGTGCAGTCTCGGCTGGCCGCAGCCGGCCCGATTTAGCTCTCAGACGGCAGAACGCGCAAACGCAATTCGCGCATTTGTTCGTTCATCGGCTCGCTTGGGGCATCCATCATCAAGTCTTCCGCGCGCTGGTTCATGGGGAACATGATGACTTCGCGAATATTGGACGCATCAGCCAGCAACATGACGATCCGGTCGATCCCTGCCGCACAGCCACCGTGCGGCGGCGCGCCGAATTGGAAAGCGTTGACCATGCCACCAAAACGCTTGCGCACTTCATCTTCACCATAGCCTGCAATCTCAAACGCTTTGAACATGATCTCTGGGCGGTGGTTCCGAATGGCACCCGACACCAGCTCATAGCCGTTACACGCCAGATCATATTGGTAGCCGAGTACATCGAGCGGATCACCATCCAGCGCGTCCATGCCACCTTGCGGCATCGAGAACGGATTGTGTTCGAAGTCGATCCTGCCGGTCTCTTCATCCTGTTCGTAAATCGGAAAGTCCACGATCCACGCGAAGGCAAAGCGGTTTTGATCGGTCAGACCCAGCTCTTCGCCAATGACATTGCGCGCCTTGCCTGCCACGCCCTCGAAGGCCTTGGGTTTGCCGCCCAAGAAGAACGCAGCATCGCCAAGGCCCAGACCAAGTTGCTGACGAATGGCTTCGGTTCGTTCCGGGCCGATGTTCTTGGCCAATGGGCCAGCGGCTTCCATACCGCCCTCAACTTCGCCAGAATTCAGCTTGGCTTGGGCCTCCTTGACTGTAATTCCCAGCTCTTGCGCGACAGCATCAGCTGTCTTTTCACGCCAGAAGATATAACCCATTCCGGGCAATCCTTCTTTCTGGGCGAAGGCATTCATACGGTCACAGAACTTTCGGCTGCCACCCTTGGGCGCAGGAATGGCGCGCACTTCGGTGCCCTCTTGTTCAAGCAACTTGGCAAAGATCGCAAAGCCGGAGCCTGCGAAATGCTCTGACACAACCTGCATCTTGATCGGGTTCCGCAAGTCCGGCTTGTCGCTGCCGTACCAAAGGGCGGCATCACGGTAGCTGATCTGCTCCCACGTCTGATCGACGGCACGACCGCCACCAAATTCTTCAAAAATGCCGGTAATCACGGGCTGTATTGTATCAAACACATCCTGCTGCTCAACAAAGGACATCTCCAGATCCAACTGATAGAAATCCGTGGGTGAGCGATCAGCCCGTGGGTCTTCATCACGGAAACACGGGGCGATCTGGAAATACTTGTCATAGCCGGACACCATAATCAGCTGTTTGAATTGCTGCGGTGCCTGCGGAAGTGCGTAAAACTTGCCCGGGTGCAACCGGGACGGCACCAGAAAATCGCGCGCACCTTCCGGGCTGGAGGCAGTGATAATCGGCGTCTGGTATTCGCGAAAACCACTGTCCCACATGCGACGACGCATCGACGCCACAACATCGGAGCGCATTTTCATATTGTCCTGCATCGCTTCGCGTCGCAGATCGAGATAGCGGTACTTCAAACGGGTCTCTTCGGGATATTCCTGATCGCCAAAAACCATCAGAGGCAGCTCTTTCGCCGCACCCAGCACCTCAATTTCGCGGATAAAGACCTCAACTTCGCCGGTTGGCAATTTTGCATTCACCAACTCAGGATCGCGCGCTTTGACTTCGCCATCAATACGAATGCACCACTCGGAACGCACCTTTTCAACATCCGCAAATGCCGTCGAATCCGGATCACACAGCACCTGCGTAATCCCGTAATGGTCACGCAGGTCGATAAACAAAATGCCGCCATGGTCGCGCACGCGATTTACCCAGCCCGAAAGACGCACGGTTTCGCCGACATTCGCGGCGGTCAGATCGGCACAGGTATGGCTGCGGTAGGCATGCATCGGTCAATTCCTCAAGGCTATGGTCGGCCCGATACACATCTTTGCTTGTGCGAAGTCAACCTCCCCCTTCATCTTGGCCGGAAAACTCCCGCCGGAGGCGCCAAAATTCGAAAATTTTGGCCGATCCTCACGTCACACGCGACCGTTGCCGAAAGAATCCTCTTGTTTCACTCGTGACGGATGCTTCCCCCCTTGCACATGGGCGCACCATCCCTATAACGCAGGACAATTTGCAAATAAGGGGGCCTGCCATGCCAAAGCGTACCGACATTCAGTCGATCATGATTATCGGCGCCGGACCCATCATTATTGGCCAAGCCTGCGAGTTCGATTATTCCGGCGCACAGGCCTGCAAAGCGCTTCGTGAAGAAGGTTATCGGGTCATTCTGGTCAACTCCAACCCCGCCACAATCATGACCGACCCCGGCCTCGCAGATGCAACATATATTGAGCCGATCACACCCGAAGTTGTTGCCAAGATCATCGAAAAAGAACGCCCCGACGCGCTGCTGCCCACGATGGGCGGACAGACCGGCCTGAACACATCGCTGGCACTCGCTGATATGGGCGTGTTGGAAAAATACGGGGTCGAGATGATCGGCGCCAAGCGCGAAGCCATTGAAATGGCCGAGGACCGCAAGCTTTTCCGTGAAGCGATGGATCGTCTGGGCATCGAAAACCCCAAAGCCACGATCGTCACGGCTCCTGATGGCGATCTGGATGCCGGTGTGAAAATCGCTCTGGACGCGCTGGAAGATATCGGCCTGCCCGCTATCATCCGCCCTGCCTATACGCTTGGTGGCACCGGCGGCGGTGTGGCGTATAACCGTGAAGAATATGAATTCTTCTGTCGCAGCGGAATGGATGCGTCCCCCGTCGGACAGATCCTTGTGGATCAATCGCTGCTAGGTTGGAAAGAATTCGAAATGGAAGTCGTGCGCGACAAGGCAGACAACGCAATCATCGTCTGCGCCATTGAAAACGTGGACCCGATGGGCGTGCATACCGGCGACAGCATCACGGTGGCCCCGGCCCTCACGCTAACCGACAAGGAATACCAGATCATGCGCACACACAGCATCAACGTGCTGCGTGAAATCGGCGTCGAAACTGGTGGCTCGAATGTGCAATGGGCGGTGAACCCCGCCGATGGCCGCATGGTCGTGATTGAGATGAATCCCCGCGTCTCCCGATCATCGGCGCTGGCGTCCAAGGCGACGGGTTTCCCGATTGCCAAGATTGCGGCAAAGCTGGCCGTGGGCTATACGCTGGACGAGCTCGATAATGACATCACTGGCGTCACACCCGCGTCATTTGAGCCGACAATCGACTATGTTGTCACGAAAATCCCGCGCTTTGCGTTTGAAAAATTCGCAGGATCAGAGCCTTACCTGACCACCGCAATGAAATCCGTGGGCGAAGCGATGGCCATTGGGCGTACGATCCACGAGTCCTTCCAAAAAGCGCTCGCGTCAATGGAGACCGGCCTGACCGGCTTTGACGATATTGCCATCCCGGGCGCCCCTGACAAGGCGGCCGTCACCAAGGCGCTGGCCAAGCAGACCCCTGACCGTATGCGCGTCATCGCGCAGGCGATGCGGCACGGGCTGTCGGATGACGACATCTTTGCTGTCACCAAGTTCGACCCATGGTTCCTTGCGCGTATCCGCGAAATCATCAACGCCGAAGCGGAGCTTTTGAAAAACGGCCTCCCCGTCACCGAAGAGGGCCTGCGCGATATCAAGATGATGGGTTTCACGGATGCGCGTCTGGCGACCTTGACAGGGCGTGATGAAACCCAAGTGCGCCGCGCCCGCCGTAACCTTGGGGTCAATGCCGTATTCAAGCGGATCGACACCTGTGGCGCGGAATTCGAAGCGCAAACCCCCTACATGTATTCCACCTACGAAAGCCCCGTGATGGGTGAAGTGGAATGCGAAGCACGGCCCTCGAACCGCAGGAAAGTGGTTATTCTGGGTGGCGGTCCTAACCGGATCGGCCAAGGGATCGAGTTTGATTATTGCTGCTGTCACGCCTGTTTTGCCCTGACCGATCAGGGCTATGAAACGATTATGATAAACTGCAACCCGGAGACTGTCTCGACCGACTATGACACTTCTGACCGTCTCTATTTCGAACCGCTGACTTTTGAACATGTGATGGAAATCCTGCGGGTCGAGCAGGAAAACGGCACCTTGCATGGTGTGATTGTGCAGTTTGGCGGGCAAACACCGCTGAAGCTGGCGAATGCCCTGCACGAGGCGGGCATTCCGATCCTTGGCACGACGCCGGACGCGATTGATCTGGCTGAGGACCGTGAACGCTTCCAGCAACTGGTGCAGAAGCTGGGGTTGAAGCAACCCCACAATGGCATCGCGTCGACAGATACGGAAGCTTTTGACATTGCGAAGGAAATCGGATTTCCCCTTGTGATCCGCCCGTCATATGTTCTGGGTGGCCGCGCGATGGAAATTGTTCGCGATCAGGCGCAGCTTGAACGCTATATCTCCGAAGCGGTTGTCGTGTCTGGCGACAGTCCGGTTCTGCTCGACAGCTACCTGTCCGGCGCCGTTGAGGTCGATGTTGACTGCTTGTCTGATGGCAAAGACACGCATGTCGCGGGCATCATGCAGCACATCGAAGAAGCGGGCGTCCACTCCGGCGACAGCGCGTGTTCATTGCCACCCTATTCGCTTTCTGATGCGATGATTGCCGAAATCCGTATGCAGACAGAAGCGCTGGCCAAAGCGCTGAACGTGGTGGGGTTGATGAACATCCAATTCGCGGTCAAAGACGAAACTGTCTACCTGATCGAGGTGAACCCGCGCGCGTCCCGTACCGTCCCGTTCGTCGCAAAGGCCACAGACAGTGCCATCGCATCCATCGCGGCCCGCCTGATGGCGGGCGAGCCGTTGTCAAACTTCCCTTTGCGCGAACCCTACCCAGCCGCAGAAAATCCGATGGACGTGCTGCCAATGGGCGATGCATTCACATTGGCGGACCCCAAAACGCCGTGGTTCTCGGTCAAAGAAGCCGTCCTGCCTTTCGCCCGTTTCCCCGGCGTCGACACGATTTTGGGCCCGGAAATGCGCTCAACCGGTGAGGTCATGGGCTGGGACAGGTCCTTCCCGCGGGCCTTCCTCAAGGCGCAGATGGGTGCAGGCACAAACCTTCCTATGCAAGGCACGGTCTTCATCTCCATAAAGGACGACGACAAGACGTCTGACATGCTGGAAGCAGGCAAAACGCTGATATCGCTTGGCTTTACAATCGTAGGGACACGCGGCACCTCCGCTTGGCTGGTCGAGAACGGGATCGCCTGCGAGGTCGTGAACAAGGTCTATGAGGGTGGATTGACCATCGTTGACCGGCTCAAAGACGGGCATATCGCCTTGGTTTTCAACACCACCGAAGGCGCCGCCGCCGTTGAAGACAGCAGATCAATCCGCGCTGTCGCACTCTACGACAAGATCCCCTACTTCACGACCGCCGCCGCTGCGAGCGCTGCGGTTATGGCGATGCAAGCACGTGACGAGGGCGATGTGGGCGTACGCAGCCTGCAAGGTTGACGAGCTCTGCGTCTGCGTGCAGCAAGCAGGAGCTTGACGTAGGGGTCATGCACCGCGCCGACGCCATCGTTCGCGACACGCGTGCCCAATGCGAAACGGGCGGCGACATTCAGCACTTGACCCCACACCAGACTGACCACGAGATATGTGAGCTGGCGGCCTTCTAATCAGGAGCAAGGCGCGCAAGATCGCCGCAGACAGACCGCTGTCACCCTCTGCGACCTGACCGGAACCGGCGCACGGAAAACAGCAATAGCAGTTGAGGCATATGCGCGCGTGAAGGCCGCGGGGGATGGGCACGGTGATCTAGCCCTGGAACGCTTGCCAGATTGCTTGGATATTGGTTGCTTCATTCCTAATTTCCAGCGTCTCAGCCAGACAAAGCAAAGCGGCCCGACATTGGGTGCCGGGCCGCAAAGAAATTACGAAAATGCAGATAATCGGCTACATTTCCATGGCCATCCCTTCGGTTGCCAACTGACCCATCATGCCCATCTGCATGTGGTAGGGCAGCATACACATGAACATCCAGACACCGGGCCGAACCACATTGGCAACGAAGGTCAATTCCTCACCCGGCAGCAGCAGTGATTTCTCGTAGAGCGCTTCGTGCTCCACCAGGTTCCAGTCCGCCCGTCGCGCGCGATAGTTCACGCCCTGCATTTGCGCCATGCCCATGAACATGAATTCATGCACAATGGCGCCGTCATTGCGCAGGGTGAAGCGGATGCGTTCTCCTGGCTGGGCGTCGATTTCGAGATCCGAGAACGTCCATTCTGTCATCGACAGTGCGATTTCACGATCAAAATCACCCTCGTCAGTGACGATCAGTCCGGCCATTTGACCAGCCATGAGACGTTCGGCTTCTTCCTCGTCCATCTCATCTTCAGCAGCCATGTCCATCCCGCCACCGGCGTCCATGTCCATCCCGGCGTCGTCGGCCATGTCCATCCCGCCATCGGCAGCCATGTCCATCCCGCCATCGTCGGCCATGTCCATTTCACCATCGGCAGCCATGTCCATCCCGGCGTCGCCGGCCATGTCCATCCCGTTATCGGCGTCCATGTCCATTCCGGCGTCGTCGGCCATGTCCATCTCGGCATCGGCGTTCATGTCCATTCCGCCATCGGCGTTCATGTCCATGCTACCCATGTCCATGTCGCCCATGTCCATGTTTTCCATAGCGGCTTCAATCATCGCTTCATCTTCGGGCGGTACTCCGAAAATGTCGTGTTCGATTTCCTCATTCTCAGCCATGACACCTTCAGGAATGATGCCTTCCTCGCGCAGTCGGTCAATCTCCGCGACCGCAGGTGCTGCCTGCACGGTCGGCGGGGTCTGAACGACGATGAAATAGCCTGTTCCTCCAAGAAGGATCAGCCCGAATATCAGAAACAATCGCATGATCATCTTAGTTCTCCTTCTTATTCTGCCGGAACCGGCTCTGCTGAGCCAGACGGATCATTTTCCGCAATCGCCCAAGGGTCGCCGGTCACGGTCGCACCGCGGGTCGCACTGCGCATGATGTTGTAGACAAACATTATAAAGCCCAGACCAATCAGATAGGCCGCGCCTGTCAGGATTAATTGCGGCATCGACCACTGTGGAAGGTCCAGATAGTCCACCACCCAGCGCGGGAAGTAGTTGAACCCCAGCAGATACATCATCGTGACTTTGGTAAAGATGCCGATCTGCCAGAACCAGAAATGGATGTTGCCCATAGCCTGACTGTACATGCGACCGGTGAAATACGGATAAAGATAGTAAATACCCGCCATCGCCATATTCGCCATGAACCCCACGAACATTGCGTGGAAGTGCGCCGGCACAAAATACGTATTGTGGACAAAATCGCTGTCGGTCGCAATCTGGGCGTTTACGTAGGCTGTCACGCCGCCGTACATCAAAAAGAAGATCGATGCGATGATGAACTTGAAAGGCACCGCGCGGCGCGCCGTGGCCGGAATTGGATCAGACCAGAGCGTGGCAATCCAGTTGAACACATGCAAAGTCGACGGAATGAAGATCATCAAGGTCAGGATCTGTGTCATGCGTCCGATGAAGCCACTGACGTTTTCAGCAGGCTGGAAGTGGTGCGGATAGACGACAAAGCCCAGAACCGTCAGCAATGCAAACGCCGTGACCGCAGACCAGTAGCTCCAGATCGGACGGCCCAGGAACCGCGGCAGAAGCGTATAGAGGATCGCGACTGCAGGCATGAGCGGCAGATAGACGGCCGGGTGGCCATAAAACCAGAACATGAACATGAAGGTCATCACGTTGCCGCCGCGTGCGGGATCAAAGAGCGCTGTCACCTCCAGCCAATCGGTCAGCATCACGACACCGACAAGGCCCAGAACCGGGGTCGATACGAGCAGCAGTATGCCTTCTGAAATCGCACCCCACCCCATCAGCGGCAGTTTGCTGAAGCCCTTGCGCTTGGCAGCAGCCAAACCGTTCTTCAACAGCACTGCACCGGCAAGAAATTCAGAGATTGCCACCAGTGCAACCGCGACATAGCCCATCCAGACCAACTCTCCGCCGACGCGTAGCGACATCGGAGGATAGAATGTCCAGGTGAAATCCGGTCGCGAAATTATCAACATGACGGCGGCCAGTATCAGCAGCCAGTAACTCCACTGCGCGCCGCGAGCCCATAACAGCTCCTCGGTGCCAAGGATCTTGGGCATCATGTAGTACATGATCGAGATAACAAATGGGATGATGAAGCCAAAGACCATGAACATACCGTGCAAGGTCATCAGCGACATATAGGGTCGCGCATCCAATATCTGGATATCGGGATAGGCCAGTTCGGTCCTGAACAATATTGCCATCAGGCCGCCAAGGCCCAGCATAACGACTGAGGTCAACATACCTTTTATAGCAATATGCCGGTAGTCGTGTGAAAACAGGAGCGTCGAAAGCGTCATCTTGCCGATGACATCTTCCGGCTCCCAATGGGGTGTTGCCCCCATACGTTCTGCATCATGCACGCTTGCCATGGTGCGGTCTCCTTAATTCTGAATATGTTGTCACGGATGGGCCCGGCATCAGGCCTCGCCCTCATCATGCTCTTCGTCACCGTCGCCCTCGTCAGCTTGAACAACGAGCCAAGCCTTCATCTGGGCGTGTCCAACTCCGCAGTAGTTCAGGCACTGGATCAGATACTTGCCGGGCTCCTGTGGTGCGCGAATCCATATGTCGCGCTCGACCCCTGGTTCAAATTCGGCGGTGATGCCAGCTGCAGGAATGTTGAAGCCATGAATGACGTCATTGGCGAACAGGCTGAACAGCACCGTTTCACCCGGCTGGACGACAGCCGCATTGCGCGAAATCGCATCATCCTCGTCGATGAAGGCGAATCCCCACTGAAAGGCCAGAACCCGGATGATCCGGTCAAATTCTTCTTCCCCCGGTTCATAGCCGACTTCCAGCACGCCCTCTTCTTCGAGACGATCCTGGTAAGCTGTGTATATTTCGGTACTGCGGCTGTCGCCGTACCACACCATGACCAGCAGAAACCCGACGAACAGGAACTCCATCGAATAGGGCAACCGCCAGCGTGTTGGCAGGAACAGCGCCGCAAAGAGCGCGGCAATCCCCAAACCCAGGACGACAAAAACGATGATTATCATTGTGGACTGGTAACCGGCCAGCCCGAGTGCATTTTCCATTACAAACTCCTCTCACAAAAACGTATTTCCAGACGGCTGGCGGGATGCACAGCCGCGAATGGCGTTTCAAATGATCGGCGGTTGGATCAGCGGTTCTGCGGGAAGTCCTTCCGCGCGAATTCTGGTGCGTGGGTATGTAATCGCCACAGCGACGGCACCCGATAAATGAAATTCAGCAAGACCGGCCGCCACGTTGGGCGCGCAATGGCCTGCGGCGGACCCCATGCTGCCGCAAAAGCTTAACATCGGACAGAATGCCATGTTGACCGGGGTTTGCTCCCCTTCAACACAAGGCGGAGCGACGCCAGCATCGGGCAATGCGACTTGACAGTCGTCAAAAGCAATTTCTGACGTTAGCCGTGACTTTGCACCGGCACCGAAAGCCAAGGCCGAGGTGCCGCCGACCATAATCATCGCAACGATTACGATTGACGTGCAAAAATACTTTATTGTAGCTATTTTGGCCGCCGAAGACGACATGATGAATTCCCCTGTTAGAGATACGATACATAGGAAGTAAAAAGATTTCAATCCAAGACATTATCGCGAAATTCAAAACGCCGAAGTCACGACGAACCCGGTCAGTTAGTGTGTGAGAAGCAACCTGTCGGTGACTACCTCTGCTTCGAGAGTTTGCCCACTCATCCGGAAGCGCTTGAGCATCGAGCGCCCGCAGTTTACGACCGCGTCCCTTTCAAACAAGCAGGTAGGTATATCATAATCGCAATTTTGCGCGCCTGACTTTTTTGATCCGTCAAGGCTTAATGCCACAAAGACCCCTCTGGCTTTGGCTTGTTCAATTTTCTTGAAAAGATCATCCTGAGAAAACCCCTGCGCGCCGTAAAGGATCGCCTGGCTATGGCTATAAGGCGGATCACAATAGACCACATCGCCTTCTTTGGCACGATCAAGAGATTCTCCAAATTCGCGGTGGAAAAATTCAGCCCCACGAACGCGCTCAGCCCATTCATCGACACGCCGACCGAATGTACCGAAGTGAATTGGTTTATGCGCGCCACAGGGCGTTGACATGTAGCCATCAGCTTTCCTAAACCTCATCACGCCGCCGTAGGCAGAGCGAGTCAGAAACAGAAAATCGGGCGCATTTGCACCAGCGTTGTAGCGCGCTTTGATCTTCTCATATTGCGCCACTTTTTCCCCTCCTGGGCTTCTTCCCACCGATCACGATACCAGAGTTTTACCTGCTCAGGGTCTGTTCTTAACATCTGCCAGATCGTGATAAGCGGCTTGAAACTGTCGGCAGCTTCGGCTTTACGAGGTGAAAGAACACCCAATACAGCCCCAGAGCCCAAGAAAGGTTCGTGATAAGTTCCGAAAGTCTTGGGGAAAAATGAAATAATTTCATGCGCAAAGCGCTGCTTATTTCCGATCCATTTGAGAAGCTGTGTCTTGTAAGGCTGGACACCTAGTGATGTGTTTGTATCCGAGGATTCGATTTGTTGTTTTTTATCAATTGCTAACTGCATCACGCCCCCATTATTGATGAAAAAATGCAGTAATTTGGGATATCCCGCAAGCGGATATAGAAGGTTCGTGTGACAAAACTCGGCAGCGAAGAACACGAAGAACGATTGGAACTGTTATGGAAATCCCGACCGGAAGCGGGTTTGAGGCAGACCGACCTCGCCAAAAAGCCACGTGTTCCGCAATCAATGGTCAGTAAATATGAAGTGGGTGAGCGCCGTATCGATCTCTTAAACCTTCGAGACATCTGCGCTGCCCTTGGAATTTCATTGTCTGAGTTCGTCGAACAACTCGAAACCCTATTGAGCAAAGAATCCCATGAAACCAATTCCCAGATTCCTAAATAAGCCCAAGTCTTTCTGGGCATCCGTCCGTTCGCTGAGCCAGAAGGTTGGCTATAGCAAGAAAGGTGCTAACCTGCGCGCCAAGTTCCCTCTATTCAGCACTGGGCTGGAAAAGCCCGGTCGCTTTCGAACGGAAGGTGGCTTAAACGAGCACTTGGGGCGGCACTAAAGCGGGACAGGTCCAGTTTTCATCTTTTCGTGCCGCAGTTTAATTGCGCCGATTCCGTGGGTTTCAGATCCTACAAAGGCCGAAAGTTTTCCGCAAAGAACCGGTACCAGTTTCCGCCCATCAATTTGCCGACTTCGTCCCCGCTAAACCCTACCGCGCGCAAGCCATCTGCGATATTGCCAAAGTGTCGATTGTCTTCAAACCAGGCCGGCATAGGCGGAAAGCCCGGGGCATTGGCAGAGCCTTCGCCGTAGTCGATTTCCTTGCTCCAGCGCCCGACACGCATCCATTCAACAACGCTGTCAGGCTGATCCTGGCAAAGGTCAGAGCCGATCCCGAAGTGGTCCACACCAAAAGCCTCCGCAGCATCCGCCACCATCTGACAGAAGCTTTCGACCGTGCAATCGCCCTTGCCCTTCAGGTGGTGCGGATAAAGCGAGAACCCCATCATCCCGCCGTTTTGTGTCACCGCGCGCACCACATCATTGCGTTTGTTGCGCAAGGCGGGCTGCCAGCTATGCAGATTAGCATGTGTTATCGCAATCGGTCGCTGTGAAATATCCGCCGCTTCAATCGTGGAGCGATCAGCGGAGTGGCTCATATCCACCACTAGGCCGACACGGTTCATTTCCTTGATGACCTGACGGCCCATCCGGGTGATGCCGGGGTCTTCGGCCTCATAGCATCCCGTCGCCAGCAGCGATTGGTTGTTGTAGCTGAGTTGCATAAACCGCGCACCCAGTTTGTGCAGCACCGCGACCAGCCCAATATCATCTTCAATCGGACTTGGATTTTGGAAGCCAAAGAAGACCGCCGTGCGCCCGGTTTCGCGCGCCTTGTCGATATCGCTTGCCCACTCGCCATGGAAAATCAAATCGGGATATTGTTCAAACCAGCGGTTCCACGCCTCAAAGTTCAACACCGTTTCGCGGAAATTCTCATGATAAGCGATGGTGACGTGGACTGCGTCCACCCCGCCTTCGCGCATCTGCCGAAAGATTTTCTCGGACCAATTGGCGTATTGCAAACCGTCGATCAGGAACATCGCGGGGTTACTCCGGCATACCTGAGGAGATGTAGGCGGTCTTCACCGTTGTATAGAATTCAGCCGCATAGCTGCCTTGTTCACGCGGACCATAAGAGCTGTCGCCGCGTCCACCAAAGGGCACGTGATAATCCGTCCCAGCGGTGGGCAAGTTTACCATCACACAGCCGGTCTGCGCATTGCGCCGGAAGTGCGTTGCGCGTGCAAGGCTTTTTGTGACAATCCCCGACGTCAGGCCAAAATTGGTGTCGTTGACGGTGTGCAATGCTTCTTCATAGCTGCCGACTTTGATGACGGACGCCAATGGCGCGAACATTTCCTCGCGGTTGATGACCATATCGTTGGTGGTGTTCAAAAAGACGCCCGGGGTCATGAAATACCCTTCCGTTTCGCGCGTGACCCGTTCGCCGCCGCAAGCCAGTTCAGCGCCTGCGGCTTTGCCTTTCTCCACGTAAGCTAGGTTTTCACCCAATTGCTGTTCACTCACAACGGGGCCGATTTGCGTCCCCTCGCCCAGCGCATGGCCGATCTTCATCGCCTGCGCACCCGCCACCAGTTTTGCGGCGAACTCATCATGGACAGCTTCGTGAACAATCAAACGCGATGATGCCGTGCATTTCTGGCCAGTCCCGCCAAACGCCCCTCCCAACGCCAGCGTGACGGCCAGATCAATATCGCTGTCATCCATCACGGCCAGCGCATTTTTCGATCCCATCTCCATTTGCACCTTGGTCAGGTTTTGGATCGCTGCGGTTGCAATCCCCTTGCCGACTGGCACAGAGCCGGTGAAGGAAATTGCGTCAACCTTCGGGCTTTCCACAAGCCGCTGGCCAACATCGCGCCCGGCCCCCATCACAAGATTGAAAAGCCCCTTGGGAATATCCTGACGGGAAATGATCTCCGTCAGTGCTACAGCGGACGCAGGTGTGACATTCGCAGGCTTCCAGATCACCGCGTTGCCAAAGGCCAGGGCAGGCGCAATTT
The DNA here is from genome assembly GCF_042093035.1 of Yoonia sp. GTDB lineage: Bacteria > Pseudomonadota > Alphaproteobacteria > Rhodobacterales > Rhodobacteraceae > Yoonia. Next base: position 29,958 of record NZ_JBELFI010000003.1, on the reverse strand, counting down.
TCCAGCTCGCGGTTGCGGTCGGGAAGTTCCAAGGGCTGATGATAGCCACGACACCAACGGCTTCGCGGCGCACATCGACCTCGATCCCGTCGCGCGTGCTATCTGCGTTGTCACCGATTTGACGCAAAACCTCAGCCGCGAAATATGTAAAGAACTGACCGGCGCGAAAGACCTCTCCCTTGCCTTCGGCGCGCGGTTTGCCTTCTTCGCGGCTCAGCAGCGTGCCCAATTCCTCCGCGCGGGCCATCAATTCGTTGCCAATGGCCATCAAAACGTTTTGCTTGCGTTCCAACCCGTAAGCCGCCCATTCCGCCTGCGCACGTCGGGCAGCGCCCAGCGCATCATCAAGCTGGTGACTGCTGGCTTGCGCAAAAACTCCCACGATATCAGACAGATCCGAAGGATTTATGTTTTCAATTTCGGTCGGTCCCGTAATCCATTCGCCCGCGATATAGTTTTGCTGTGTTTGTGTCATGGAGAGCCTTCTTTCATGCGCAATCGGCGCCTAATTTCGCGCGACACTAGTGGTCGGGAAAGGGCGAAGTCAAACCCATTCAAGGGCGTTGTTTCGCAGCCATCTTATCAAGACCAGCCGTGAACTTCGCAAGCGTCAGCCCCTCTGCCAATGCGCGCGCGAAAAAGGCCTTCTGGCTTTCCGGTGCGAGACCGCCAACGGGTGGATCGGTGTCAAGATTTGTGGGGAACGGATAGCCCTCGGCTGTGGCCCCCAACAACGCATCCAATTCCGACGGATCAAATAGGCCTTTCATATCGGCAACGACGGGATAGAGCATTTTGCACATGCCCGCACGGTCGATGTTTTCAAGCACACGTCCAAGGGCCGTGCCAACCTGCAGCAGGTTCGCCATCCGGTGAACGTCAGGTGTCACATTCGCACCTGCCGCATGGAATAACGCCGGATTGAAAAACAATGCGTCGCCCTTCTGAAGTGCCAACTGTACACAGTTTTCTTCAAAAACCGCGCGGAAATCATCGCGCCGATAAGCCAGATAACCCGGGCGGTAGGTCTGCGAAAATGGCAGCAACTTCGTCGGCCCACTCTCCACTGGCATATCGCAATGCGCCACTGCACCCTGCAAGGTCATCACTGGCGACAGGTCGTGCACATGTGCGGGATAGGTGGCGGCCACATCAGCCGTCTGGAACCCCAAATGATAGTCACGATGGGCCTCTTGCGCCGCTCCGCCGGGGTGCACAAGATTGACCTGTGCCGTCATTTGATAGTTGGGCCCCAACCATGCCTCGCTCACGGCAGCCAGCGACGGGTTGGAAAAGTAGCGCGCAAAAACATCAGGCGCGCGCAGACAGAGCTTTTGCAGCGAATTCCACACCCGATCATTTGAGCCCGCGGCTGCGAAATGGTCTGCGCCACCGCCCGCTACTCCTTTTTCTTCGGCAATGATTTCCTCATAGATCACGGTGGCCTCGTCCAGCACGTCGATATTCTCGTAAGCTGATCGCAAAGCAATCGCTCCGGCGCCATGCATCATCACCCGCGCCCATTCCGCCATCAAAGCGCGACGGGCTAGTCCGTCTGCTAGGGCGGGTCGCAGGGCGGCCATATCATAAATCGGAATATTGTGCTGGATAGCATGGGAATGAGGCACATCCGCCGCCTGCGTGGCTTGGTCGATAAGCGCTTTGAAGGCGCTCACATCGCAAGTCTCAAGCGCATAATAGCCCGCGTCTTGATTTTGGTTGTCGCGCATGGCTGTCTCCTCCCCGATGCAGCTTGCTTTGTTACACTGCCAACTTTTGCACGATTTGCCAGATATTTTTGCCTTTCGTCGCAACGCGACAGTCCATTGAAGTCGCGCGATGCCACCCCTACAAAGACTACACGCCGAACCAGAGGTGCCGCGAAGAAGCTGATGCATTTACAGCCATTTAACATCATGATCGTCGGCCAAACCGGGCGGTTGCAGTTTGAGGCGCTCTTGTTTCTCGCCTCTCTGCGCGCGCGCAGCCCTGATTTTGCCGGACAAGTTATTGTCGCGGAACCTCAGCCGGGTCCGCTTTGGGACAAAGACCCACGGATGGCGCATCCGATCCGCGACGGTCTGGAAGAACTGGGCGCCAAGGTTGTCCCATTCGAGAGCGCGCACTTTGGACAGTCCTATCCACAAGGCAACAAAATCGAGGGGCTCAACGCCCTGCCCAGAGATGAACCTTTCGTCTTTTTTGACAGCGACACGCTGGTGACCGGGGATTTGGCGCACATGCCGTTTGATTTTGCGCGCCCTGCTGCCTCCATGCGGCGGACAAACACGTGGCCTGTGGAAGACCTATACTGGCCCGGCTACGCGGCAATCTGGAAGTCGCTCTATGATCGCTTCGGGCTGGATTTTGAAAGCTCGCTCGATACAAGCCAACCGGATGAATATTGGGAGCGGTATTTGTACTTCAACGCGGGGTGGTTCTTCGGCGCGGACCCTGCCGCATTCGGGCAGCACTTCACGCTATACGCCACCGCAATTCGCGATGATCCACCGCCAGAATTGGTGATCCAACCGCTTGATCCCTGGCTCGACCAAGTCGCCCTGCCCCTTGTTGTGCATGCGTTTGGTGGCGGGCGGCCACCAGAAAACCTGAGCGGCCTTGATGGTGCGGTGACCTATCACTACCGCGCACTGCCGCTGCTTTATGCGACAGGCACAGACGCGCAGGTCGCGTTTTTGGAAGAGCTTGCGGCGCCCAATAAGATCAAAAAACTGCTCAAGCTGCATGACCCTTTCAAACGGATGATCTATCAAAAACGCGGGCATAAAGTGCGCGCGCTCTTTGATCGCAACGACCTGCCACGACGCGAACAGGCGATCCGCAATAAGATCAAATCAAACGGGTTTTGGTTGCGCTAGTTAGCGAAAATGCCGCTGGTGTCGGCAAATCCCTTGATCTCAATCGGGTTGCCAGACGGATCGCGGAAAAACATCGTCCACTGCTCACCCGGCTCACCCTTGAAGCGAACCGATGGGGCGATGATGAAATCTGTCTGGCGCTCTTCCAACCGTCCAGCCAAGGCCGTCCAGTCCTCCAATGGCAACACCAACCCAAAATGCGGCATTGGCACCATATGATCGCCAACCTTGCCGGTCGCTTCATTAGCAAAAGGCGTGCCCAGATGCAGGCTCAACTGGTGCCCAAAGAAATCAAAATCAACCCAAGTCTCGGTGGAACGCCCCTCAGTCGCGCCTAAAGCACCGGAATAAAATTCGCGTGCTTCATCCAAATCCGAAACGTGAAAGGCGAAATGAAAGGGTACGGGCATCAATCTTTCCTTTTTGAGCAGAGCCGTTGAGGTGCGCGGGCTTTCCGCCTACACCTTGTCGCGACATATTTCAAACGGAGACCCCGATATGACCGATGGCCCATCTTACGGCTTTGACACGTTGCAAGTTCATGCAGGCGCACGCCCCGATCCGGCAACAGGCGCGCGTCAAGTGCCGATCTACCAAACCACCGCCTATGTCTTCCGCGATGCCGAGCACGCCGCAGCTCTCTTCAACCTGCAAGAAGTGGGCTACATCTACTCGCGCCTGACCAACCCGACCGTCGCCGCATTACAAGAACGCATTGCGACCCTTGAAGGCGGTGTCGGTGGTGTGTGCTGTTCCTCCGGTCACGCAGCGCAAATCATGGCGCTCTTTCCGTTGATGCAACCGGGGCGCAACATCATTGCCTCCAGCCGCCTCTACGGCGGCACGGTGACCCAGTTCAGCCAAACTATCAAACGTTTCGGCTGGAGCGCGAAATTCGTTGATTTCGATGACCATGATGCCGTGAAAGCTGCCATCGACGATGACACGCGCGCTGTCTTCTGTGAGGCGATTGCAAACCCTGGTGGGCATATTACGGATCTGGATGCGATCTCTGCCATTTCTGATGACGCTGGGATTCCGCTGATCGTCGATAACACCTCCGCGACGCCGTATCTTTGCCGCCCGATTGAACATGGCGCGACGCTTGTTGTGCATTCGACCACCAAATACCTGACTGGCAACGGCACAGTCACTGGTGGCTGCGTTGTCGATAGCGGCAAATTTGACTGGGCGGCGAATGACAAGTTTCCCTCCCTCTCAGAGCCGGAACCGGCCTATCACGGGATGAAATTTGCAGAAACTTTCGGCCCATTGGCCTTTACCTTCCACGGCATTGCCATCGGTCTGCGTGACCTTGGCATGACCATGAACCCACAGGCGGCCCACTATACGCTGATGGGGATCGAAACACTGTCCTTGCGCATGGACCGCCACGTCGAGAACGCGATGAAGGTGGCCAAATGGCTCGAGGATGATCCGCGCACGGATTACGTGACCTATGCCGGCTTGGACAGCTCCCCCTACGCCCATCTGGTGCCGAAGATCTGCCCACGCGGTGCAGGTGCATTGTTTACCGTGGCTGTAAAGGGTGGCTACGACGCATGCGTGAAACTGGTAGATAGCCTAGAGATCTTCAGCCATGTCGCCAACCTCGGCGATACCCGTAGCTTGATTCTCCCCTCGGCCTCGACCACGCACCGCCAGTTGACCGCAGAGCAGCAGGAGGCCGCTGGTGCAGGACCGGGTATCGTGCGTCTGTCAATCGGGATCGAGGATGCAGAAGATATCATTGCCGATCTCGATCAGGCACTGGCAAAAGCGACAGCCTGACCGAAAGTTTACCAGCCCGCGCCCTTGGCGCGGGCAGCTTTCTGCTATAGCATTATCGCACGGCGGCACATATGATTTGCCGCTGTCAACAATGTGCTAAAGCAGGCCAATGACCATCAATTTCGCGCTATCGCTCTCCCATGAAGGGATCGAAATGCTGCAACGTGTCCATGACGGATGGCGTCGGCTGGGGCACGTCGATATCAATAGCCCGACCTTAAATGCCGACCTTACGTCCTTGCAAACGCAGGCAGAAGTGATTGCTTCCAGCAGCTTTTGCTGCAAGATTATCATCCCAGCAGATCAGATCAAATACACTGCCATCGAAAGTGACCAAACCGACAAAAGCGACATTGATGCGGTTTTGAAAAATGCAACGCCATACTCGCTTGACGCATTGGTCGTTGATTTTGAACGCTCAGACGGCAATACCCATATTGCCGCAGTGGCCCGCCAAACTTTGCAAGAAGCGGAAAACTTTGCCGCTATGCAGGGCTTTCGTCCGGTCGCTTTTGTCGCTGTTCCACCTGCATCGAGCTTCCAAAGTGAGGTATTCTTCGGCCCGACGTCAGCAATGCCGGATATCCTTGGACCGGACGCAACCGTGACCCGCGACAGCCAGCCTGTCCAGCTTGTTGGCAAGCGGTTAGAGTCCCGCAAATTGGTGCGCGAAACTGCCCCCAAGCCAGAGACCAAACAGGTGCTCTGGGTTGATGCAACACCGCCAGAGGTCTGGCGGCGCCCTACCCCTGCCCTTGCCGTACAAGCGCCAACACCGCAAAAGATCGCGCTTGCACAACCGCCGCTCTTTGACCCGATCATCGCGGAGGTCTCCCCCAATATTGCAGCCAAGCCGGCCTTGGTTGCCGCCGGCAACACATCGCCGGTCGCTGTGTCTGGTTTGACTGATGTACCTCCAGCCCCAGTAACAGATATGGCCGCGATATCGCGCAAAAAGCTGTTCATCGGGCTGGCCGCCAGCGTCGCTGTCTTGGCCATGATCGGTGGCTGGGCGCTACTCGCCACGGGCAGCGGGGCCGATGCCCCGACCCTCTTGTCTGTCGAAACGCCGGCATCGGGGGCAGCCGCGCCGGAAATCGCGCTACAATCTGCGCCGGACCTTGGTCCAAACCCGCCTGCCGAAGTCGCGCCCTTTGACAGCACCATCGCAACTGACGATCCAGTGATGTCGTTGCTGAGTGAAGTGACCTCTCTGCCGGCTCCTGAGATTGAAAATGCCCCGCCACAGGCGCCGCTGATTGGCCCGGAGGTGCTTACTGTCGCAGCGCCATTGTTCGGTGAATTTGCGGCAACTGCGCCGAACCTGCCCGCAGGAATGACCACCCAAGAGCCATCGCCAGCTATTGGGACGCCCATTCTGGTGCAGGCAATCTTGCCCGACGCCAGCATTGCTATACCGCAAGACCCACCATCGGCACCTTTCACCGAAGACCGCGTCACAGGGGCGACGGCCACCGCGCGCGGCACAGTGCCTAGCCCTGCGGAGGCCGCAGCATCATATGAGGCGACAGGCGTATGGCAACGCAGCCCACGGCTGATTGACACGCCGTCCGGTGCGATTTTGTTGGGGTTCATGCGCCCCGCCCCTCTGACGACCCCACCGCGCGTCGCCGCCCCTGTCTTTGCAGTCAGACCGGCGGAACGGCCCGTCCCTTTTGCCGCACCGCGCAATCCGCCACCCGCTGATATGGTGTTCGCGCGCGATGAGAACGGCTTCATCGCCGCAACGCCCGAAGGCACGCTGACACCTGACGGTGCGTTTGTCATTGCCGGCCTGCCGGACCTCGCCGTCAGTCCCCGCCCGCAGCTATCAGAGGCCGATCTGGCGCGACTGGCCTTGCTTGCGCCCGCTGCACCTGACGATGGCGTTGTTGTGATTGCAGGTACGCCTGACGTCATCCCACCGCTGCGCCCAGCCAACTTGGTGGTGCCGCAGGCACAACCGGAAGCGCCGCTGGGCGGCGTGGGGCTTGCCGGACTGGAATTGCAACAAAGCGGAACCATCGCGCTTGATGCCGCAACGGTTGAGGCGCGCGCCGCAACTGATTTGCGCCCGCAACTTCGACCCGCAGGGCTCACGGCGGCGGCAGATCCGGACACCACTGACATCACTGATATCCTCAGAGAGATCGCGGCCAGCGATGCGACTTTGCGCTTTGACAACAGCACAGCTCTGGCCGTGCGCGTCTCCATGCGGCCTGATGTGCGGCCGAACGGTTTGTCACGTCGCCCAACCGGGACCACAACAGCCGCGCCTGTCGTCGCGGCTGCCCCTGTCGCTCCGCAGAACTTTGCGCCATTACCCGGCGCCGTGGCCCGTACCGCCACCCAGGAAGACGTGATCCGTCTGCGGGACATCAATCTGATCGGGGTCTATGGACGCCCAAACGCTCGCCGTGCGCTGGTCCGTCTCAGCAATGGGCGCTACGTGCGCGTCGAAGTCGGCAGCGCGCTTGATGGTGGACAGGTGACAGCGATTGGCGATGAAGCGCTCAACTACGTTAAACGCGGGCGCACCTATGCCGTTGAGATGCCAAGAGAGTAAGCGCGCCGCGGCATATGCTGATTGCACGGGGCAGATTGCCGAGAAAGCCAAATGAACTGACAAGATTTGAACGGGCAGGAAGCTGCGCCCTTATGCGATAGGCAAAAATGGAAATTATCCTTTTACAGGCAACCATTTATCTCGGAGCGGCTGTCATTGCGGTGCCGCTCGCTGCGCGTTTCGGCTTGGGATCGGTTCTAGGTTATCTACTGGCGGGCATCGCCATCGGGCCGGTGACGGGTTTGGTTGGCGCCGAAACCAAGGACCTTCAGCATATCGCGGAATTTGGCGTTGTGATGATGCTGTTCCTGATCGGGCTTGAGCTGGAACCGCGCGCGCTTTGGAATATGCGTCAGCGCCTTTTGGGTTTGGGCGGGATGCAAGTCGGGCTGACGATGCTCGCCATCACGGCTGGCGCGATATTCTTGGGGTACGATACCGGCACATCCGTGGCCATCGGGATGATCTTTGCCTTGTCATCGACCGCTATTGTCTTGCAGACGCTCTCCGAAAAGGGATTGGTGCAAACCAGCGGCGGGCGTTCGACATTTTCGGTATTGCTGGCACAGGATATCGCGGTCATTCCAATGTTGGCGCTGCTGCCATTGCTGGCCGCCCCTGCGCTGATGTCGTTGGCACCTGACGGCTCGGTCGTGCGTGCGGCGGACGCGTATGATGACAGTGAATACGCGACGCTCAGCCTTGTAGAAGGCCTGTCGGGCTGGGGTGTCACGTTGGTGACGCTTGGTGCTGTCATCGCGGTGATCCTGACCGGTATTTTCCTCACCCGGCCAATCTTTCGCTATATCCATCACGCGCGGCTACGCGAGATGTATACCGCGCTGGCCCTTCTCATGGTGGTCTCCATTGCGGTTCTGATGCAGATGGTCGGCCTGTCGCCCGCCTTGGGAACATTCCTGGCTGGCGTCGTGTTGGCCAACTCCGAGTTCAGACATGAATTGGAAAGCGATCTCGAACCTTTCAAGGGGCTGCTCTTGGGTCTGTTCTTCATCACGGTCGGCGCCGGCATAGATTTCAACCTGCTGTTCGGAGATCCCGCGAAGATCATCGGCCTTGCCATCGCGGTGATGGTTATCAAAGGCATCATACTCTTTGGCCTCGCGACCGTCTTTCGACTGCACAAAAAGGACCGTTGGCTGTTCACGCTTGGTTTGGCACAGGCCGGTGAATTCGGCTTTGTGCTGATCTCCTTTTCGCTTGCGCAGGGTGTTCTGACGGACGCGCTTGGCAGCCTGCTTCTGCTCGTGATTGCGCTGTCGATGCTCATCACGCCGCTTTTGTTTATTGTCTATGAAGTGCTGACGCGGCGGATGGTGGACGAAGCGGACGCCGAACATGATGAGGTCGATGAACAAGGCACCGTGATTATAGCCGGTATCGGGCGGTTCGGCCAAATTGTGAACCGTTTGGTGCGCAGTGCGGGATTTGACACCGTGGTCGTCGATAACAATCTGGCGACCGTGCAAATGATGCGCAAATTCGGTTTTCGGGGGTTCTTTGGTGATCCAACGCGGCCAGATCTATTGAATGCCGCCGGATTAGAGGACGCCCGCGTCTTGGTCGTGGCAATTGACGACAAGCGCAATGCCGTGAAATTGGTACGCTATGCCCGTAAAGCGCGGCCCGATTTGCATATCATCGCCCGTGCCCGCGACCGCGTGCATGTGCATGAGCTTTACGACGCTGGCGCTGATGACATCGTGCGCGAAATGTTTGACAGCTCTCTGCGCGCGGGCCGCTACGCGCTGGAGAACCTCGGGCTGACAGACTTTGAAGCCGCCGAGGTCGAACAGGCCTTCTACCAACACGACCGGGCCGCGCTGCGCGAGCTGACTGAGCTTTGGAAGCCAGGTGTGCCAGTGTCGGATTTGCCTGAGTATGTGGCGCGGGCGCGTGAATTGAACACCTCGCTTGAGATGGAGCTGGCCGCCCGCCAACAAGCGAATGAGCGCAAGAAAGACGACTAGCCGTCGCTGACGCCAGCCTCTGCGAAAGTGGCCATCCCGGAATGGCACGCAATCGCCCCTTGCAACACGCCAATCGCTAAGGCGCCGCCGGAGCCTTCGCCAAGGCGCAAACCAAGCTGCAATAGCGGCTCTTTCTCCAAAGCATTCAAAAGGCGCCGATGCGCGCCTTCAGCGCTCAAATGGCCCGCGACTGTGTGATCCAGCGCGCCGTCTGCGGTCTTTGCCAAAGTCAACGCGGCAGCCGAACAGATGAAACCGTCAAGGATGACCGGAATGCGGTGGTGGCGCGCTGCGGCAATCGCACCGGCCATGCCAGCCAATTCGCGCCCACCCAAACAGCGCAGAACCTCTAGCGCGTCGCGGTTTTGATGCAGGGCCAGCCCCTTGGCAACTACGTCTGTCTTGCGGGCAAGTCCGTCGTCATCAACGCCTGTGCCGCGGCCTGTCCAATCGCCGGCCTCACCCCCCAAAAGCGCCGCACTGATGGCCGCCGCAGAGGTGGTATTGCCTATCCCCATCTCTCCCGTGACCAGAAGATCAGCCTCAGGATCAACGGCATTCCAGCCGGTTTGCAAGGCTGCGACGCAATCGCCCTCGGACATCGCCGGGCCGACTGTGAAGTCGTTTGTGGGTATATCAAGGTCCAAGGGATAGACATCCATTTTGGCCCCAAACGCTTTGGAAAGCTGATTGATTGCCGCCCCGCCATGTTCAAAGTTTGCCACCATTTGCACGGTCACTTCGGGCGGAAAAGCGGATACGCCCTGCGCACAAACCCCGTGATTGCCAGCAAACACAATGACTTGCGGCGCATTGATCTGGGGCTGCGGATCACCGCGCCACCCGGCGTACCAAATCGCCAAGTCTTCCAGACGCCCCAGCGCACCGGGAGGTTTCGTAAGTTGCCTGTTGCGCTCTTGCGCGCCGGCCACCGCCCGCACATCCGTCGAAGGTGCCGCGGCAAGGGTTTGCCTGAAGGTGGAAAATGTCGAAAATGGCGCTTGCATCGGGTCCTCGCTGGGGTCAGTCTTCGGACCTGTTTAGCGCAGTATTGCGCCATGTGAAGCCCGCAAAGGACCACCGTTTGTTTAAACACGACAATGCTCTCTTTCACCCCATCGACCTGCCCGCTGCGTTGGGATTGCTGACGCGGCTACCGATAAAGGTGAGTACCGACAAAGCGATGGCACGCGGTGCTGCATCTGCGTGGGCCTATCCGCTGGTCGGGGTGATCGTGGGTGTGATCTTGGCCGTGATTGCCAGCCTTCTCATGGCGGTAGGCGTGCCTGCGATATTTGCTGCGGGGCTCGTGCTGGCAAGTGCCGTTATCCTGACCGGGGCAATGCATGAAGACGGGCTTGCGGATACGGTCGATGGGCTTTGGGGCGGCTGGGACAAAGCCCGCCGTTTGGAGATTATGAAGGATAGCCACATCGGGGTCTACGGCGTTTGCGCCGTCGTTCTGGCGCTTTTGTTGCGTTATATGGCGATATTGATGGTCTTGTCCTTCGAGATGCACTGGATGGTGTTCATCGCCGTCGGCGCTGTCAGCCGCACCAATATGGTTGTGCTGATGGCGATGCTGCCAAATGCCCGCGACACCGGATTGAGCCGATCTGTCGGCAGGCCAGCGCAGAAAACCGCCTGGGCTGCAATCGCGATTGGCGCGGCGGTCGCTTACGTCAGCGGATATCCTAGCATGATACTGGTGGCCGCCGTAACAGGCGCGATTTGTGCGATGATTGCGCGCACAAAGATCGGAGGACAAACCGGCGATATTCTGGGCGCCACGCAGCAAGTGACGACAATCGCCCTGCTTGTGACACTCTAGCCGCCCAAAGCTTAGGGGAGCTGCGCGCAGGCCAGTGCAATCGCAAAAGATCCACGGTCCACATGCGCCCCTATCGACCTCGTCCGCAGGACGCCGTCGGTCAGGCGCGTTGCCATCACCTCGCGCCAATCGGCGCTGGCGGTGATGACTTCAGGCCCATCGCCACAATCCCGGATACCGCCACCGATATCGGCCTCGCCGATCCGGTGGTTGGTTAACCCGCCAAGGTCAGCGACAGGCTCAAGAGCGCCGTTCTCATAACGCCAGACGCGCAAGGTCTTTGCCAGATGCGGACGGTCGATGTAGGCGATCTCGATCACGCCGTCCCCATCCAGATCAGCCGCGCCAATAGGGGCCAGCCAGCGGTTCGTCAGCCCGATATGGGGTGTCGCTGCGATCTTGCCGCTGGCATCATAGATGGCAAGCTGCGCGCCTTCAGAGGCAAGGGTTTCCACCACAATCACCTCTGGCGCGCCATCATTGTCGAGATCGACGACGCGTGGTGCGACGTCTTCGAACACGCGCGATTGCGGTAGTGTGAAACTGCGTAGACCATCATCGGTCGTAATATCAAGACGCCCCCATTCGATCGCATCCCCCAAAACGCCGTGGTCATAGCGATCTGTGGGCGCGCCGTATTGCGCCGACAAAACCGTGTCAGCGCTGGCAGCGGTGGCAGTAATCGCCACCACCGCAAGAGCCCGCGCAATCAAATCTGTTTTTCCGGCATCTGGACGCGCAAGCCATCGAGATCGTCGGTGACTTTCAACTGGCAAGTCAGGCGGGATTTCACCGTGTCCGGCTCATAGGCGAAGTCGAGCATGTCTTCTTCCATTGCGTCCTTGGCGGGCAGCTTTTCGATCCAGGCATCATCAATGTAGACATGGCAGGTAGAGCAAGCACAGGCGCCACCGCAATCGGCTTCAATGCCGGGAATGCCGTTGTCACGCGCACCTTCCATAACAGTCAGGCCATTGGCCACTTCGACCACATGTTCTTTTCCGCTATGCTCCACGTAAGTAATTTTAGCCATATACAGGGTGTCCTTTTTGCAAATCAGTCTGTTGCGCGGCAAAATAGTGCAGGCAAAGGGGGCTCGCCACCCCAGAAATACCTCACAACTTTTTTGTGACCGGATGACACAAAAGATGGTTGCAATTAACCTGACGCAAGCTGCCATTGATGTGTTAGCCAAGGCAAGGCAAAGGCCTTATTTTATTGACAAAACAGGGCAGCGGCAATGAATTCACCATTTGCCCGCACAAAAAAAGGCGGCCTTTCACGCCGCCTTTTTTGTCTTTGTCGTATGTGCGCTACTCTTCGAGAACCAAGGCCACGAAACGCGGGTCACCGCCACGGCGCACCAGCAAGAGGATGGATCTACGCCCCGCCTCTATCGCCGCTTCGATCTGCGTTTCGAAGTCCGCCACGCTGGTGATCGCTTCCTGCCCAGCTTCTGTGATGACATCGCCCTGCAGGATGCCCTTTGAAGCGGCCTCACTGTCAGGGTCGATCTGCGTTATCACAAGGCCCGTTTCAACCGACAGAGAGAACTGATCTGTCAGTTCCGGGGTGATCTCCGACAGGGTCAGGCCGAGGATTTCCGATTGTGTTGGCTCTTCCTCCGGCTCGGTTGAGGCGGGAAATGCCACAGGTTCAGATGTCTCACGACGTCCCAAAATAACTGTCAGATCAGCCATGTCGCCATCACGCAGCACGGCGACGGGGACTTCCTTGCCCACAGGCGAGTTACCAACGATGCGCACCAGCTCACGTGTGTCCTCGATCTCGATACCGTCAAAATTCAGGATCACATCACCGGCCAGCATGCCTGCGTTTTCCGCCGGACCAGCAGGGACATCCGTGACAAGCGCACCACGGGCCAGATCAAGCCCTTCGATTGCGTCGATCATATCAGGTGTGACGTCCTGGATGCGTACACCCAGCCAGCCGCGCCGGGTCTCACCATATTCGATCAA
>NZ_JBELFI010000003.1:0-16914 GCF_042093035.1 Yoonia sp. | reverse complement strand
ACGACGGCAGAAGACATCGCGAAACCGATCCCGATAGAGCCACCATTGGGCGACAGGATCGCCGTATTCACGCCGATCACTTCACCTTCCATGTTGAAAAGTGGGCCGCCAGAGTTGCCACGGTTAATTGCCGCATCCGTCTGGATATAATCATCGTAGGTTCCCGAAAGCGCGCGATTGCGGGCGGAAACGATCCCTGCCGAAACCGAAAAGCCCTGACCAAGCGGGTTGCCCATCGCCACGACCCAGTCGCCAACACGAGACCCGACACCGTCGCTGTCCCCAAATTCTACAAAGGGCAAATCCTCCATGTCAACTTTCAGGACTGCAAGATCGGTGTTCCGGTCTGTGCCGATGATTTCTGCCGGCACACCCGGCTCACCACCAGGGAAGAATTCGATCAGTATCTCATCGGCACCCTCAATGACGTGGTTGTTGGTGACGATGTAGCCGTCCTGAGAAATCACGAAACCGGACCCCAAAGCAGATGAGCGCCGCGCACCATCGCCCGGTCCACGCTCAAGATCGTTGAAGAAGTCTTCAAATGGAGAGCCGTCAGGCACAAGTCCTTGCGGTCCCGTGCGACCGGCGACGGTCGTGCTGGTCGTGATGTTCACGACAGATGGGCTGACCTGGTCAGCCAAATCGGCAAATGTTGCCGGACGGGACTGCGCGTTTGCAGACATGACTTGCGCAAAAACCATCGCAAATGCGACGGCCAAAGTTGTGATGAATGCCAGCAACAGGCGGCGCGCGCGCAGTTGATCTTGCTGAATTGCGATTGCCTTGGGCTTCACGGGGCAAATCTCCTATTTTTTTGGTACGAGCGCGCAATGCGCGCATGGTTATGTTTGTGATGTTCTATGTAGGGCGCAGAATGTGCAACGCAAACTTCGCGCACAACTGCTCAAAGGGATGTGATGTTATCGGTGAGATTTGCAACATTGCAGCAAGAAAGGGCCAACCCAACGGCTGGCCCTTTGTAACAAACGGCTTTTGCTGCCTGCAAGATCACTCGTTTCCGCGGCCCTGATCGGACTTGAGGAAATCGAAGAATTCATTGTCAGGCGACAGGACCAAGGTCGAGTTGCCCGGTTGCAAGGAGCGCTCATAAGCGGTCATTGAGCGGTAGAATTCAAAGAAGTCCGGATCACGGCCAAAGGCTTCGGCGAAGATTTCGTTTCGTGCGGCATCTGCCTCACCCTGGATAATCTGACCTTCACGCTGCGCCTCTGACACCAACTCGATCACGGTACGGTCGGCACCCGCACGAATACGTTGTGCAGCCTCGTTACCACGGGCGCGTTCGTCGGCGGCTTCACGGTCACGTTCGGCTTTCATCCGCTCATATGTCGCGTTGAGGTTTTCCGGCGGCAGGTCAGTGCGCTTCAAACGCACGTCGATGACCTGCAATCCAAGCGCTTCGGCTTCGGCAATTGCAGAGTTCCGGATCCGGAGCATCAAGGCGGCACGATCGACCGACAGGATGTCGTTGGAGGTCACGGAACCCAAGACCTCCCGCGTTTCAGCGCGCAGAATGCTGTCGAGACGGCGGGCCGCGGCTTCTTCACCACCGGCACCAACCGCGCGGCGAAACTGCTCCACGTCGGCAATCCGGTAACGCGCAAAGGCGTCGACAACCAGACGTCGGTCATCAGATGGTGTGACCTCAAGCGGTTCCAGATCGCGACTGAGAATACGGTCGTCGTAGCGGACAACTTCCTGGATCAGTGGCAATTTGAAGCTCAGACCGGGGTCTTCCTTCACGCGGACAATCTGTCCGAATTGCAGGACAAGCGCTTTTTGACGTTCATCGACGATAAAGACCGTTGACAAGGCGCCGATGATAACGACCGCAAAGGCGGGCAAAAGGAATGCTGACTTACGCATTAGTTGGACCCTCTGGTAGAATTGCGACGCAGATCATTGAGCGGGAGATAAGGTACAACGCCTTGGCCGCCCCCATCGCCTTCATCCAGCAGGATGATATCGACGCCACCCAGCACGTTTTCCATGGTCTCCAGATAAAGACGCTTGCGGGTCACCTCCGGCGCCTTTTCATATTCCGCCAAAACGGCCGAGAAACGGCTGGCTTCACCGGTCGCTTCGTTGACCACACGGGCACGATAGCCTTCGGCTTGCTCAAGGATCTGTGCGGCTTGACCACGCGCTTCGGCGACAACCTGGTTTGCGTAAGCGTCGGCCACGTTTTGCACACGGTCACGTTCCTGCTCGGCGTCCTGAACGGCCCGGAAGGAGGCGATAACCGGCTCTGGCGGGTCGGCTTTGTCAAAGTTCACACGGATGATATTCACACCTGAGTTATAGCTGTCCAGCGTCGTCTGGATCAGGTCACGCAAACGGTCGGCAATCGCACCGCGGTCACGGTTGAGGATCGGCGCCAATTCGGACTGCGAGATAATCTCGCGCATCGCGGATTCGGCTGTAGCTTCGATCGTTTGTGGCGGGTTGGCTAGGTTGAAGAGGTAAAGCTGCGGATCGGTGATGTTCCAGACAACCTGGAAATCGATGTCCACGATGTTTTCGTCACCTGTCAGCATGAGGCCTGCGTCACCACCTGTGCGGCTTACGCCGATGTCGATGTTGCGTTCTGTTGTAACCGCGATGACTTCACGCGAAACAACGGGCCAAGGCGCAAAGTTCAGACCGCTTTCTCCGACTTCAAGAAATTCACCCAGGAACAACTCAACGGAGCGTTCTTCAGGGCGCACGGTATAGAAAGAGGCATAGAGCCAAAGACCAATCGCTGCGAGGACACCAAGACCGACCGTCCCACGGGTGAGTTGCGGGCCTTCGCCGCCACCGCCGCCGCCAATACGACCTTTGCCATCGCCGCCGCCGCCCATCAGGACACGCAACTGTTCACGGCCTTTGTTCACCAGATCATCGATCTCTGGAATGTTTGGTCCGTCGTTATTGGGTCTGCGACCACCGCTCCCGCGGTTGTCGTCGTCGCCACCGCCCGAACCGTTGTTTCCACCGCCGCCCCAAGGGCCACCAGTATTTCCTGCCATCGTTTTCCTATGCTTCCTTTTTCAAAGGTCCACCGCCGTACCCGGCTACCTTATTGCCATGTGTGTCTTAATTGCTTGAATTCAAGCGCTGCGCATGGGTTCCTTCATTGTCACCAATTCTTCCGCCATCGTGGGGTGAACTGCAACCGTGCGATCAAAGTCTTCCTTGGTCGCGCCCATCTTGATCGCAATGCCCACAAGCTGGATCATCTCGCCCGCATGATCTGCGACGATATGACAGCCCAGCACAATCCGTGTGGCTTTGCTGACAACGAGCTTCATCAAAGCGCGATCCTCCCGACCGGCGAATGCATGGTTCATCGGTTTGAAGGAAGTGCAGTAGATTTCAACCGGCTCGATCTCACGCGCTTTTTCTTCGGTCAGACCCACGGTGCCCAGTTCAGGCTGCGTGAATACTGCCGACGGGATCAATGCGTGATCGACCGCGGTCGGATTGCCCTTAAAAACCGTTTCCACAAAGGCCATGCCTTCGCGAATGGCCACAGGCGTGAGCTGTACGCGGTTTGTCACATCACCGATCGCATAGATCGAAGGGACGTTGGTCTGGCTGAATTCATCAACAACGACCTCACCACGGCGGCCCAAGGCCACGCCTGCGTCTTCCAACCCCATACCATCGGTATTGGGAGAACGCCCCGTTGCAAACATGACCTGATCGTAGACTTTCTCAGTGCCATTGGTCGCTTTGACACAAATTCCATGCGCCGGGGCACCGTGGGGAAACTGCGCAGGCTGACCGCTGACCATCGGCACACCCTCGAAGTGACCATCAAGATCGTCCTGCGTTGCTGCCCACATTTCCACGATATTTGTTCCCAGGTGCAAATCAACACCCTTGGCACGCATCCCCTCGGCAACCAATCCACGGGCTTCGCCGTCAAAGCCCCGCAGGATTTGCGCGCCTCGATAGAATTGCGTCACCTCAACCCCCAGTCCATTGAGAATCCCCGCGAATTCAGAGGCGATATAGCCACCGCCAACGATCAAGATCGACTTAGGCATCTCCGGGAGCTTGAATATGTCGTTGGAGGTGATCCCCAACTCAGCTCCCTGCATCTCCGGCACAACCGGACGTCCGCCGGTGGCGACCAGAATATGCTTGGCCGAGATCTCCTGCCCAGTGGACAGCGATATGGTGTGGGGATCTTTGAGGGACCCACGGGCGTCAAACACATCAACTTTTGAACCATTAAGCATCTTGCGATAGACGCCTTCGAGCCGGTCAAGCTCCGAATTCAGCGTGGTGCTGAAGCGGGGCCAATCAAATGGCCCCTCTTTGACATCCCAGCCATAGGCACGGGCATCGTCGAACATCTCAGAAAACCCGGACGCAAATACCATCAGCTTTTTGGGCACACAACCACGGATCACGCAGGTGCCCCCCATGCGGTATTCTTCCGCCAAGCCGACTTTGGCACCGGTCGCGGCCGCAACACGCGCCGCACGCACACCGCCAGAGCCGCCTCCGATGACAAATAGGTCGTAGTCAAAAGTCATGGGAAAGCTCCGATTTGGTCAGGTATGAAAAGGCCGGATCATTCAGCAACTTCAAGAAAGATGTTGTCTTCTTGCTGAACGTCATATTGCACGACTTCGGCTGTGTTATTGGTGATGTCACGCACAGTCACTTTGCCATCACCGCGTCCGACAATGACCACGTCGCAAATGTCGATAAACAGACCGTTTTCAACAACTCCGGGTATCTGATTGAGCACAAAGCCCAACTGACGCGGGTTTCCGATATGCTTGAGATGCAGATCAAGCACCATATTGCCCTCATCCGTGATGAAGGGGGTATCCCCATCCATGCGCAGTGACACATCGCGGCCCATTACATCCATGCCGATCAAGGCCTCTTCAATGAGATTGCGGGTAATGCCAACCCCAAATGGGATCACCTCTACCGGCAAGGGGAAAGCCCCTAGCGTATCTACTTTCTTCGTCGCATCCGCGATCACGACCATCCGGTCACTTGCGGTCGCCACGATTTTTTCACGCAGATGCGCGCCGCCACCACCTTTGATGAGATTGAGATTTGCGTCGTACTCATCCGTCCCATCGACGGTGATATCCAACCATTTGGCAGCATCCAAAGTGATGACTTCGATGCCAACCACTTCCGCCAACTCTGCGGTATGCTCGGAGGTCGGCACAGCTTTGATTTTAAGACCGTTTTCGCGTACCATCTCGCCCAGACACTGAACGAACCAGGCAGAGGTCGATCCGCTGCCAAGACCTACCTTCATGCCGGATTCGATATATTCCGAAGCTTGCTTGGCTGCGATAAATTTGGCCAACTCGATGGGGCTTAAACCAGTCGTCATAGATGGGCTCCGTCAAATGCGTAAGCCCGTTATAGGCAAGACTTCGCAAAGGTGCGAGAGGGCATTTTTCAGTGGCGCCATGCCAGCGTGTTTTTTGGGCGAAGGGTCGTTTTTGGCGGCCTTTCAGGGGGCATTGTTGATAGGATAGCGGCGGGGGCGCGGTTGGCGCTGCCCGTAACTGCGACGATGAATGCGAGTTTGTGATGTTCCTCTCTGTTTTCGATATGTTCAAAGTGGGCGTCGGCCCGTCATCATCACACACGATCGGCCCGATGGTCGCGGCGGCACGGTTTTTGGAGCATTTACGCGCGCAACCCTTTGGCGTGGCGGGGCTACGGGCCTCTTTGCACGGCAGCCTCGCATTCACGGGCGTCGGTCACGCAACCGATCGGGCGGTGATTCTGGGCCTCGCAGGGTTTCGGGCAGATGACTATGACGCAGGCAAGGCCGAGGCTGAATTGGGACGGATCAAATCCGAACATACTGTCATGCCGGAGGGGCTTGGCACGCTGCGTTTTCATCCCAACGAAGACTTGCTGTTTGACTACGGCCCTGCCCTGCCCGGTCACGCCAACGGGATGATCCTGCAAGGCACCGATGCGCAGGGCGATGTCATCACGCAAGTGACATATTATTCGATTGGCGGCGGGTTTGTGTTAACGGACAATGAGCTTGCTGCGGGCAAAGACAGCGACACCGGTCCGGCAGTCCCATTCCCGTTTCACACGGCGCAGGAAATGCTCGATATGGCGGCGATGTCGGGCAAATCCATCGCCGATATGAAACGCGCGAATGAGCTTTCACGTATCCCCGGCGCCGATCTTGACCGGGGGCTGGCGCGGATTTGGGATGTGATGAATGCCTGTATCGATCGCGGATTGCAGTCCGATGGCATTCTGCCGGGCGGCTTGAGTGTCCGGCGCCGTGCAAAAGCTATTTACGACGCCTTGCAGGCCGAACGCGGGATGAATCTGACCGCGCCTCATACGATCAATGACTTCATGTCCACTTACGCGATGGCCGTGAACGAAGAGAATGCGGCAGGCGGGCAAGTTGTAACAGCCCCGACCAATGGGGCAGCGGGGGTCATTCCGGCCACGATCCGCTATTGGCTGGATCATGTACCGGGTGCTGCGACCTCTCGGGTGCCTGAATTCCTGTTCACTGCGGCAGCGATCGGTGGCCTCATCAAGTTCAATGCCTCGATTTCTGGCGCCGAATGCGGCTGTCAGGCCGAAGTGGGCAGCGCCGCAGCCATGGCCGCTGGCGGTCTGGCCGCCGTTTTGGGCGGAACACCTGAGCAAATCGAGAACGCAGCCGAAATTGCGCTGGAGCATCATTTGGGCATGACCTGTGATCCGGTCAAAGGATTGGTGCAGGTGCCCTGCATCGAACGCAACGGGTTGGGTGCGATCAAGGCGGTCTCGGCGGCTTCTTTGGCGCTGCGCGGCGATGGTGTGCATTTGGTGTCGCTTGATGTCGCGATTGAAACGATGCGCCAAACCGGCGTGGATATGAGCGAGAAGTATAAAGAAACGGCCTTGGGTGGTCTGGCGGTGAATGTGCCCAACTGCTGACAGAGGGACCAGTTGCGCGTGCAGGATGCCTCCGGCGGGAGTTTTTCGGGCAAGATGATAGCAGATGCGAGCAATGTTGCGCGCCTCGAGCCGCCTGCCTATCGTGGCTCCATGAACGCAGACCGTCCTTTTCTTGGTGTTATGTTGATGCTGGCATTTTGTGTGCTGGCACCTCTGGGCGACAGTATTGCCAAGCTGCTGGGTGGCACCGTGGCATTGGCTGTTTTGATCCTCGTCCGGTTTGGCGTTCAGGCCGTGCTCTTGTTGCCACTGATTGCCATAACAGGGCAAGGGTTTCGCTTGCCGAAGGGCTTACTAGGCTGGACGCTCTTGCGGACGGTTTTGCACATCGCCGGCATTGGGCTGATGTTTTCGGCGTTGCGTTATCTGCCTTTGGCAGATGCGCTCGCGATTGCTTTCGTGATGCCGTTCATCTTGCTGCTGCTTGGTCATTTTGTGATGGGCGAGCATGTGGGATGGCATCGCCTGATCGCCTGTGCAGCCGGGTTTGTTGGCACACTTTTGGTAATCCAGCCCAATTTCGCGGCTGTTGGCTACCCGGCCCTGCTGCCGCTTGGAGTTGCGGTTGTATTTGCGCTTTTCATGATGGTCACACGCAAGATTGCCAAAGCGGAGGATCCGATCAAGTTGCAGGCAATCAGTGGTGTGCAAGCCACGATCATTCTGCTGGTATTTCTGGCACTGGTCCCTTCTGCGGCGGGGACATTTACCTTTGATCTTGGCGCGCGAAACTGGGCGCTCTTGGCCGCGTTGGGCTTGTTGGGGACGACAGCGCATCTTGTTATGACGTGGAGCCTGCGTTTTGCGCCTGCATCGACCCTGGCGCCGATGCAATATCTTGAAATCCCCTTTGGCACGGCCGTCGGCTATATGGTTTTTGCGGATCTGCCCAATGGGCTGGCCGCGATCGGGATCTTCGTTACCGTCGGCGCAGGCCTCTACATTATTTTTCGCGAACAACGGCTTGCAAAAGCGTTGGCAAGAACTCCTGTGGCAGTGTGAGCAAGACAGGGGCGTCACTCATCAAAGTCACGTCACCGCCCAGCGCAGCATTTGACGGGCTGGTGAAGCCTGCCATTTCCATCGGCTGATCCGCAAAAGGCCACTGCACACCGGCAAGGCTGACTTTGGCAGGGGTGATAGGCGTCACCGACACGCGGGTACCCGCTGGCAGATGCAGCGTCGTTTGCCCAACGCCAACGAGGGTGCTGACGTCGTATTCATCCACCACAAACACCCGGCGCTGCGCATGGCGGCGCATGACGCTGAGCACCGATAACTGGTGATCCAGCCGCCCGCCAGTGAAGCCCAGCGCAATCACCGTTTGCGCATCAATCCGTGTCAGGGCCTTCTCAAAATCGGTGCTTGATTGCTCTGGGATGTGCCACAATTGTTCTGCAAACTTTTCTCGGGCGGTTTCAGAAAGACTATCCAGGTCGCCAATTACGGCACGCGGCGTTAACCCTGCTTGCAGGAGCGTGTCCGCCCCGCCATCAACTGCGACCAGAGCATCAACCCGCTTATTTATAGCACTAATCAAAGCCGGGCTTGCCGCCGCGCCGCCGACGAGGCAAACTGTATTGCAGTCGGTAATGATCGTTTTGTTAACCACGCACTTAACCTCTATTCACAATCATTCCCCAAAACGGTCACAAAATGATCCTTATGGGAACGTGTTGCTGGGGTCCGTTATCAAGCAATACTTTGTCCAGCGGTCCACCGCTGATAACTCGGAGAGCAATAGCGTATGAGCGAGAGCAATAAAATCCTGGATGTGACCTACGGAACTTTTTCTTGCCGTTTGGAGGGGTTCGACGATTCCGTTGAAACCATGAAAACGGTCGTTGGGTATTTCCATGATCTGCATGGCGTGGCTTTGTTTACGGAAAACAGCCATCCGATGCCTGATCCTGATGCGCTCGCCCGGCTTGCCGCGCGTGGTGGCAACGGTGAAGTCGTCGCTGAACAGGATGAAAACGGGATCAGTCTGCGGGTGATGACTGATGAAATCGCGGTGCCTGTGGTGCAGGAAGCCACCGCTGATGAGGCCGAAGATGATGTTTTCGCGGCGCTCCCCGAGGACGACGAACCAGCGGCGGAGCAAGAGACTTCAGCCGGAGTTGACGCGGATGATGACGGGGATGAATTCGCCGCAACTGACGTGGTCCCGACACCCGTGGAAACGATCCGGGCGGTCCCAAATGCGTTGAGTGCCCGGATCGCTGCTTTGACAGCCGCACAGCGCGCGCAGGATACGCCTAAGCAAGAGGACACCACCGACGCGGCAGAAGTTGAGGGGAAAGCTCCTGCTGAGGTTGCTGAGACTGTCGCGGAACCAAGTGAGCCTGACGCAGACTTGACTGCCGATGGCAATTTTGAACCTGAAGATGTCACGCCACAGCAGGACATTGACGATCTACGCGTACTTGATGGCGCGGCGGACGAAGATACGGGGGCTGACGATGTTTTCGATGCAGACGCCGATCACAGCGACGGCTCCGATGCAATCGCAGATCAGGCGGGGCATGATGTGGCAGACGAAGACACATCCGACATCCCTGAGAACCCTGAGAACAATGACAGTGTCGTCGACAAATTGCAGCGTATCCGTGCGGTAACCGACCGTGGCGCACCTATGGACGCCGAAGATGATGACGACTTTGCCGAAGACATCGCCGACGTCAGCAATGTTGTTAAACCCAAACCGGCAAACCCTTTGGCGCAGCGCCTTGCAGACATGGCGAAACGCAAATCCAATTTGACGGATGATGATGAAGAAACGTCTCAGGCAGCAACTGAGACCAAGCCCGCGCCTTTGATGCTTGACGAACCGGTGCGCGCAGACCGTGATGACGCCGAACCGGAACCTGAAGCAAAGCGTTCTACCCGGCCGTTGCTGTTGACGCCAGAAGGGGCTGTTGATCTTGAAGACGCGGATGCGACCGGCGATGAAGTTGCGCCTGAAGCGCGCGCCCAAGAGGACCAGAAAGCGAAGCCGGAGTTGTTGATCCTGACAGATCGCACTGATCCGGTGGATACGCCTGCGGCAGAAGACGCGCCCGCAGTTGAACGTGAAGAACCGGTGGATGAAGACTTTGATCTGCAAGAGGAGGTCGCCAAGATCGAACGCGAATTAGCCTCGCGTCCGGGCAATGAAGTCGCCCGCCATGGCCTGCCGCGCAGTGTCGAAGATGCGATGAGCCGGATCATGGACCGCACCGACCTGCACCTTGATATGGAAGAAACCCGCGATGGTCGCGATGCGTTTGCGCAGTTGAAAGCGGCCGTTGCCGCGACGGAGGCAGCGCGCCAGTTGGGCGATAATGGCGCAATGTCCCGCGATGTCAGTGAGGCGTTTCGCGATGATCTCGGCGCGCTTGAACAAGGTGAAGGTAAATCACATGGCCGCGGCGCCCCTTTGCGGCTGGTCCCTGACAGCGACGACAGCGCCAAGAGCACCCTGCGCGAAGTTGCCCCCTTGAATGAGGCCGCAAGCCGACTGCGCGATATTGCAGAACAATCCATGGCCCGCGCCGAAAGCGAGCGCGAGCGAACCTTTGTCGATTTCGTCAAGGAACATTCCCCAGCCGATCTGGCTGAAGAACTGGAAGCCGCAGCCGCCTATCTTAATCTGGTCGATGATGAACTTGATTTGTCACGCCCTCAGCTGATCCGCCTTGTGCAGACGGTGCATAACGACGAAATCACCCGTGAGGACGGGCTGCGATCCTTTGGTCGCCTGTTGCGCCAAGGGCGTGTTGTGAAGCAGACCAATGGTCGCTTCCGTGTTGCCGACAGTACAAGGTTCCGACCCAGTGGTGGGAAAGCCGCCAATGGCTGAACCATGCGAGGAATAACAAAAGGGCGCTCTTTCAGCGCCCTTTTTGATTTCGCATGTGCCACGCTTGCATCGATATGACCGCCCGCCGCAAATGCTATCGCGGGCTTTGTTGATTGGGGTCTCGTTGCCCGATCCCCTTGAAAACCCATTTCAATGGAAACGCCCAACCAATGCCCAACGCCACATAAATGAGCAACTCTACCAACAGCGGGAACCGGATATCCTGATTGAGCATCCAGCTCATCACCGTAACGGCAAAGACTATGTAGACCGGCAACCCGATCACCAACACAAAAATCGCCAACCGTTTGCGTGCTTTATACTGCATCTGTCCTCAATCCGCGAAGGGGTCGGTCACCAAGATGGTGTCCTCTCTTTCAGGTGATGTCGAAACTAGCGCGACCGGACATTGGATCAACTCTTCGATCCGGCGCACGTATTTGATCGCCTGCGCAGGCAGATCGGCCCAAGAGCGCGCGCCTTCGGTGGATTGCGACCAGCCGTCGATTTCCTCATAGACCGGCTTGCAGCGCGCCTGCTGATCGGCCGCAGTCGGCAAATAATCCAGTGTTTCGCCGTCCAGCTCATATCCGACGCAGATCTTGAGCGTCTCGAACCCATCGAGCACATCAAGCTTTGTTAAGGAAATCCCCGTGACGCCGGAGGTCGCGCAGGTTTGCCGCACCAAGGCGGCATCAAACCAGCCGCAACGACGTTTGCGCCCGGTCACTGTCCCGAACTCATGCCCGCGTGTGCCCAGCCGATGGCCGTCATCGTCGTTCAATTCGGTTGGAAACGGGCCTTCGCCGACGCGCGTGGTGTAGGCCTTGACGATGCCAAGAACGTAATCAATTGCTGTCGGTCCGACACCAACGCCCGTCGCGGCCTGACCTGCAATCACATTGGAAGAGGTCACGAAGGGGTATGTGCCAAAATCAATGTCCAGAAGTGCGCCTTGCGCACCCTCAAACAAAATCCGTTTGCCCGCTTTGCGCTTCTCGTTCAGCACTTTCCAGACAGGCGCTGCATAGGGCAGGATTTCTGCAGCGATTTCTTTCAGCTGTGCAACCAACGCATCGCGATCTACTGGTTCTATTCCAAGACCTTTGCGAAGCGGGTCATGGTGCCGCAAAGCGCGGTCCACGCGGGCTTCCAGGGTGGCCTCATCCGCGAGGTCGGCAACGCGCACAGAACGACGACCCACTTTGTCTTCGTAGGCCGGGCCAATACCGCGCCCAGTCGTACCAATTTTCGTACCCTTGCTCGCAATTTCTTCGCGCGCGCGATCAAGCTCACCATGAATTGGCAGGATGAGCGGGGTATTTTCTGCAACCATCAAGGTGGCGGGGCTGATATCAACGCCCTGCTCGCGGATAGAGGCGATCTCCTTCACAAGATGCCAGGGGTCAAGCACCACGCCGTTGCCGATAATGGATAGCTTGCCGCCGCGTACCACACCCGAAGGTAGCGCGTTAAGTTTGAAAACCTCGCCATCAATCACAAGCGTATGGCCTGCGTTATGCCCTCCTTGAAAGCGTGCGATCACATCGGCCCGCTCAGAGAGCCAGTCAACGATCTTGCCTTTGCCTTCATCGCCCCACTGGGCACCGACGACCACAACATTTGCCATAAGATTCTTTTTCCTCAAAGATTGCGTGCCCCCTATATCGTCGCCCCCCCGCCTGCGAAAGGCAGAAATGCGCCGGATCAGGAAACGGCTTGGATGGAAAAGGACAACATGGGGCGCGCATTGGCAGCACACAACATAAAACGGGACGCAGGCCCAAGCGGTAATCGCCTGGCCTGCATCCCATTTTTAAAGCGCGATAGCCTGCTCGAAGGCTTATTTGACAGATGCCGTATACATCCCCACGACGCGGTTCATGTTCACCATAGTGACATTGAGCCCCCGAAACTTCTCTGTGTTCGACGCGTCATCAAGCTCTTTACCATCGATAACGGCGAGAACATGGGGCTTCACGGTGCTCCAGTCGTTTTGAACGCCACCAAGACCCGCATAGATCTCCGGGTTTGGTGGCGGCCCGATACCGACGGCGGGCATTCCAAATGTCAAAGCTTCCAAAGAAGCCTCGAAAATACGTATTGTGCCTTGCAGGTCATCCAGCGTCGAGGGCGTGGCATATTCACTCCCAAGCATACAAGATTCCTTGGAGATCTTCTGCGTTAGCATCCGCTGACGGCCAGAGATGTCGATCAACATCAATGACGCGCGGGTGACAGCGTTGGGATTTGAATATTGCTGGACCAGTTCTTCGACAAGCAACTGTGCGCCAGCCAAAACTGTCAAATTCTGGGTGAGAACCAGATTGATGTCCTCTGGCGTTGCGGTTCCGGTGGCAATCGCATCTGCTGCGGTCTTCAGAGGCTCCCAACGACTGCGCAATTCAGCGATTGCCGCCAGCGTTTTGCGGCGCGTTTCCGGCTCTTGGATATTCAGATCAGCATCGCCAAATTCCAACGCAGCCAGGATTTTTTCAAACTGACCCGTCGCGTCGTTCAGCAGGGTGCTTGACCCTTCTGGATCAATACCACGGCCCAGGTGGCAAACTGCGGCAGGGATACGTTGCGACAGCATCCGCAGTTTACCTGATAGGTCGATGCGTTCTTCCGCATTCTCCGCAACCTGCGCTGTGACCGATGTTGTTTGGGCACCTGCCGGTTGCGCAGCAGCGACAGTCAGCGAAAGGACTGCCGGCAGGACAAATGCAAAGCGTGAAATTCGTGTGGTCATATCAGGTCTCTCAATATCTTCAGCCAAATGCTGATATTCGGGCGTCATATCGCGCGCAGGACTGCGGCGCGCCACTACTGCTCTGTTCTCTACTCGTGTCGACAGATACTGATAACGACACCGTTAGAGTGGGAGAAGGTGCTTACATTTTGATTGAAATATGACTTTTTGTTGTTGTTCGGCCCGATCAGGATGGTGCTGACAGGGATTTGCGCCACTTTTCGGCGGAAGCAGTTACGCAAACGTCTTTCATTCGACGGTTTCAGGGGTTGCGGGAATGCCTTGCAGCTTTTAGATACCGCGTGTTCGCGCACGCCCCCGAAAGGTCCGAAATGGAAAACGTCGTCCTCATCATTCATCTGATCCTTGCGCTGAGCTTGATCGGAACCGTGCTTTTGCAGCGCTCTGAGGGCGGTGGCCTTGGGATGGGTGGTGGTGGTGGTGCGACCGGCAGCCGCCCCGCCCCGACGGCGATGAGCAAGTTCACATGGGTACTCGCGATCGCATTTATCAGCACATCCATCGCGCTGACGTTGATTTCGGCCAACAACTCCGCGGGGTCCTCTGTCGCGGATCAGTTCAACCCCGGCGCGTCCAGCGTTGATGTCGAAGCCCCTGATCTGGGCGACAACCTGCTGCCGCCATCTTCTGCTGATGCGCCTTTGGTGCCTGCCGGTGATTAAACACAAGTGGTTGCATCATTTCACGATGATGCAACATGATCTTGCGTCAGCGGTTGCAATTCAGCACCGAATCCGGTAACACTCAAATCCCGTGATGATGCGAATTTTCGGGTTCGCTTTTCCACTCTTTTTGTCGGTTTTCACGGGAGCTACCACCAATGGCGCGCTATATTTTCATCACCGGCGGTGTGGTTTCCTCGCTTGGCAAGGGCCTTGCATCGGCTGCATTGGGTGCGCTGCTGCAAGCCCGCGGCTATTCAGTCCGCCTGCGCAAACTTGACCCATATTTGAACGTCGATCCCGGGACGATGTCGCCCTTTGAACACGGCGAAGTCTTTGTGACTGATGACGGCGCCGAAACCGACCTCGATCTTGGCCACTATGAGCGCTTCACCGGTGTGCCCGCGCGCAAAACAGATTCGGTGAGTTCCGGGCGCATCTATTCCAACGTCCTCGAAAAGGAACGGCGCGGCGATTATCTGGGTAAAACCATTCAGGTGGTCCCGCACGTCACAAACGAAATCAAAGAATTTCTGGCCATCGGCGAAGATGAGGTCGATTTCATGCTCTGCGAAATCGGCGGCACAGTCGGCGACATCGAGGGCCTGCCCTTCTTTGAAGCCATTCGCCAATTTGCGCACGACAAACCTCGCGGGGAGTGCATCTTCATGCACCTGACGCTTCTGCCCTATCTGGCGGCATCGGGTGAGTTGAAAACAAAGCCAACCCAACATTCGGTCAAAGAGCTCCAATCCATCGGCATCGCCCCCGACATTCTTGTTTGCCGATCAGAGCATCCGATCCCGGAAAAGGAACGCGAAAAGATCGCGCTCTTTTGTAATGTGCGCAAGCAATGTGTCGTGGCCGCCTATGACCTGAAATCCATCTACGAAGCCCCGCTGGCCTATCACGATCAGGGATTGGATCAGGCGGTTCTGGATGCCTTTGGCATCTCGCCCGCACCTGCCCCGAAGCTGGATGTCTGGCACGATGTCTATGACCGTATCCATAATCCGGAGGGTCAGGTCAAAGTCGCCATTGTTGGCAAATACACCCAGTTGGAGGACGCCTATAAATCCATCGCTGAGGCGCTCACCCATGGTGGCATGGCCAACCGCGTAAAGGTCAAAATCGAATGGGTCGATGCAGAGCTTTTCGACCATGAAGATGCCACCCCCTATCTGGAAGGCTTCCATGCGATCCTAGTGCCCGGTGGTTTTGGCGAGCGTGGCACGGAAGGCAAAATCAAGGCCGCGCAGTTTGCCCGCGAAAAGGGCATTCCCTATCTGGGTATTTGTCTGGGGATGCAAATGGCCGTGATCGAAGCGGCACGCAATGTCGCAGGCATGGACAAGGCCGGGTCAGAGGAATTTGACCATGAGGCCGGCAAAAAGCGTTTTGAACCCGTGGTTTACCACCTCAAGGAATGGGTCCAAGGTAACCACACGGTTGCCCGCAAGACCGATGACGATAAAGGCGGGACGATGCGCCTTGGCGCCTATGACGCAACACTGGCCGCAGGCTCCAAGGTGGCGAATGTCTATGGCACCACAACCATCGAAGAACGCCACCGTCATCGCTATGAGGTCGATACGAAGTACCGCAATGTGCTGGAAAAGGCCGGTCTGATATTTTCCGGCATGTCGCCGGACGGCAAGCTGCCGGAAATCGTGGAATGGGCCGACCACCCGTGGTTTATCGGTGTGCAGTTCCACCCGGAATTGAAGTCAAAACCCTTCGCCCCGCATCCGCTTTTCGCAGATTTCGTCCGGGCAGCGGTCGCGACGTCGAGATTGGTCTAGAAGTTGAAAGTGACCTTGCGGGTCAGCACAATTTGCGTGGTGACCTGATCGTTGTCTTCAGAAATTGGACTATCGGCGGCATCGCCACGCAAAATGTAGTACTTCAGCGTTCCGACAAGCTCCCAATCATCGCTGAAGGCGTAGGTCGCTTCGATTTCCGCACCGGTGCTTATAATGCCGCTATCGGGCGCGAAAGGCGCGAAAACACCATTGTCCGCACTCTCTTGTGCGCTCACGCCAAAATAGGTTGACGCATAGTCCTCATCACCCCAAAGCGCGCGCGGGCCTGCTGTAATCCGCAGGTTTTCAGCAGGACGAACGACCAGATCGCCGCCGAGCTCCGAGACAAATGATTTGTGGCCAATCGCGCCGTAACGCAGGCTTGCGAAAGCTTCAAACAGCGGCGTGACGTATTTCACTTGGCCCCCGATTTCCAACGAGCGATCAATGGTTTCCATCCCGGCCAGTTCGGAAAAGTCTTCCGCATTTCGCTCACCGATGTACCGAAATGAGCCGCCAAATCCGAGGCCATTCGCATCACCGCTGTTAGCGACCGGCCCAATCCGTAAAGACTCCAAAGCAAAATTCACGCCAACGCCGGTATCTTGATCGGCATCGCCAAAATACCCCGGTTGCAGCTTCGGCCCGACGCCGAAACGGAAAGACAGCTCATTTCCACCGTCCTGCGCGGCCGCAAAAACAGGTGTCACGATCAAAGCAGCAATGGCAACAAAACGCAGAAGCATTGGGCGGGCCTTTCATTTGTTCATGTTATGAAATAGCACAGCCCGTCCTCCAGGCACGCCTACAATGGACACCCGCAGCTGCCTGCGGTAGTCAGCCTGGCAACACGAGCGG
>NZ_JBELFI010000002.1:0-72333 GCF_042093035.1 Yoonia sp. | reverse complement strand
TCGACCTACTGATTAAAAGTCAGTTGCTCTACCAACTGAGCTAACGGCCCACTGGCGCGCTGTCTAGAAAGACCCAAGCCCGCGGTCAACCCCCGAAATGCCGTCCCCGCTGGATTAGTCGTCGGGCTTTGACTATATGGCCGTCATGGCCAGCAACGACTCATCATATTTGCCCTTCATGAAGATGCACGGGCTTGGAAACGACTTCGTTGTTGTCGACGAACGGGGAATCACACCGCGCGTTGATGCCGATGTCGCGGTCGCCATGGCCGACCGACATCGTGGGGTCGGATTTGACCAGCTTGCGGTACTGTCCGACACGGCTGACGCCGACGTCCACCTGACCTTTTGGAACAGTGACGGATCACTTTCGGCAGCCTGTGGGAACGCAACCCGCTGCATCGCGCGCCACTTGATGGATACCGAAGGCGGCGACGCGCTGACAATCACAACGGCACGCGGCACACTCTATGCAAAGGACTTTGGCGACGGGGTGACGTCCGTGAATATGGGGCACCCACAACTTGACTGGGCCGACGTGCCGCTGGCCGAAGTGATGGATACGCTGATGCTCCCCATCGCGGGCAACCCAACCGCCACCGGCATGGGCAACCCGCACTGTACTTTCTTCGTTGACGATGCCGAAGCCATCGATCTGGCCCAGCGCGGCGCAGAGATCGAACATCACCCGCTTTACCCGGAGCGGACGAACGTCCAATTCGCGAGCCTCCTTGGGCCCGATCACCTGCGCATGCGGGTGTGGGAGCGCGGCGTGGGGGTCACTTTGGCCTCTGGCTCATCTTCGTGCGCAACAGCCGTGGCGGCGGCACGGCGCGGTCTGACCGGGCGGGATGTGACCATTGAACTGGACGGCGGCACATTGCAGATTTCATGGCGCGATGACGGTGTCTGGATGACGGGGCCAACCGCGCATGTCTTTGATGGGATGTGGCGGCTGACATGACGACCGCGCCTATATTCTCAAACCACGGTTGCCGTCTGAACGCCTATGAGACCGAGGCGATGAAAGAATTGGCGACACAGGCAGGCGTTGACAACGCGATTGTCGTCAACACTTGCGCGGTGACCGCCGAAGCTGTGCGCAAAGCACGTCAGGACATTCGCAAACTACGGCGCGACAACCCAAGTGCGAAGCTGATCGTGACGGGCTGTGCGGCACAGACTGAGCCGGAAACATTCGCCAAGATGCGCGAAGTCGATGTGGTGATTGGCAACACAGAGAAGATGAACCCGGCAACCTGGGCTGGGATGGCGCCGGACCTGATCGGGCAAACCGAACCCGTGCAAGTCGATGATATCATGTCGGTCACGGAAACGGCAGGTCACCTGATCGACGGGTTCGGCACCCGCAGCCGCGCCTATGTGCAGGTGCAAAACGGATGCGACCATCGCTGCACCTTCTGCATAATTCCTTACGGTCGGGGCAATTCGCGCTCTGTGCCTGCGGGCGTTGTGGTCGATCAAATCAAACGGCTGGTCAACAAAGGCTACAATGAAGTTGTGCTGACCGGCGTCGACCTGACAAGCTGGGGGGCAGACCTGCCCGCAACGCCAAAACTGGGTGATTTGGTGATGCGGATCCTCAAACTGGTACCGGATTTGCCGCGGCTGCGGATCAGCTCCATCGACAGTATCGAAGTCGATGAAAACCTGATGCAAGCCATCGCGACAGAGCCGCGACTGATGCCGCACCTTCATCTGTCCTTGCAACACGGGGATGACCTGATCCTGAAGCGGATGAAGCGGCGGCACCTGCGCGACGACGCGATCCGCTTCTGCGAAGATGCGCGCAAACTGCGGCCCGACATGACCTACGGGGCAGACATTATCGCGGGCTTCCCGACAGAAACCGAAGCGATGTTCGCAAATTCACTGGCACTTGTGAAAAACTGCGATCTGACATGGCTACACGTCTTTCCCTATTCCGCGCGTCAAGGCACGCCCGCCGCGCGGATGCCTGCGGTCAATGGCAAGCGCATCAAAGAACGCGCCGCAAGACTACGCGCGGCGGGTCAGGCTCAGGTCGCCCGGCACCTCGCGGCCCAAAGCGGCAAAACCCACAAGATTCTGATGGAAAATGCGCGCATGGGCAGAACCGAACAATTCACCGAAGTCCTGTTCAACAAAGACCAACCCGAAAGCCAGATCGTGCAAGCCACAATCACCGGGATTGCGGGCCAGCAACTGACCGCCTGACTTCTTCCGAGACCAAATATCCCCGCCGGAGGCTCCACCCGTGGCCAAACCCCCCATCCTTTGGACATTCAGACGCTGCCCCTACGCCATGCGCGCACGGCTTGCGATCCAATCCAGTGGCAGGCAGGTTGCGCTTCACGAAATCCTGCTCAAAGACAAACCGGAACCGTTTCTTGCGGCTTCGCCCAAGGGCACCGTGCCCGTGGTGCAAGACGGCGACCGCGTGATTGAGGAAAGCCGCGATGTGATGCTCTGGGCGCTTGAACATGGCGACCCAGAAGACTGGCTAGAAATGGACGCGGCAGGACATGCGCTGATCGATGCCTGCGATGGGCCATTCAAACAGGCGCTGGACCATACCAAATATGCCGTGCGTTTTCCTGACCTTGATGAAGCGGCAGAACGCGCAAAAGCAATGGAATTCCTGAACCACCTGAACGAGCGACTATCTGAGAACCCTTTCCTGACGGGTCCAAAACGCACGCTGGCAGATATGGCGATCCTGCCATTCGTCCGTCAATTCGCAAATACCGACCGGGCTTGGTTTGATGCGCAGGGGCTTGTGCCGCTGACCAATTGGCTTGAGGCGTTTCTCGCGTCAGACCGGTTTCGCGCCGTAATGAAGAAATATCCGCCTTGGCAAAGCGGACAGGATCAGGTCTTGTTTCCATAAGATCGGTACAAGGACCCAAGTCATGCAATTGCTCATCTCGCCCGCCTCGCCATTTGTGCGCAAAGTGCGCGTTTTGCTGCGTGAAACGGAATTGATCGATCAGGTTGAAGAGGTCGAGGTCACGACGACCGCCTTCAATTCCGCGCCAGAGGTCATTGCAGCAAATCCAATGGGCAAAATTCCCGCTTTGCTGCGCCCCGACGGCCCCGCACTCTACGATAGCCGTGTCATCACCCGCTATCTTGATGATGTGGCGGGCGCAAATCTCTACCCGCAAAGTCGCCTATGGGAAATCCTCACGCTTGAGGCGACGGCGGACGCAATCATGGATGCGACCGTGACGATGGCCTATGAAGCGCGCCTACGGCCCGCGGCAGAACAATCCCCCGCCTGGATCGAAGCGCAATGGGCCAAGGCTGCCCGTGGGATCGCCGCAGTCAATAACCGCTGGATGAGCCACCTCAGCGGCCCCCTCAATATTGGACAAATCAGCATCGCCTGCGCACTGTCGTACGTTGACTTACGCCACGACGGGCGCGGTTGGCGCAATGACAATGTAGCCCTTGCAGGCTGGCACGCAAAATTCAGCGAACGCGACAGCATGGTCGCAACGGCAGCGGATTGAGCCGCACCTCAAGACGAATATCCAACAAGGCCGAGCGGAACCGTGGCGGCCCATCCGGGGTGAAACTCGCTCTTTGCGCATTCCATCAAACCCCGCGCAACGGCATTGAACCGGATACCCTGCGGTCCGTATCGGTCTGCCAAAAGCTTGATGAAGCCGTGCAGTGCAAGGCGTGTGTTGCATGGTTCTTTCATCCGAACCTAACCGAAATCCAGTCGGCGCCGTTGAAAGAACAGACGTCCGCCGCAGATGGTCAGCGCTAGAAGTTGAAGCTGACGCCCACATTCAAGGCATTTGTAAACACATCTGTTTCAAGCGTCCCACCGCTGTTCAGATCGGCCGTATTCGCGGTATAGGTGCCTTTGTATTCCCCAAAGACCGACCATTGTTCATTGATCGGAACAGTCGCGCCCGCAATCCAGGTCGCCGCGGCGCCGGTCAGTTGATAGCCTGCGGTTTTCTGATCTGCGGTTTCAACCGCGATATGCGGGATCGCAATCCCGATCCCCCCGCCAACATAGGGGTTCACGCCGTCAATCATATTCTCCCAACGGTGGTAGGCATTCACCGTCAGGGTATTGAGACCATCAGTCATCTCCAGCACGCTGACACCATCGGGCAAGGATGTAGGGTAGATTTTGTTGCGTGTATAATCCACCCCAAACCCGAACCGCTCTGACCGCCAAGATGTGGCCCGCAAACCGTAGTAAAGCGGGAACTGAAGTGAGCGGCCTTCCCAGTCTTGTGAAAACACATCCGGCAGAGTGCCGGTCTGGCGAATCGTCACGTCAGAGGGCGCGGCAGTTTGGGCACCAGAGTAAAAACTCAGCTCAACTTGCGCAAAGGCAGAGGTCGCAAGAACAATGAATGCAATGCAAGAAGCAATTGCGCGGCGCATAGTGATTATCCTGAGATTTGGATGGTGAGCTTGAAAAGACGATGTCACTGTCCCGCAAAAATCTTAAGCGGGCGTTAAGCAACTTCATAAGCGGAGTCGCGGAATCACCACAGTTTAGCGGTAT
Source organism: Yoonia sp. (assembly GCF_042093035.1). Lineage (GTDB taxonomy): Bacteria > Pseudomonadota > Alphaproteobacteria > Rhodobacterales > Rhodobacteraceae > Yoonia. Next base: position 67,796 of record NZ_JBELFI010000002.1, on the reverse strand, counting down.
CAGTCGGTGGAAAACCGCCGAAACAGACCGGAAATTGGCGAAAGCGCGCAAATTGGGCGCGGACGGCCCGGTTTTTCCGTGGCAGATACAGCCGCAGCTCATCCTTCCAGTAGCGTCAAGGAAGTCTTTGCAATTTCAGCTTTTTTTGCATTTTGCAGGCCCTGCGCCCGATTGTCCGCTGGACCTTATGAACTTTGGTGGATAAAAAACCGACAACAGACTGTCGCTTGCGCCGGTCTCGTTTTCTGTGGGGGCTTCGGGCTCATAACTAGAATCGGAGATGCATCCAGTGTCACATGCAGATGATAATCAGGGCACACGCCGCGACTTTCTTTACTACGCAACGGCAAGTGCCGGTGTCGTAGTGACGGGTGCCGCAGTTTGGCCACTGGTAAACCAGATGAACCCGTCCGCCGATGTTTTGGCGCTCGCCTCGATCCGCGTTGATGTCAGCGCTGTCGAACCCGGCACACAGCTTACTATTCTTTGGCAAGGTAAACCGGTCTTTATCCGGTCACGCAACGAAGAAGAAATCGCAGAGGCGCGCGCAGTCAGTCTTGATGATCTGCCCGATACCAACAGCGAAAATGCCAACCTGCCAGATGATGCGCTCGCTACTGACGAAAATCGCGCGCTGACCGAAGATGGTGTTTGGTTGGTACAGATCGGTATTTGCACCCACCTCGGTTGCGTACCCTTGGGCGATCGGGCTGGCGATTTCGGCGGCTGGTTCTGTCCTTGTCACGGGTCACACTATGACTCTGCCGGTCGAATCCGCAAAGGCCCAGCGCCGCGCAACCTCGACATTCCGGTTGCGTCTTTCATTGACGAAACCACAATTCAACTCGGTTAAGGAGAGAGAGCCATGGGCGGAATTCCTCACGACCATTATGAGCCAAGTACAAAAGGCGAAAAGTGGCTACACAAGCGCTTACCTATTGTCGGCCTGCTGTATGACACATTGATGATCCCCACACCCAAGAACCTGAACTGGATGTGGATCTGGGGTATCGTTCTTGTTTTTGCCCTTGTTTTGCAAATTGCGACCGGCGTTGTGCTGGTGATGCAATATGTGCCGCACGTTGATATGGCCTTTGCGTCGGTTGAACGCATCATGCGTGACGTCAATGGTGGCTATATGATCCGCTACTTCCACCAGAACGGCGCTTCGCTGTTCTTTGTGGCGGTTTATGCGCATATCTTCCGGTCACTTTACTATGGCTCCTACAAATCACCGCGTGAGGTGACCTGGATCGTCGGCATTCTGATGTATGTTCTGATGATGGGAACGGCGTTCATGGGTTACGTGTTGCCTTGGGGACAGATGTCGTTCCACGGAACAGCCGTTATCACCGGTCTTTTTGGCGCGGTCCCGTTCGTGGGTGAATCGGTTCAGGTCTGGCTTCTTGGTACGCCGAATGGCGCGATTGCCCAGCCTGCGCTCAATCGTTTCTTCTCACTGCACTATCTGCTGCCCTTCATCCTGCTGGGTTTGACGATCGTGCATGTTTGGGCGTTCCATACCACGGGCAACAACAACCCTGCCGGTGTTGAGGTGCGTCGGACATCCAAAGAGGAAGCCGCCAAGGATACATTGCCGTTCTGGCCATACTTCGTCATCAAGGACCTGTTCGCACTGGCGATCATTCTTGCTGTGTTCGTCGCAGTCGTGGGCTTCATGCCGAACTATCTGGGTCACCCCGACAACTACATCCCGGCCAACCCGCTGGCAACGCCTGCCTTCATCGTGCCGGAATGGTACTTCCTGCCATTTTACGCGATCTTGCGGGCATTTGACGGTGAAGTCTGGCTTGTGATTGCCGTGAACTGGCTCACCTTCGGCATCGTAGACGCGAAATTCTTCGGCGTGATCGCGATGTTTGGTGCCATCGTTGTCTTGGCATTGGCGCCTTGGCTGGACACATCCACCGTGCGCTCCGGTCGATACCGTCCGATGTTCAAATGGTGGTTCTGGCTGTTTGCAGTAAACTTTATACTGCTTATGTGGGTTGGCGCCCGTCCGGCTGAAGGCATCTATCCGTATATTGCCCTGCTCGGTGCGACGTACTGGTTTGCCTACTTCCTGGTCATTCTGCCGCTTCTTGGCGTGATTGAGAAACCGGACACGCCACCTGAAACAATCGAAGACGACTTCAACGCGCACTATGGCCCCAAGGCTGACAACGGCAAAGCCGCTGCCAACCCGGCCGAGTGAGAAAGGACAAAACTGATGTTCCGTAATTTATCACTCACCGCAGCCTTCGCGCTTGCCCTCACCGCAGGGCAGGCAACGGCGGCACCACTCGAGCTTGATGTCACAGACTACGACTTCTCGTTTGAGGGGCCATTCGGCAGCTATGACCAAAAGCAGCTCCAGCGTGGCTTGCAAGTCTATACACAGGTCTGTGCCGCCTGCCACGGTCTGCAATATGTATCATTCCGCAACTTGTCCGATGACAACGGACCGGGTCTGGCAACTGACCAAATGCGCGCCTATGCCGAACTCTATGAAATCTTCGACCCGACCCTGTTCGATGGCGAGGGTGACTTCCGCCCGGCAACACCTGCTGACAAATTTCCGGAGTCCAGCCTGTCCAGCGCGCCTGATCTGAGCTTGATGGCAAAGGCCCGCGCAGGTTTCAGCGGGCCATATGGCACCGGATTGAGCCAGTTGGTAAACGGCATGGGCGGCCCGGAGTACATCGCGACGCTTCTGGCCGGCTATCAAGAGGAACCGGATTGCGCGCTGGAAGGCGAGCCGGTGGATGGCTTCTACAACACACTGTTCCCGTCGGGCGGCTATCCCGATAGCTGCATCGACAAAAAAGGCAAACGCATGGTTCCCGGTTCGTGGATCGGGATGGCGCAACCGCTTTGGGGTGATGATATCGACTATATTGACGGATCCCCCACAGATGTCGAGTCGGTCTCACAGGATGTCGCTGCGTTCCTGATGTGGACGGCTGAGCCGAAGCTGGTTGCACGCAAACAGGCTGGTCTGACTGGTGTGCTGTTCCTGACCGTCCTGTCCGTGTTGCTGTACCTGACAAACAAGCGGCTGTGGGCACCGCATAAGAACAAAGAATAATCTGGGAAACCCGCTGAAAGAACAAAGGCCCGTTGGAAATAGCGGGCCTTTTTCGTAGGGTGGCTGCGGGTCCATGCTACCCCAGATAATCAGCCAGAGCAGGCGGCGGATTATCAAGCAGCACATCCGTCGGCACAGGATCGCAAACCACACCATCCGCAACCAGAACCGCATGATCCGCCACGCGGCGCGCATCGCTTGGGTCATGTGTGACCATCAGCACGGTCTTGTCCGCAGCCAGCAGTTGCGCTTTCACCAAATCGAGCATCTCATCCTTCAGCGCAGGCCCAAGGGCTGCGAAGGGTTCATCGAGCATCACCAAGGGACGGTCTGCGACCAGGACACGCGCCAAAGCAACGCGGCTTTGTTGCCCTCCTGACAGCGCCCCCGGCTTGCGCCCATCCAGTCCGGCCAGCCCGACCTGGGCCAATGCGTCCTGACCTTGCTTCTTTTCATCAACCGTCAGCCGCAAATCCGGCCGCAGACCAAGCCCGACATTCTGCAAGACGGTCAGATGTGGGAACAGGTTATTATCTTGAAAAAGCATACTGAAAGGGCGCCTACCGGGTGGGATACCCGACAGGTCATTGCCGTCCCACATGATCCGACCCTGCGCAGGTGCCAGAAATCCGGCGATCGCGGAAAGCAGCGTTGACTTGCCAGCCCCCGATGGCCCGATCAACGCTGTGATCGCCTGATCTGGAAACACAATGTCTGCCTCCAGCGCGAATTCGTCCTGCGCAAGCCTTAGCCCTTCAAGTATCAACATCAGCGCGCCCTCCCCGGTCGCAAATCCAGAATAGCAACAGACTTAGGCCCAACAGCAAAAGCGCCGCGCTCGCGGCGGTTTCCATCCGGTAAGCCCCCATCAAACGATACATCGCCAGCGGCAAGGTCTCCTCTGCCTGACCAGCAAAAAGTGCGATCACGCCAAGATCACCCATCGACAAAGCAGCGGCCAGTCCAGTGGCAAACCCCAGCGGCCTGCGCATTCGGGGGATCGCGACAAGCCGGAGCCAACCCCAGCCAGACATCCCCAACGAGGCCCCCAAACGCCCATAATCGGCCTTAACCGCCGCCGCCGCAGGCGCGACAGAGCGCAGTGCAAACGGCAGCGCCAATGTCGCATTCACCAGCATGGTCACGATCAAGGCCACGTCAGCAGGTCTGACATAGGGAAAGACAATCAGAAACGCGCCCGTACCCACAACAAGCCCGGAGGCGGCCAATGGCATCACACCAATGATCGCGACAGTCGCGCCTCCTCTCAGCGCCAGTGCCAGCGCCATGCTGATACACAATGCCGCCGACCCAATCGCCACCGTGATCGACCGCAACGCGGCAGACCAGATAGAGGCAGGCAAATCGAGAAAGCCCGGCAAACCGCGCAAAACAACCATGCCCAACGGCACAAGCAGAAACAGCGCCGCCGCGATGATCCAAGCATAATCGACCCCCGCGCGCGCCGCGTCCCAGCGTTGCACGACGCGGTCCATACCGGCGCCTGTGCGATCCTCCGGAGTGACCCGAAGCGCAAGCAGGGCCGCACCAACACAAAGGACAAACTGAATAAAAGCCAAAAGCGCCGCTTTGCCCAGATCAAAGTCAAAGCGCACGGCCTGATAGATCGCAAGCTCAACCGTCGTCGCGCCTGGGCCGCCGCCCATGGTCAGGGCGACCGCAAAACTGGTCAGGCAGATCAGGAAAATGACAAGAAACGTGCTCGGCACCACCGCGCGCAGCATCGGCCATTCGAGCAACCGTCCCACAGGCGCATTCAACGCGGCGGCAAGGCGAAACCGCTCTGCCGGGATCGCCAGCCAGCCTTGCAGGATGAACCGGATCGCCAGCGGGAGATTAAAGAATACATGCGCCAGAATAACGCCCTGCATCCCGAAGATTGAGATCGGTTCGAACCCGAGACCGGTCAGCGCCTGATTGAGCAGACCACCGCGTCCAAAAACCGCCAACAGCCCAAGAACAGCAACAATCACCGGCAGCAGGAAAGGCGCACCCAGCAGCGTAATCAGCAGCTGCCGCCCGCGAAAACGCCGACGCGCAAGCGCGCGCGCGACAGGAACGGCCAGCATCACGCTTATCAGCGCGGAAATGAGTGCCTGGTTGATTGTGAAACGTATCGCCGCCCAATCGGCGGGGGCCAATCCGCCAGCCCATTCAGCACGCCAGGCAACAGCGCCCAGCGTACCAAGGGTCAACAACAGCACCAGCGCCGCGGCTGCGACGCCGGGCCATCGTGGTGTTATTGGGACAGCGCTGTGCGCCATTCGTCCAACGCGCCATCACGCAGCGCTGCCGCATCTTCGGGCGACAGCAAGAGCGATGTTTCCGGCGTGACCAGTGTTTCAAAAGCGTCAGGCAGACCGCCTGCAGGTGTCACCGCGGGATACATCCAGTTGGTCGTCGGGATCACGCTTTGGAAGCCATCGGACACCATGAACGCCATGAACTGATCGGCCAATTCGGGATGATCCGTGCCAGCAACTTTGCCGGCGACCTCAACCTGCATGTAGTGGCCTTCGCCGAAGGCCCAGGCGACCTTGCTCGCGTCTTCTTCGGCAATCAGGTGGTAGGCGGGGGATGTTGTGTAGGACAACACCGCATCCGCTTCGCCATCAAGGAACATGCCGTATGCCTCCGACCAGCCGGGGGTGACGGTGATGATGTTATCGGCCAAGGCTTCCCAAAGTGCGGGCGCTTCATCGCCATATGCCGCCTTCACCCACATCAGCAGGCCAAGGCCGGGCGTGGAGGAACGTGGGTCTTGGATGACGATCTTCACATCGCTGTCGGCCAATGCCTGCAATGATGTGACAGGCGCCGCATCTGCATTCGCGACAAAGGCAAAGTAACCCCAGTCAAACGGCAGAAACTCTGCATCAGCCCATGCAACCGGCAGATCGAGATCGGCGCTCACGCCATGCGGCGCGAACAGACCTGTTTCACGCGCAGCGGCCGTCAGGTTTGTATCCAGACCCAGCACGATATCAGCATCGGTGCGCGGCCCTTCCAGTTGCAGACGGGCCAGCAATGCCGCGCCGTCGCCCGCGCCGACAAATTGCAGATCACAGGCGCACTCCGCTTCAAATGCAGCTTCTATCGCGGGGCCGGGGCCCCATTCGGTGACGAAGCTGTCGTATGTCATCACTTGCAGCACTTGGGTCTCGGCCACGGCGCCTGTGGCACCAAGGGCAAGTCCCGCGACAACTGGCAGATAGGTGGTTCGTTTCATCGTATCCTCCAAATGCGACGGGCGGAATTGGGGGATAGCACCATGCTAAACCTTCCCTCCGCCGGTCTTAACCGGTTCAGGTTCTACGGGTCCGCAAGAATTGCATCTCAGCCAAAGTTGGCCCCCCGAGGTCCCTTGGGTTTACGCGCAACAGGGCCGGAAGAAAAGGTTTTCGGCGACATAATTATGTTTTTCAAAAGCAAAAAGGCCGTGCTACCGCTGGCCAGATTCAGATTGAGGAAGGTAGTTATGAAATTTTCAGCGTTTTTATTGATCTCAGCGGCGTTCGTGCCCGCCGCTTCACAAGTCGCAGCGCAAAGCATTCCCGGCATTGTTCATGATGGCAGCACGGTGACCTTGGCTTTTAACCTGCACAACGACGGTCAGGATGATCCATATAGTGAGAACTATACGACAATGCTGTCGGCCCGGTCATCCTATTCGTTTGGCAACAGTTTTGGTGCGACATTTACGCTTGGTTACCAATCGGAGATGTATCAGGACAGCTTATTTTCCGAACGTTACATCCTTGATGTCAATCCAACCTACTCATTCGGGATGGGCACAGTCGGCCTGTACTACACAGCGATTTCGCGTTCCAGGGATTCAGTTGATGAACCGCAGGCGAACTATGGTGTGACCGCTACGTATGAATCTGGTCCTTTCGGCGTCGAAGCCTATGCGGGTAACTATGATGAAGATGGCGATTTTAACCACAATCCATATGGCATCGCCGCGTCTTATAGTCTGACGGACGATGCATCCGTCTATATCGCGCACCAGCGTGATGTACGCGATACAGACAACTTTGACGCTGCGACATCAATCGGTGCATCATATGATCTGGGCGGTCTGACAGGTGCACCTATTCGCGTTACCGCGGCGGCATCGCGGCTGTATTTTGACGGTACGTCATTTTCTGACAGCGAATGGAACCAGTTCACGATCGCTGCATCCTATGACATTGGCGGCGGATCGAAATCAGTGTTTGGCGCATTCCGCAGCTGGTCATTCTATTACGACTAGTCGCCCGAACAGCATTGCAAGTCGGCCCGCCACACCCGTGTGCGGGCCTTTTTGTTTGAAGGGTGCTTTTCGTTTGGCACATTGCACGCTAGACCCATGCAGCAAACCGGAGGCACGCGCATGTCGATCAACAGCTTTGGCCATTTGTTCCGCTTCACCACATGGGGTGAAAGCCACGGTCCCGCTTTGGGTGCGACAGTTGACGGCTGTCCCCCCGGTGTGCCGCTGGAACCGGCGATGATCCAAAGGTGGATGGACAAGCGCCGGCCGGGGCTGAACAAGAACACTACGCAGCGCAATGAACCGGATGCGGTGAATATCCTGTCGGGTGTCTATGAGGGCGAAACGACCGGTACGCCCATCCAATTGATGATCGAAAACACCGATCAGCGATCCAGGGACTACGGCGATATCATCAACACGTTCCGGCCCGGACATGCGGATATCACCTACCACCAGAAATACGGGCTGCGCGATCCGCGCGGCGGTGGGCGGTCCTCTGCGCGTGAAACCGCATCGCGGGTCGCTGCGGGCGGCGTTGCCCGTGAGGCGATTGCCGCGATCGCGCCCAACGTGCAGATCAAGGGCTACATGACCCAGATGGGCACCAAGCAGATTGATCGCGAAAAGGTTGATTGGGACCAGATCGACCAGAACGATTTCTTCTGCCCGGATGCAGATGCCGCTGCCGAATGGAACGATTATCTGGCGTGGCTGCGCAAGGATGACCACAACTCCGTCGGCGCGATCATCGAAGTTGTCGCACGCGGCGTGCCAGCAGGCATCGGAGCGCCGGTTTATGCCAAGTTAGACACTGATCTGGCCGCCGCGATGATGTCGATCAACGCCGTCAAAGGCGTCGAGATCGGCGAAGGCATGGCCGCCGCCGCCTTAACGGGCCGCGATAACGCAGATGAGATCTTCATGGGGCCGAACGGACCTGAGTACTCTTCCAATCACGCGGGCGGCATCCTTGGAGGCATCAGCACAGGGCAGGATATTGTCGTGCGTTTTGCGGTGAAGCCGACTTCATCAATCCTTAGCCCGCGCAAGTCAATCCGCATGGATGGGACACCCACCGAAGTGATTACGAAAGGCCGCCATGACCCATGTGTCGGCATCCGCGCGGTCCCCGTGGGCGAGGCGATGATGGCCTGTGTGATCCTCGACCATCTGTTGCTGGACCGCGGCCAAACCGGCGGCGTGCGTGGTCAAATCGGATAGGTTGGATGCAACTTCATCCTACTGCTTGGACAGCTGAACCGCCAAAATGCCAGCCGCAATAATTACAACACCAACGACGTCCAAAGCGCCGATCCGCTCTCCCAGAAAGGCTGCCGCGATAGCGACGCCTAAGAACGGGTTGAGAAAGTGAAAGGTCGAGGCCTTCACAGCACCGATCCGGCCCACCAGCAGGAACCACACCAAAGTCGCCGCCAGCCCCGGCACCAAAGTCGTGTAGACAAAGGCCACGGCAAGTTGCCAGTTCCAGGTGACCTCCCAAACCTCAAAGGTCAAGGCGGGCACCCAAAGCACCGCACTCCCCACCAGCATTTGCAACCCGACGATCATCAATACATTCCCGCCAGAGGAAACGCCCACGACCATCAAAGTGGCCACCGTCAGCGAAACCACGCCAATCACGCAAAGCAGTACGCCAAAAGGATCGACACCGCCTTGCAACCGCGCACCCATAATCAACACGACCCCGATAACGCCCGCCACCAATCCGGCAAATCCCAGCGGCCGTAATTTCGTTCCGAAAACAAGCCATCCTGCCAGGGCGACCAGCAACGGCATGGTGGAGGCAATGATCGCAGCCAAAGACGCAGGCACCGTTTGCATCGCAACAAAGTTCAAGCCCAGATAAAGCGCGTTCTGACTGACACCGAAAATCACCACGCCGAGCCATTGCCTGCGACTTAGCCGTGCGGATTGGCCCAGCGCCCATGCGATGCCAACGCCGAGCAATCCGGAGATCAAGAATCGCAACGCGAGCGCGCTTAAGGGCGGGGCATATTCAACGATGACGCGCGCAGAGGTAAAAGCAGAGGACCACATCAGCGCAAATGCCAGCCCCATGGTGATTGCCTTGATGTCCATAAATTCCCCTTTGTGCCTTTGTACTTAGCCAAGAGCCTTTCGCAGATGCAACATTTGAATGCTGCGCCGCAGATTTGAATGAATTTGCCTTGAACAGGTTTCGCGGACAGACTTTCCGAAGTCGCGGGCAGAGAACCGCAGTGAATTGCGGCGTCGGGGAGGAGCCCGGCCAGTCAATCGGTTCGCCATGCCATTTTATCGCGACCAAGCTGACCTTGGGATTTTTGGGTTAGTGTCACACCATTTTGGAGGATACCAATGCTGGCGATCCTTCTGTCTTTTTTTGATGATGTTGCTTCTGGTGGAATGGGGAAGCGAAATCCGCATCGCGACGACCAAAAGGCTCGCGCTGATTATCTATCTGTGGCTGGGGCTGAAGTTCTTGTCTTACACATGGTTCAACCTTGATCTGGTCTGGGCGATCAGCTTGATCGCGGTCGGAGCATTCGGGGTTTGGTCAGCGGTGAATGGGCATTGATGCGGGATGGCGGGTGTGCGGACTTTGCTGCCGTTAGCCGCACAGGTTCGAAGGTCAGCTTGCAGTTGTCCGATAGTATCCTGAGGACTTGGGGCTGACTTGATTAGGACAGCAATCCGTCCAAGAACAACCCAACTTCATGCATCATCTGGGCCCAGGTCTCCTCTTGAGGAAGAGGAACATGATTCCTGCTTTCCAGCGAAACGTATCTTGCGCCTGGGATTTCACTTGCGAGGATGCGCCCCTGTTCGACGGGCTGCACCGCGTCAGAGATCGCATGAATGACCAGTGTGGGTGTCCTCACTGATTTCAATGACTCTGAGACATCAAACCGGTCGATTATTTTTCTGAGCAGAGCAGCATTTTCCGGCGATACTGTTTCGGTTTGCATCTTCACAAAGCCAGCCAACTGCGCAGGTGTAGCATCCGGCATGAACAGTGTTGAGAACGCATTAACAAACGGACTGTCCGCCTTGCCCCAGCCCGCCCGGATTAGGCCCAAAATGGTTTCTTCATCGATGTCGCCCTGCGCCGCGTCGCGCACTGCACGTCCCTTTGCATACCCGCCATACAACACCAAGCCGGTAACCCGTTCGGGGTATCTTTGAGCGAAACGGATAGCCACTGGGACAGCCTGCGACGCCGCAAAAATGGGGAAACGATCCAAATTGTTCGCGTCGGCAACGGCCCCTAGATCATCGGCAAAAGCGTCCAGATCCGCGCCATCAAGCTCGCGAGAAGACAGACCAGTGCCCCTCTGGTCGTAGCGGTAAAGCGTGTTTCTGCTATCGAGGGTTTCGATCAATGGCCGCCATACGGGACTGTGCCAATCGAGTTCCAAGTGCGAAAGCCAATGGGCGACCCTAACCAGTGGCGGGCCGTCACCACTCTTAGAGAACGCGATCCTTGCGCCGTGGGAGGATCGGGTGAATTGGATGTTTTGCGTATCAGAACGCAAAGAGTCTGGTATTTTCACGGCCGCTTCGGTTTTCGTCACTTCAACATTCAGTTGAAAACCCCTGCCATGAACTGTCTTGATAATTGCCTGCGCCCGACCAGTGTCGCCAACTGCTTTTCGAGCGGCGTTGATCCGTGCGCTGATCGTCGTATCAGACACGCTCAACCCGTGCCAAACGATTTCGACAAGGTCGTCTTTGGTCGCTAAACGGCCCCTCTTTTCGACTAGGGCCAATATCAAGTCAAACACCTGCGGTTCGAGGTGAATTGACAACTCATCACGCAGAAACAGGTGCTTGTCAGGGTCGATCAAGCAGTTTGCAAATCTATATGCCATGGCACATTGAACGGCTATTGGGCGGCTATACTCAAGGACTTTAGGCCCAAGCAGGGTAGAAATACTGAAATGAGAAGGAATTCTAAAGAGCGTCTTCAAGTTATAGCGCGGTCATTCTGGTCCATTGGTTGTAGAAACAAAGAGGAGTTCTCACCGTGCAACCGTATGAAACACCAGAGATCAAGCGCCGCCCAGATGGGTCAATCGATACTGCGCACTACATGAAAATCGGACGTCAAGAACGTGCGGATCAGGCCCGCACATTGGCCAAGATGGCAGCGCCAAAGCGCAGGAAATTCTCATTGCAGTCTTGGTTCATCAGGGCATTGGAAACCTGAATTGACCTTTCTCAAAGGACGTTGATCTAAGAATCTGACCAGTGCTCCATTTTCAAATCGACCATAGCCCCGGAGAATTTGACTGAAACTCATCGTCAAGAGAATGATACCCGACCTTCGCGGCGTTGCAGCATCATGGTAAGTTGGGCTCAAACCCGCCATCCGCAGCAAAGCAAGACCCCCAAAACGCAAAAGGGCCGCCCCTTGGGACGACCCTTTCAAATCTCGTCGAATGACGCCTTAGCCGTTTACGCTGTCTTTCAGCGCTTTGGCGATTGTCATTTTGACAACCTTGTCGGCGTCCTTCTTGATCTGCTCACCCGTGGCAGGGTTGCGGACCATACGCTCCGGGCGCTCGCGGCAGTAGATTTTGCCAACACCGGGAAGCGTCACAGCGCCGCCGCCGGAAACCTCTTTGGTGATGATGCCTGTGACCGCATCCAATGCTGCGCCCGCGGCTTTCTTGTCCATGCCTGTTTCTTCGGCCAATGCAGTTACAAGCTGCGCTTTTGTTAGTGGTTTTGTTGCCATTTGACTGGTCTCCCTCAATTGCCCCAGCAGTAGGGCCTGTTACCCGCACATTTAACGGCATCTTGTGTGTTACCACAACGATTAGTGTAGCTTTTATGAAGAAAATAGGTGATTTTCGGCCATTTTGTTGCCTCAAAGGAAGGCTGTTTCCTCGAAACTCCGCAATTTTCGACTGTGAATGCGCTCCAGCGGCATTTCACGCAGGCGTTCCATCGCCCGAATTCCGATCATCAAATGCGCCGCAACCTGCGTTTTATAGAAATCTGAGGCCATACCGGGCAGCTTGAGTTCGCCATGAAGCGGCTTGTCGCTGACGCACAAAAGCGTGCCATAGGGCACCCGAAACCGGAAGCCGTTGGCCGCGATCGTGGCACTTTCCATGTCCAATGCAATCGCGCGTGACTGAGACAATCGCTGCACCGGTCCGGCTTGCTCACGCAATTCCCAGTTGCGGTTGTCAATCGTCGCAACCGTACCTGTCCGCATAATCCGCTTCAGCTCGTAGCCTTCAAGTTCCGTCACATCTGCAACGGCGGTTTCCAGTGCAATCTGGATTTCAGCCAAAGCCGGGATCGGCACCCAGACGGGCAAATCATCGTCCAGCACGTGATCTTCACGCAGATACGCATGCGCCAGCACGAAATCACCCAATCGCTGCGAGTTGCGCAGGCCAGCACAGTGCCCAACCATCAGCCAAGCGTGCGGGCGCAGCACCGCGATATGATCCGTCGCGGTTTTGGCGTTGGACGGGCCAACCCCGATATTCACCAAAGTAATCCCGCTGCCATTTGCGCGTTTAAGGTGATAAGTCGGCATCTGCGGCAATTTCGCAGGGGTCGCTATCGGGGCGACGGCCCGTGTAATTTCGACGTTGCCGGTGCTGACAAAACTGGTGTAGCCGCTGTCAGGATCGGCCAGCATATGGCGGGCGTAGGCCTCGAATTCTTCGACATAGAATTGGTAGTTCGTGAACAGCACGTGGTTCTGAAAATGATCGGCTGCGGTCGCCGTATAATGCGCCAGACGTGCCAGCGAATAATCGATGCGCTGGGCGGTAAACGGTGCCAAGGGGCGGGCGCCATCGGCATAGGTGAAAGCCTTGCCGTTGACGATATTATCATGCGTCGTACTCAGATCCGGCACATCAAAATTATCACGCAGATTAAACTCCATTGAGCCGTCCTGCGGCACCGTCAGGGTCGGGTCGTTCGCGGCTGCAAAATGCACCGGCATCGCGGTGGCAGAAGGCCCGATCACGACAGCAACACCGTGGCTTTCGATCAACAAACCAATCTGCTGCTCAAGATATGAGGCAAAAAGATCGGGCCGCGTGATCGTCGTCGCGTAGTCACCCGGTTCAGCGACATGGCCAAAGGATAGCCGCGTGTCCGTCTTGGCATAGGTCGTGGTGGTCAGGCGGATTTCCGGATAAAAGGCCCGTAGCCGTGTTTCGGGCTGCCCATCCAACAGGGCCTTTCCAAAGCCTTCGGATAAAAACGTAACGGCGCTGTGATACAGGTCTTGCAAACGCGCAACGGCAAGTGCGGGGTCGGTGAAGGCTTCGTGTTTTGGGACATCAGGCGTCCGGACTGTCGCTTCTTGCGCAACGTTCATGCGTTTTCCTCAAATAATTCGGTAATTTCAAACTTATCGACATCAACCAGCCCCAGATCAGAGATCCGTAACGATGGAATGACAACAAGGGCCAGCAGCGAATGCTGCATATAGGCATTGTTCAGGGTGCAGCCGCAGGCGGCCATCGCAGCGACCATGCCATCGGCCCTGGCCGCAACATCTGCCGCAGGGTTATCAGACATCAATCCGGCAATGGGCAGTTCAACAAGCGCCAGTTCGGCATCGTCCTTCCAAACGGTGACGCCACCGCCAACCTCACCCAGCCGGTTTGCGGCAGCCGCCATCATCGCGCGATCCGTGCCAACCACAATCATATGGTGACTGTCATGCGCCACGGTAGAGGCCATCGCCATCCGCCCCTGATACCCGAAGCCAGAAACAAACCCGTTCACGACCTTGCCGGTGCCCTTGTGACGTTCCACAAGCGCGATTTGATACACATCATCCTGCCCTTCAACCAAGCCATCAACCACCGGCAATTCGGCGGTCAGGGCTTCGGTCGGAGCTTGATTTTCGACCACACCGATCACCTTTGCACGGACGCTGTTTTTGCCTTCTGGTGCGGGGATGGCAAAGTCGGTGTCCGACAGCGCCTGCCCCATATGCACCGTATCGCGCGCATCCGCTGGCCAATCGTAGTGCGGGCATTCCACTGTGATCTTGCCGTCCTTCGCAACGGTCTGGCCGCGCGCGATAACCTCTTCGATTGGCAGCGTTCTTAGGTCAGAAGTCAAAATCACATCCGCCCGCCGCCCCGGCGCAATCGACCCGATCTCACGCTCCAGTCCAAAATGTGTGGCCGTATTGATCGTCGCCATTTGCAGCGCAATCAAAGGGTCGCATCCGCAGTCAATCGCATGGCGCACGACGCGGTTCATATGGCCGTCATTCACCAAGGTACCAGAGTGACTGTCATCGGTGCAAAGGATGAAGTTGCGCGGATCAAGGCCCTTTTCGGTTACGGCCGTAATCTGGCTTTCCACATCATACCAAGCCGACCCAAGGCGCATCATCGACCGCATCCCGTTGCGCACGCGGGCCAGTGCATCTGCCTCTGCCGTGCCTTCGTGATCGTCTGCGGCACCGCCTGCGACATAGGCTGAAAATGCGATACCCTTGTCGGGTGACGCATAATGCCCGCCCACGGTCTTGCCTGCATTCATCGTCGCGGCCATTTCCGCCAGCATTTGCGGGTCACCGTGAATGACACCGGGGAAATTCATCATTTCGCCCAAACCGATGATGCCGGGCCAACCCATCGCCTCTGCCACGTCTTCAGCGGTAATTTCAAATCCTGTCGTCTCCAGCCCCGGCGCAGACGGCGCGCAGGACGGCATTTGGGTGTAAATGTTGACTGGCTGCATCAGGGCTTCGTCATGCATCATCCGCACACCACGCAGCCCAAGCACATTCGCGATCTCATGCGGGTCGGTGAACATGGTTGTCGTGCCATGCGGAATAACCGCGGCGGCAAATTCCGCCGGGGTCAGCATGCCGCTTTCAATATGCATATGCCCGTCGCAAAGACCGGGGATCAGGTATCGACCGGCGGCGTCAATCACGCGGGTTGCGTCACCGACACAGTGAGAGGCATCAGGCCCGACATAGGCAAACCGCCCGTCAGCGACAGCGACTTGCCAACCATCCAGAATTTCGCGGGTTTGGACATTCACCAGCTTGCCGCCACGAATGACCAGATCAGCCTTGTCGCGCCCCGCAGCCACAGCGACCAAACGGGGGGCAACCTCCGCCCATGTTTTGATGTGATGTTCCATCCCCAATGGTTTCACCGATTTCGGGGACGTTCAAGAGGGATCGAGATCGCGGAGCTGCAAAGCCTTCTGATCGGGGTTCAAGCGCAGCATCGCGAGGTTCAATGCGGCGGCTACAGTGACCCAAACAAGGTAGGGCACAAAAGCGAGGCCCGCCAAAGTATCAACCTGAAAATGCGTGATCGTCGCCCCCAAAACCGCCAGCCAAAGCCCGGCCATGATCGGCAAGGAGGCTTTCATATTGCGCAAGCCAAAAAAGACCGGCGTCCAGAGTGTGTTGAAAGCGATCTGAAGCCCCCAGAATGCCATCGCATAAGCGTTCCCATCCAAGACAGCGACGCGCGCGCCTGCAAAAGCGATCAACAGGTAGATTGACGTCCAAGCCACCGGAAACAGCCAATTGGGTGGTGTCCATGACGGCTTGTTGAGGCTCTTGTACCATTCCCCTGTCGGAAACAGCCCGCCGGTCGCACCAGCGGCAAAAGTGGCGGCGAGAAACAGTAGAAACAGCCAGATATCCATCAGAGTACCCTTTCAAAGTTTCCCCGACCCTTACGCTATCGGGCGTCCACGTCCAATGCTTGCTTCACGCGCTTTTAGTTCGGCAAGGATCTCCAGAACCGAGGATGATCGCCCTTGCTTCGGGCGCTGGCGGCTCGCTGCGTCCACAAGGAATGCGACTTCTGGCAACGGTTTGGCATAGATCACCGCTGATTTGGGCATCACCAGCGACGCCGCCGTGCGTGCGCCTGCCTGCATCACCCACCCCAGCTTTTGCCTGCCGGAGGTGCGCGCCCGCATCGAAATGCTGTCACAACCTTGCCTGCGCAACTGCCTGCCAATACCCGCATATATCAAACGCGCCGCCCAAATGCCGGTGCGCGCCTGCAAGGGTAACACATCAATCCCGGCCTCTGATCGGCGATAAAGGCGATCAGCCTCTGCCAATAGACGTTTGACCATCTTGCGAACATCGTTTGTTGGCAGCGGTTCGCGCACAAAGTTCACCGGATCAATCCCAGCTTCGGCCAACCAATCGAGCGGTAAATAGATCCGGCCCATCCGCGCATCTTCACCCACATCGCGCGCGATATTCGTCAGCTGCATCGCGACACCAAGATCACAGGCACGCGCCAATGCATCCGGGTCACGCACGCGCATCAGCACACACATCATTGCCCCAACTGAACTTGCAACGCGGGCGGAATAGTCTCTCACACCGCTCAAAGTGTCATAGCGATACTCTGCCGCATCCCAAGCGAGACCTTCAAGCAGCGCTTCCGGCAAGGCGCGGGGCATGTCGAAATCTTCGATAATCGCTGCAAAGGCGCGGTCTTCGGGGGCGTTAAACGGCTTGCCTGCATAGGCGGCATCCAAGCGTTCTTGCAGGCGCAAAACGGCACCCGCCTGATAATCGCCTTCATCAACTTCATCATCTGCCAATCGGCAAAACGCATAGAGCGCCAAGGCCGGATCGCGCACCTTCGCAGGCAACAGCTTTGAAGCAGCATGAAACGACAAAGACCCATGCCGGATCGCCTCACGGCAATGCTCAAGATCATCAGGGCGGATCATTCGGCAGCGACCTTCATTTCAGGTATGGCAGGCGCGTCCGGCACCATTTTGGCCAGCACCTCTGCGCTGGAAATCACACCGGGCACACCGGCACCCGGATGCGTGCCGGCACCAACAAGATAAAGACCCTTGGCCTCTTCGCTGACATTATGCGGGCGGAACCATGCAGATTGCAAAATGCGCGGCTCAATCGAAAAACCGGAGCCGTTGGGTGACAGATAACGATCACGGAAATCGGCAGGGGTCAGTGTCATTTCTGTCGTGATGTGCGCAGCGAAACCGGGGATCGTCTTTTCGACCTCTGCAATGACCTTTGCCTTATACGCGGCGGCCTCTTTTTCCCAATCCACAGGATCGTCAAACCCCAGATGCGGCACGGGCGACAGCACGTAGAATGTATCATCACCGACAGGCGCAACGCTGGGGTCCGTTTTGGAAGGGCGGTGGATATAAAGGCTCATATCATCGGCCAGCTTGCCTTTGATGAAGATGTCTTTGAGCAGCCCCTCATAGCGGGGCGCATTTGTTATCGTGTGGTGACCGACATCCGGCCACATCTTCGCGGTGCCTTTGGTCCCGAAGTACCAAACATAAAGCCCCATCGACCAGCGGCGGGATTTCAGCTTTTTATCCGTCCAACGCTTGCGCGGTTGATTGCGCAAAAGGCGCGTGTAAGTATGCCCGGCATCGGCGTTACTAATGACGAGTTCGGCTGGAATAGTCTCTGAATTCGTCAAACGAACGCCCTTAGCGGTGCCGTCTTCAATGAGGATTTCATCAACCTCAACGCCCTGACGGATCTGGCCACCTTGCGAGCGAATAACGGAAGCCATAGCCTGCGCAATCGCCTGCACACCGCCCATCGCGTAATGTACACCGAATTCCTTTTCGAGGTGCGCAACAAGCGCATACATCGACGTCACATGGCGCGGATCACCACCGATAAACAGCGGGTGAAACGACAGGGCCATTTGTAACCGCGGGTCTTTGACGCGGGCTTTTGCCAGACCCAGAATAGACCGATCCGCGCGCAGCAACGCAAAGAGCGGCAGCACTTTGATAGTTTCCCAAAGGCGGTGCATCGGCTTGGCAACCATGCCTTCGAAACCGACCACATAGCGGGCCTCACTGTCCTTCAAAAAGCGCTTGTAGCCCTTCACATCACCGGGGCTGAGGCGGGCGACCTCTGCCAGCATCGCGTCCGTGTCCTGACGGGCGGTGAAGGTAGACCCATCCTGCCAGCGGACCTCATAAAACGGGTCCATCGGGCGCAGATCGATATCTTTGTGGAAATCGCGACCACAAGCGGCCCATAATTCTTCATAGACCTGCGGGACGGTAATAATCGTCGGCCCAAGGTCGAATCGGTGTCCATTTTGCGTGACAGACGACCCACGACCCCCCGGCAAATCGAGCTTATCAAGGACCGTCACAGCATATCCCTTCGCCCCAAGCCGCATAGCCGCCGCAAGGCCGCCAAGCCCTGCGCCTATTACGATTGCGGCGTTCGAGTCGCTCTGAAATCCCATCGTCATGGGCTTACAGTAGTAGTGTAAACACAAGTTGACAATTCATATCGTCAATACCTTCCCATATCAGGCAAATTGTGTCAGTCTTGGTTGACACTATTCAGAGGGTCGCGTTGTGACGCAAACCGTCAGCCTATCATTCTTCCGCTTTGCCGGGCCGTTGGCCCGCGCCTGGGCGTTGGTGATGATGGGCGGTGCGCGCCTGCCCTTGTCGCGGACACCGGACATCAAGTTTTGGAAACTCTGCGGTTCGGGCACTGGCGAAGGCTTCACGCCCGTACCCAACACAGCCGTCTATGCGATCCTTGCCACATGGCCGGATGCCGAAACTGCGCGGGAACAAACACAGTCAGGCATCTTCGCGACATATCAAAAGCGCGCCGCCGAAAACTGGACGGTTTTCCTGCACACGCAAACCGCACGCGGCGCATGGTCTGGGACTGCCCCGTTTGAACCATCACCGATCGAAACCAACGGTCCATTGGCGGCGCTGACACGCGCAACGATCAAACCATCCATCGTCGCAAGGTTCTGGCGACGGGTCCCGAATATATCCGAGGTGATCGGCAAAGACCCCAATGTCGCCTTCAAGATCGGTATCGGCGAAGTGCCGATGCTGCATCAGGTCACCTTTTCCATTTGGCCATCCGCAAAAGCCATGGATGGTTTCGCCCGCACCGGCCCCCACGCAGAAGCGATCCGCGCAGTGCGTGAAGAAGGCTGGTTTCGCGAAGAACTCTACGCCCGTTTCGCGGTCCATTCCGATCGCGGCACGTGGAACGGCACCTCACCCCTAGCCAAACTTGAGGCCAGCACATGACCCCATTCCCATTTTCTGCCATCGTCGGCCAGGACGAAATGAAACAAGCGATGATCCTGACAGCGATTGACCCCAGCATTGGCGGTGTTCTGGTTTTCGGGGATCGCGGGACCGGAAAATCAACAGCCGTCCGCGCATTGGCCGCCTTGCTGCCGCCAATCAAGGCGATCAAGGGCTGCCCCATCAACGCTGAAAAAGCCAAAGATGTGCCCGATTGGGCTGGATTAGGGTCGAAACGCAGCCATCAGATGCCTACACCCGTCGTTGACCTGCCACTTGGCGCGACAGAGGACCGGGTAACAGGTGCGCTCGATATCGAAAAGGCGCTGACAAAGGGTGAAAAGGCATTTCAGCCCGGATTGCTGGCGAAGGCGAACCGCGGTTACCTTTATATTGATGAGGTGAACCTGCTTGAGGATCATATCGTTGATCTGCTGCTGGACGTTGCCCAATCCGGCGAAAACGTGGTCGAGCGCGAAGGGCTTTCCATCCGCCACCCCGCCCGTTTTGTGTTGGTCGGCTCTGGCAACCCCGAAGAAGGGGAATTGCGCCCACAGCTTCTGGACCGTTTTGGCCTTTCCGTCGAAGTGGCCTCCCCGAAAGAGATCGAAACCCGTGTTGAAGTCATCAGACGCCGCGACGCTTTTGAAAATGATAACTCCGCTTTCATGCTGCGGTGGCAGGCCGAAGATGCGGCGATCAGAGAACGCATTTTAAGGGCAAGAAAGGCTCTAACAAAGCTCAAAACGCCTGAAAAGACACTCACAGACGTCGCAGAGCTTTGCCTCGCACTTGGCTCTGACGGCCTGCGCGGAGAGTTGACTTTGCTCAAATCCGCCCGCGCCTATGCCGCCTGGCGCAACGACACCGCATTGACCCGCGCGCATGTTCGCGACGTGGCACCGATGGCCTTGCGCCACCGCTTGCGCCGCGATCCATTGGATGAAGCAGGCAGCGGAACACGGGTCGCGCGGACCGTGGAAGACGTCCTTGGCTAATCAAGCATGGCATCACGCGACGCTTGCGTTGCAACTGCTGCGGATTGATCCGGGGCTGGGCGGAATGTGCATTCGCGCACGGTCCGGGCCGGCGCGCGACAGGCTGACGGCCATGATCGATCCCGATGCGCGGCGGCTGCACCCGGCGATTTCGGACAAAGCACTTTTTGGCGGGCTGGACCTGTCAGCAACGCTCGCGTCCGGGCAATTGGTACAGGAAAGCGGTGTTCTTTCGGCGCCCGGGACGTTGGTTTTGGCTATGGCAGAGCGGGCCACAACCGGCCTCGCCGCGCGACTGGCTGTTGCCTTGGACAAAAAAGCGGGCCATGCGTTGATCGCCTTGGACGAAGGGGCAGAGGTTGATGAAACGCTCAATCCCAAATTGGCGGAGCGATTGGCGTTCCATGTAGACCTTTCGGATTGCACGATAAGGGAGAGCGGCACGGCAGTGCCCGGCGCTGTGGAAGTTCCGCTAGGGGACGTCGCCATGCCCCCAAACACATTGGAGCAGATCACACGCTTCGCCGATGATCTGGGGATCGACAGTATGCGCGCGCCGCTCTTTACGCTCCGGTCGGCAAGGGCACATGCGGCTCTGTTTGGGCGCAATAGTGTCACATCTGAAGACATTGAAGTGGCCTGCGCGTTGACTTTGGCGCATCGGGCAACGCGGATGCCTGCGCCAGAAATGGAGGAGGATACGCAGCCTCCACCACCTCCTGACCAGACTGATAAGAGTGAAGGTGAAGACACGCTCAATCTGCCAGACGAGCTGCTTTTGGACGCCGTGCGTGCGCTGCTGCCCGATAACCTGCTGGATCAGCTGACGGCACAAAAAGCCCGCGCCGGCCGTGGCAACGGCACAGGTGCCGCCCGCAAGGGAAATCGCCGTGGCAGACCGCTGCCCTCACGTGCCGGGCGGATCAGCGACGGGGCGCGGATTGACATCATCGGCACATTGCGCGCTGCGGCCCCTTGGCAGACAATCCGGAAGCAGGCGTCTGGCCGGGATGGGCTGCAGATCAGACCTGCCGATATTCGGATCAAACGGTTTGAGGAAAAATCCGATCGCTTGCTGATCTTTACAGTCGATGCGTCAGGATCATCTGCGCTGACCCGGTTGGCCGAAGCGAAAGGCGCGGTCGAATTGCTCTTGGCGCAAGCCTACGCACGGCGCGATCATGTCGCGCTCGTGGCGTTTCGCGGGACGGAGGCAGAGTTGCTTTTGCCGCCAACGCGGTCGCTGGTGCAAACAAAGCGGCGGCTGGCAGGCTTGCCGGGCGGCGGCGGCACACCACTTGCGGCGGGAATGATGACAGCCTTTGACCAGGCAACCCAAGCCACGCGACGCGGTTTGACCCCAACGATAGCGATCCTGACCGACGGGCGCGCAAACATCGCGCTGGATGGCAGCGCCAACCGCAAACAGGCGGCGACGGATGCGCAACAAATCGCGCGCGTCCTGCGGACCCACGGTATCGACACCATCGTCATCGACACGGGCAACAGGCCGGAACCGGGCCTGCGCAACCTCGCGCAGACGATGGATGCGGCCTATCTTCCGCTGCCGCGCGCCGATGCCGCGCGTTTGTCCAAATCGGTCGCAACTGTGTTGGGGGACTGATGCGCTGGCCGGATGATGCCAAAAACTGGCCAATGGTCGCATATTCACGCCAAATCCTGCATCGGCCGCATCGTTGGCATGTGCAAGAGGCGGGCGACGGGCCGCTGATCTTGCTGATCCACGGGGCAGGCGGGGCCACACAAAGCTTTCGTGGGATTTTTCCAATTCTTGCGGCGACGCACCGGGTTGTTGCCGTGGATTTGCCGGGGCAAGGCTTCACCCAACTTGGCGCCCGACAGCGCTGCGGGCTTGACCAAATGGCAGAGGACCTCTTGTCGCTTTGCCGCAATCAGGGCTGGGCCCCTGATCTGATCGTGGGGCATTCCGCCGGTGTCGCAATCGCCTTGCGGATGTGGGAACTTGGGCTGCAAAGCAAACGCGGGATTGTCGGGATCAACGCCGCCGTGGGCAATTTCAAAGGCGTCGCAGGTTGGCTTTTCCCGATCATGGCAAAGGCCTTGGCCGTCACACCGTTCAGCGCCAGCATCTTTGCATCCACTACCACGCGCGCAGCAGTGCGCAACTTGGTGAAAGGCACCGGCTCGCGGCTGGAACAGGACGAGCTAGAGCATTATTATCAGCTGGCCACCGACAAGGCGCATGTCGACGCAACGCTCTGCATGATGGCGCAATGGTCGCTGGACGGCTTGCTGGCGCGGCTTGATCGCATTGACTGCCCGGTACATCTGATTACCGGTGAAAATGATAAAGCCGTCCCACCTCAGGTCAGTGCGCAAGCGGCAGCCAGGCTTCCGCAAGCCCGGCTCACGGCGCTACCGAAGCTGGGTCATCTCGCCCATGAAGAAGACCCGGCCTTGATTGCAGAACTCATCCTGAAGACATGAAAAAGGGCCGCCAAGGTTTCCCCCGACGGCCCACAAATCATCTGGCAAGTCAGCGCTTTAGCTGTCGCCTTCTTCTTCCTCTGCTTCCTCAGCGCCAAATGTCGCGAGGAAGGCATAGATATCATACGCCTGATCTTCCTGCCGGACCTGATAGGCCATCTTGCCACGCGCGCGACGGTTCTCGAGCGTCTCACGCAACCAACCTGTTGGATCCTGTACAAATCCGACGAATGCTTCCTCGGTCCAGACCGCGTCAGCCTCCCCCATCTCAACCAACGCGTCGCTGTAGCGGAAACCTTCGATAGAGCCCATCGTGCGTCCAGCAAGGCCATAAAGGTTGGGGCCGGTTTTCGCATTGCGGCCTGCCAGCACTTCACCGGATGCATCAGCAACAACGTGGCACGCCACGCACTGGCGGTTAAACTGCTCTTCACCGGCGACTGCGTCGCCAATCGTTACGGCGTGTGCGTCAGCAAAAGCAGGTGCGGAAAGCACAGCAAAGGCTGCTGCGAGTGTAAACTTGTTCATGATCGTATTCCTCTTCGATCTGGTTTCGATGACCGTTCGCCCCAGTCAGGCTTTATTGTAATGCAACGCAACGGGTGGTCCACCCCTAACGTCAAAAGTTTGCGTGATGGGCGTCAGGCAACCGCATGTGCCAAGGCACATTGCTTCCACAATACCCTTAACGCATTGATAAGATGATCGATATCGGTATCATTGTGAAGCGGTGACGGCGTAAATCGCAGCCGTTCTGTGCCTTTGGGAACGGTCGGGTAATTGATCGGTTGCACATAAATGTCCCATTCGCGCATCAAGTAGTCAGCCAACATCCGGGTTTTCACCGGATCACCGATCATGACAGGAACGATGTGGCTGTCGTTCTCCATATGCGGAATGCCTTCGCGATCCAGTGCCGCGCGAAGGCGGGCAACCTGGCGGCGTTGCTGGGCGCGCTCAATCTGGGATTCTTTAAGGTAAGCGATGGACGTCCGCGCAGCAGCGGCAACCGCTGGCGGCAATGCGGTCGTAAAGATAAAGCCCGACGCAAAGCTGCGAATGAAATCACAAAGTGCTGCGGAGCCGGTGATATAGCCACCAACCACGCCGTAAGCCTTGCCCAACGTGCCTTCGATCAAAGTAATCCGGTCGGCCAGACCTTCACGCTCACTGACACCGCCGCCGCGCGGGCCGTACATGCCAACGGCGTGAACCTCATCAAGGTAGGTCATTGCGCCGTATCTCTCTGCGACTTCGACAATTTCCTTGATCGGGGCAATGTCGCCATCCATCGAATAGACGCTTTCAAAGGCGACAATCTTCGGCACATCCGAGGGCAGAGCGCGGAGCTTCATTTCCAGATCATGCACATCGTTATGCTTCCAGATCACCTTATTGGCGCGGGAGTGGCGAATCCCTTCGATCATGGAGGCATGGTTACCCGCATCCGACAGGATCACACAATTTTCCAACCGGCTGCCCAAAGTGCTTAGCGCGGCCCAGTTCGATACATAACCTGACGTAAACAACAACGCAGCTTCCTTGCCGTGAAGATCGGCCAACTCATGCTCAAGCAGCAGATGGTCGTGGTTGGTGCCGGAAATATTGCGGGTGCCGCCAGCGCCGGTTCCGGTCCGCTCAACGGCTTCACACATCGCCGCGATGACTTTCGGATGTTGGCCCATGCCAAGGTAATCGTTCGAACACCAGACCGTCACATCCCGCACGCCTTCTTCGGCATGGTTCGCGGCCCTCGGGAACTTCCCGCACTTGCGCTCAAGCTCGGCGAAATACCGATAGTTACCTTCGTCTTTCAGCTGTGTCAGCTGCGCATTGAACAGGGCGTCAAAATCCATCGAACTTATCTCTCTTTTTCCGTCATCGTTTTGGCGCGGGCAACATCCAACGCCAGAGTTTCGCATCGGGCAATGGCACAACCATCAACCAGTGTTCCAAAAGGGCCAAAGCGGCCATCGCCGTCAAGAGGGCGTAACCCACAACCATCACATCAGCACCTGCAGTCCAGAGCCGCTCTGCGCAGACGGCCAGAAGCGCGGTCAATACCGTGATAGCAAAAGGAAATGCGAGCGTCACGGGGCCGTGCCGGAAATATGACTTCAAATGCAAAAGGCGATCAGGCACGAATTCCAGATTGATGCGGGGGACACCAAAAAACAGGTTCAGCTTCGCCAGAATGCGGGCAACAAACAGGACCAGATAAGTCGCAAGTGCAACGCGATTGTCCGCACCATTTGAGGCAACAACCAACCCCCAAAGACCCAAGGTCAAAGCAAGCTCATGATAGGCAACAGCCTGAAAGGCGCGAAAGAAACGATCGCGCAGCACGAGCCCGGGCGGGCATTCATCGCGCTGTGGTCCGGTAATCACGCCCGCCAGAAATGCCAGCTCGATCCAGCCCCAAATCGCCAGAGCCCCGGCAAAGCCAATGTAGGCGCCGACGACACTGGCATCCGTCAGTGATGCGCCGACGGCCCACATGCCGACCACCAAGAGCGGCAGTCCCATGAACACTGTCATGCCATGAGAACCCAACCGATCCGCCCGCCGGACCGCCACCAAAATCGCTCCGGTGGAAAACCACCAGACAAAAATAGCAATCAGCGATGCGATCCAGGGCGAACTCATGCAACTTCTTCCGAGTAAAAATATCCCGGAGGTGTGGAGGCAGCGCCTCCACTGATTTTCGTTATGAAAATCAACGCCCCCATCAATAGGCTGGCTCCAAACGCGGGCTGTCAGGCACAGCATTCTTATGAACAGGAATGGTCAACAGCGAAACAAAAGCAAAGCCCGCCTTCGCAGATCCGACCATGCGCTTGGCCCAACCGCCAAGGCCACCTTGCTTGCGGCCCTCGGCAATCTGCACATTGGCGTCCTGCATCCGGTTCAATGTCGGCTCCCAGCGCGGATGGTCGATATCCAGCGTCATCGGGAACACCTGCTTGGTAATCTCCGATGTCTTGCGAAAGACTTCCTGGCCGTACCATTTGGGGTCAACGCCCAGCGCCTTGTGGAATTCGGGACGCTGGTGATCGCGCACCCACATGGTCGAAAACACCGCCGTCAGGAAAAACTTGATCCACATCTTGTTGGCCCGGGTTTCGGTCAACTTCGGATCGGTCTTCAGCAGCAGGGCGAATGCCTCACCATGTGAAAACTCATCATTGCACCATTCACAGAACCACTTGAAGATCGGATGGAACCGCTTGTCGGGGTTCGCCTCCAGATGGCGATAGATCGTGATGTAACGCGCATAGCCGATCTTTTCGGACAGGTAGGTCGCGTAATAGATGAACTTGGGGCGGAAATAGGTGTACTTTTTCGCCTGCGTCAAAAAGCCGAGGTTCACCGCGATACCCGCTTCACGCAGCGCATCATTGATGAAGCCAGCATGGCGGGCTTCATCACGGGCCATCAGTTGAAACAGCTCCGTGATGTCTTTGTTGGACCCACGACGCTTCATTTCTTTATACAAAACGCAGCCGGAAAACTCTGCCGTGCAGCTGGAAATCAAAAAGTCGATGAACTCTGCCTTCAGCGCAGGCTCCATCCCGTCCCAGTCAACTTCGTCCCAGTCTTCATTCTTTTTGAAGTGGCCCTTGTTGGGGTCTGCTTTCATCTGACCGATCAGCACATCCCAATCTTCGCGCACCGGCGTGACATCAATCGCGTCCATCTCATCGAAATCAGTGGTATAGAAACGCGGGGTCAGCAGCGTGTTCGACATCGCCACCTGTGTGGCTTCTTCATTGGTCAGCGGCGGTAAGGCCTCTTGTGCGGCAATTGCCTCTTCTGCGGTGGCGGCGTTGGATGAATGCATGTTCATGACATCACCTCTTCGCTGAAGGAGAACTCACAAAGCTCCATGAATTCCAGATCACCGGTTGCACGGGTCCAAAGTTGTTCCAGCTTGGAGGCGCGGGTGATGACCGCCGTGCGCTTTTCCTCGATCATCTCACCGAAGGCGGCCATAATCTCAGGCCCTTGAACCTGCACCGTATCGCCGGGGTGAATGACGGCACCATTGTCCAGCCGCACATGCGCGGACAATTCTTCAAACCGGTGCGAGATCGTCACCGTGCAAGGTGCGGTCTCTTTCTCTCTCAATAGTAGTCCCATGTGAGTTCCCTTTCACATTGCAGCGCAGGGGGCGAGCCTGCGCGCGGTTTCAGTCCAGCAGCTTGGCAAAAGCGGCGACGTTGTCTTTTCCATAGCCGATCAGTTCAATCCGCAAATCGGTGGTCTCATCAATGATTGCCACATTGCCGTTTTCGCGGCGAAGAACTGTGATCGGTGCGTTTTCTTTCAGGTCATGAACCGCCCTTTCACGCTCTATCGCAAGGCCAATTACCCCGATAAACCCACTCAATTCATCGGCAGAGGACGCGATCAGCGTGCCGTCTGTTGTCTTGACATCGAAAACGCCGCTGCGGCTCCCCTCCAGCACGATGTCGCGCGATTGCACGACCGGCGCCTCAACCAGAACACCGCGGTTGGGCACGTTGAACCATTGCGCATAAGCAACCAGGGCGAGGCTGGCCACCATCAGTCCAAACATCGCCTGCACCAGAAAGCGCGGGACCATTTCCTTATCGCGGTGACGCATTTGTTGTTCAAGTTGGGACATGATGCTTACTCCGCTGCGACGGCGTTGCCGTCTTGTTGGCTAATACGTTCAACGCGTGGTTCGGAAATGCGGGTCTCGGCGGCTTCGGCAAAGATACGCGCGACGTTTTCGGCATCCGGAATACAGCGCAGTGCGGGCTGGGTCCGCGCAATGCGCCAGGGCCGGACATGGGGCCAGGACATCAGGTAGGACACGCGCGTGTTGCCGATCAGCTCAAACGCCAAAGTCCCGTGGCCGGACGGTTTGAGGTCCAGTTTCGCGGTGCCGATCCACGTATAGGGCAGGTTCAACGTCATGGTCAGCGCCGCCCCGATCCGCATGGCAACACGCTTGTTGGTCAGCGTGTAAACGGTTGAACGGGCCTGCACATAAGCAATCCCATAAAGTACCGCGCAAGCAAAAATGCCAGATAAGACAAAGGGCACGCTATGCATGATGGCGATACTGAAGGGCACATCGGCAGAAGAGACGCCAACACGCCAGAAAGTCAGCAGCACAAAATATCCCATCACCCAACGGAGGCTCAACGCTTCACGCGCCAATCGTCTGTGGTCAGGGGCACCCTGCCACAGGATATACTCATCATCTGGCAACTGCTCTGGCAGCCCCCTGATCGGCTCAAAATTGAAATCGTCATGGCTCATGGCATGTTCCCTCTGCGTCTCATGGTGGCCCCGTTGGCGAACCGGGATCACTGTTTCGTTTCATCTTGTTCAAGATCAGGACGCGTACATCGTTCCGCCGGCGTAATACGCCATGATCTTGTCTTCCTCGAGCAAGGTCACCTGCTCCATGCTTTTGGTGGCTGGCACGCCGTCCCAATTGCTGGCCATCAGCGACCGGACGACAACGCGGTCGGTTCCGATCTTCGCCATGTTCATCGGGATCAGGCGTGTTTTTCCGGTACCTTCGGGGTTCAGATCAACCGTCAGGAAGCGGACCATCTGCTCTGGCACATCGACCCACATATCGGTGATGCGGCCAACCACTTCACCGTCCCGGCCAACAACCGGCAGACCACGCGGGTCGCGACCCGCAGAAACCTTGAAGTCTGCCAGACCCGCCATCGGCTTGATCTTGACATGGCCGTGGGCGTCAAGCTCCGGCGCATCACGGCGCGGCGCCCAAGCCGCAGGACCGACCCCGTCAACCATCGGATCACCTGTCGGTATCCAAGGCGACCCTGTGGACACCGAAGATTGCGCCAGGGCCAGATCGGTGCGCATCTTGCTGTCCTCGTATTCACGCGAAGGCACTGTCAGCTCACCGCGCCCATCGCGCAGCTTGAATGTCTTTTCCTTTGGCAACGGAAACAGGCTTTCGTTGGCCGGTACGCCATCATTGTCGTCACGCAAAG
The DNA here is from genome assembly GCF_042093035.1 of Yoonia sp. Lineage (GTDB taxonomy): Bacteria > Pseudomonadota > Alphaproteobacteria > Rhodobacterales > Rhodobacteraceae > Yoonia. The sequence goes on along the minus strand of NZ_JBELFI010000002.1, from coordinate 38,885 downwards.
GATAGCCTTCGCGCATGTTTTCAGTCTGGAGGTAGTAAACCAGCCCTGCAAAGAAGATCCAGAAGAGCCATATTGCTGCGCTCGCCAGATCGAAGTTTCCAAAAAATTCTACACCAACCATTGTGTTGTCCTTTCGGTGGTTAGGTCGGGAAATCTGCCAATCCCAGCTTGGCAGACCCCCGCGGGTTTATCGGCCGCAACCGCACAAGCGGCCCCAGCACAATCAGAGTGAGGAAAAGAAGGCCAATTTCGGTGTGATAAACGACCGAATAGCCAGTGGCAGGCGTGGCGAGCGCCTCTCCCAGGGTGCCGTTCCCAGCGGCATGGTTCACGAGGTCACGCATGGTACCCCCGATAAAGATGGACAGCCCGGCACCGGTGGCTTGTGCAGCCCCCCATGCGCCAAGGGCCAAACCACGACCGGCATTGCCAAGCGTGGGCATTGTCATGGCGGCCGTCAGGGTTGAAACCCCGAACAAACCACCCCCGAAGCCGATCAAGGCGGCCCCGAGATAAAAAAGTGCAGGCGACCCGATGGGCGCCGAGAATATGACTGCGGTGAAAGCAAGAATACCCGCCAATATCCCGCGCGCGCACATGCGGTAAGGGTCCATGCCGCTTGCCAGCCAGCGCGCGGCGAATGCAAATGCAATCAGCGCGCCACCGGCCCACATCGCAGTTAGCAGGGTTGTGGCCGAAACAGACAGACCGAGGATTTCACCGCCATAAGGCTCCAACAGGACATCCTGCATGTTGAACGCCATGGTCCCAAGAAACACCACCGCCAACAAACGGCCCGCATCACCACCAGCGGCAAGGTCAGTCCAAGCGTCGCGGAATGTCGGCGATGCCTCTTCCCGCTGGGCTTTGGTCATCGGTTTGACCTTTTCCTGCTTCCACAGGGCAATCAGGTTCAAAAGCAAAGTCACAACAGCTGTGCCCTGCACAACCTGCACCAAGCGCAGTGCAGAATAGTCACGCAACAAAGCACCGATAATGATCGCGGCAAAGGCCATGCCAACAAGGTTCATGACATAAAGAAGGGCCACAACTTTGGGCCGGGTATCTTCCGTCGCACGATCTGCTGCTAGCGCAAGCCCCGCCGTCTGCGTCATATGCATCCCGAAACCGGTCATCAAAAACGCAAGGGCGGCACCCACGTAGCCCGCAATGGGCAGGTCCAGCGTGCGATCACCGGACAGCACCAAAAGGGCCATCGGCATGATGGCAAGACCGCCAAACTGCCACATGGTGCCAAGCCACAGATACGGAATACGCTTCCAGCCAATCGCCGATTTGTAATTGTCGGATTTATACCCAACCAGCGCGCGCAAAGGGGCCACCAGTACCGGCAAGGCAATCATCGCCGCCACCAGCATCGCACTGATGTTCAGCTCAACAATCATCACGCGGTTCAGCGTGCCGAGCAGCATCACAGCGGCCATACCAACCGAGACTTGAAACAACGACAGGCGCAGCAATTGGCCAAGCGGCAGATCATCGCTGACCGCATCGCCAAATGGCAGCAAGTTCACTGAGATCTGTTTCAGGGATGCAGCTTTAAAGATCACACGGCCCCTCCTTCGAATGCCACCGCATTCGAGATGTAGAAACCGGATTTGATCCGCGCTATGTCGGTCAACGCGCCTGCACCCTTCAGCGCCTCATCAATCGCAGCAACTGTCTGCGGGATCATGACAGGGCTGCGATCTGCGCGCGGGAACATCTTGCCCACACGCCACATCGCCATCAGCGCAGGCGTGCGCGGCGCAATCGTGAAGACGAACTTGCCGTTCAAACGCGGTGCGGCCTTCTGCAACAACGCCGCAATGTCATCGGCGCTGTAGTAAATCATCGAATCCATCGCAAGGATATGATCGAACCGGCCCGTCGTCTCATCCAGCATATCGCCCGCGATCCAACTAATCGTACCGGGCAAATTGGCAGGCATCCGCTTTTGCGCAATCGCCACCAATGCAGGTGAGATATCAACGGCAACAACATCCGCGCCGCGCTGGGCAAGCTCCACCGCCATGGCACCGGTACCACAGCCCGCATCCAAAATCCGCGCGCCGCGCAGGTCTTCGGGTAGTTGCGCAAGCATCAGCGCGCGCATCTTGTCACGCCCCGCACGCACGGTCGCGCGCACACCGGAAACGGGCGCATCTGATGTCAGACGCTCCCAAACCTTGGTGGCGCTTTGGTCGAAATAATGTTCGACCCGATCGCGTGTGGCGGCGTAGTCAGCCATCAATCAAACCCAAGCAATTCAAAGATTTCACGATCCGGCAAAGGCGCGGGCGCCAACGGCTCTGTGCCGTTCCAAAGCGTCTCTGCCAGACGGATGTATTCCTTGCGGACCTGCACGATTTCTTCGTCGTCAGGCATTTCAAACAAGGTCTTCTTCTTGAGACGGCTCCGGCGGATCGCATCCAGATCAGGCATATGGGCAATGCGGTTGAAACCAACAGTGTTGCAATAACGATCAACCTCATCGGTGTCCTTGCTGCGGTTGGCAACACAGCCTGCAAGACGGACTTTGTAATTCGCAGACTTGGCTTGAACGGCTGCAATGATCCGGTTCATCGCATAGATGCTGTCAAAGTCATTGGCGGTCACGATCAAGGCACGGTCAGCATGCTGAAGCGGGGCGGCAAAACCACCGCAAACCACGTCACCAAGCACGTCAAAGATCACGACATCGGTATCTTCAAGCAGATGATGCTGTTTCAGCAGTTTCACCGTCTGACCGACAACATAACCGCCACAGCCGGTCCCCGCAGGGGGGCCACCGGCCTCAACACATTTCACGCCGTTGAACCCATCAAAGATGAAGTCTTCGGGGCGCAATTCTTCAGAATGAAAATCAACCTCCTTGAGGATGTCAATCACCGTCGGAACAAGCGTGCCTGTCAGGGTAAAAGTACTGTCATGCTTGGGATCACAGCCAATCTGCAGGACACGTTTGCCCAACATCGAAAAGGCCGCCGACAGGTTCGACGATGTCGTCGATTTGCCGATGCCGCCCTTGCCATAAACGGAAAACACCTTCGCGCCTTCAATCTTGGCATCCTCTGGCTGATGGACTTGTACAGACCCTTCACCATCCTGACCACGCAGGTTCGGAATTTCATCTCTGGGGCTCATGAGAGCCTCCTTTCCATCAACTTCTTTTGTTCAAAAATACCTCGGGGGTCGTGGGGGCTGGCCCCCCGCTTACAAGACCTGACCCAGGCGCTATTTCGTGTCGCAAACATCATTCCGCTGCCACCCCTTCCATCCGGTCTTCAAGCGCGTCGGCGGCATCTTGAAGAGCTGCAAGGGTTGCGTCATCAGGAGCCCAATAAGCGCGGTCAGAGGCTTCCAGCAGACGGTTCGCCATCCGCATGGAGGCCTGCGGGTTCAGCGCGGCAAGGCGCTCGCGCATCGCATCATCCAAAACAAAGGTTTCGGACAGACGCTGATAGACCCAAGGCTCTACTTCACCAGTGGTCGCCGACCAACCCATGGTGTTGGTGACATGGGCTTCAATCTGGCGGACACCCTCATGCCCATGATGAAGCAGCGCTTCATAGAACTTCGGGTTCAGACTGCGGCTGCGGGTCTCGAGTGCGACCTGATCCTGCAATGTGCGCACCTTGGCCGCGCCACGGGTCTGATCGCCAATATAAACCGGCGCGCTCACGCCGCCTTTTGCACGTTTCACAGCCCGCGAAATACCGCCAAGCGTATCGAAGTAGTGGTCAACGGTCGTGACGCCCAACTCAACAGATTCGAGGTTCTGATATGCGAGATCGACATCTTTCAACGCCTTCTGCAACAACTCAGGGTTCTGCGAAGCCTTGCCATTCACGCCATAAGCAAACGACTTGCGCGCTTCATACGCGTCAGCCAGTTCATCTTCACCACCAAAGGCAGAGCTATCAACCAACTGGTTCACATTGGCGCCGTAAGCACCCTCGGCATTGCTAAAGACACGCAAGGCAGCTGTTTCAAGATCGCAGCCCATTTCATTAGCGTAGGCCAAAGCGTGGGCACGAACGAAATTCTGGTCCAGCGGCTCATCTGCCGTGGCACATTTCAACGCGGCTTCCGCCAGCATACGGGTCTGCAACGGCAGCAAATCACGGAAAATCCCCGACAGGGTCATGACAACATCAACGCGCGGACGGCCAAGCTTTTCAAGCGGGATCAGATCCGCGCCCGCCAGACGGCCAAAATTATCGAAACGTGGCTTTGCGCCCATCAAGGACAACGCCTGCCCAATCGGGCCGCCATCGGACTTGATATTGTCAGACCCCCAAAGCACCAAAGCAACCGTGCGGGGAAGGCTGGCATGGGTCTCAAGCAGTAAATCCGCCTGCTTTGCGCCTTCGGACATGGCAAAGGCCGTCGGCATACGGAATGGATCAAAAGCATGGATATTCCGGCCCGTTGGCACAATCTGCGGTGAGCGGATCAGATCACCACCCGGAACAGGCGCGATATAATGCCCCGAAAGTGCGCGCATGAGCGCGGGCAATTCATGGTCAACTTTCAACAGCTCTGCCGCATGGTCAGCCGCTTCGCCTTGGGGCATCAAACGGATCATATCCGCACGGGCGGCATTCGACAAAGGCTTGCCAACAACATGCAGACCTTCGGTTATCAAAGAGCCTTCGGTCTCCAACAGCTTCAACCACAGCTTGTCGATATCGCGCGCATTCAGATCGACAGCATTCGCCTGATCGCGGATCAACTGTTCAAGATCTGCGCGCTGGTCATCCTGCGCGGGCATTTCACGCCAGCGGGTCAAGCTATCCTTCAACTCCGCCAATCCCTTATAAAGGCCAGCGGTCGTCAGCGGCGGCGTCAAATGCGTGATCGTGACAGCGTTTGAGCGGCGCTTGGCCAAGGTCGCCTCGGAGGGGTTATTGGCGGCATAAAGATAAACATTCGGCATCTCGCCGATCAAACGATCCGGCCAGTCGCGCGCGCCCAAACCAGCCTGCTTGCCGGGCATGAATTCGAGCGCGCCATGCATCCCGAAATGCAAGACGACGTCAGCAGAAAACGTATTGCGCAGCCACAAGTAGAACGTTGCAAAAGCATGCGTTGGCGCAAAGCCCTTTTCAAAGAGCAATCGCATCGGATCGCCCTCATAGCCAAAGGCAGGCTGAACGCCGACAAAGACATTGCCAAAATGCTTGCCAAGCACATAAACACCACGGCCATCTGATTGTATTTTACCGGGGGCCGGGCCCCAGACAGCCTCAATCTCAGCAAGCGGAGGCGTGGTGCGCACAATCGTATCGGCATCAACATGGGCTGCAACATTGGCCTGCTGGCCATATTGCGTGGCATTGCCCAAAAGGATTTCAGCGCGCAAATCATCGACGGTTTCAGGAACATCGACGGTATAGCCATCAGCCTTCATCTGCGTGAGCGTATTAAAAAGGCTCTCGAATACACTCAGATAAGCCGCCGTACCCACGGCACCGGCATTCGGCGGGAACCCAAAAAGGACCACGCCAATCTTCTTTTCGGCATTCTGCTTGCGCCGCAATTGCGCAAGACGCAGGGTTTTTTCAGCAAGGCTTTCGATCCGCTCATGGCACGGCGCCATCGCTTTGCAGTCAGAAACGCTGCGGCACTGGGCCGGACATCCGTCGCAGCCGTCAAGGCCGTGACGACCACCAAAGACCGTTGGGTTCGTCGCACCATCGATCTCCGGCAAGGCAACCAGCATTGTCGTTTCAATCGGGCCAAGACCCTGCCCGCTTTGCGCCCACTGACCAAGGGTCTGAAACTCTAGCGGCTGGGCGGCAATATAAGGCACATCCAAGGCTGAAAGGACCTTCACCGCGGCGTCGCTATCATTGTAGGCGGGACCACCAATCAACGAAAAGCCCGTGAGCGACACCATCGCATCAACACGGCCCTGGAAATACGCCTCAATCGCGGGGCGGCCATCAAGACCACCGGCAAAGGCAGGAATGACGCGCATTCCCTTTTGCTCAAACGCGCGGATGACGGCATCATAGTGCGCACAATCAGAGGCGAGGATATAGGACCGCAACATCAACAAGCCGACTGTGGCCGTCGGCCGCATAACATTCGGCAATTCGGCAAGGTCAGTGACGATATGATGATCTGGCAAATCAGGGTGATAAAGCCCGACATCAGGATATTCGATCGGCAGATCAGCAGCCGCGCCATGCCAATCCGCACGATCCGCATAGCGGCCGATCAGAAAACGGATCATCTGCTCTACGTTGTCGTCAGAGCCACCAAGCCAGTATTGCATCGACAAGAACCAGGCACGCAAATCCTGCGCCTTGCCGGGGATCAACTTCAAGATCTTGGGCAAACGGCGCAGCGTCTTCATCTGCTTGGCGCCGCTATCCGCGCTCGCCTTGGATGAGCCGCGCAACTTCTTGAGCAACGCCATCGCGCCGCTGGCTGGCTTGGACATGTCCAAATCACCCATGCGGGTCAGTTTCACGACCTCGGCATCAGCAATCACGCCAAGCATGGCATCACAATGGTCGCGGCGGGCCTGCATCGCGGGCAAGATCGCCTTCACGTGTTCCTCAAGGAACAGCAGGTTGGCAATCACGATATCGCCGGCGGCAACAGCATCTTGCGCACGCCGCAATGCCTCCGGGCTTTCAGACCACTCTGCCGCGGCAAAAACCTGGACATCCAGCCCCGGAAAATCAGGGGCAAGACGCGAAGACACCCGCAAGGCAGGGCCTGCCGCATGCGCATCCAGCGTGACAATGACCACGCGGTAGGGTTTTTGGATCACCTCATCGCGCATAATGGGCCTTTGCTTCATAGAGCGTATCAAGACTGATCTCATGCAGGCCCTTTTCGGCGGCAAAAGTCTCTGTATTGCGACGGGCTTTGCCACGCACAAAGAACGGGATTTTCTTCAACTCACGTTCGGCATCCGATAACCAAATCACGTTATCTGGCAGCATCTCAGGCTTCTTTTGGCCTGAAATATCCCCGCCGGAGGCATCCTCACTCGGCAACGGGCTATGCCCACCGTGATGGCTCGGCCCGGCAGCATCATGGAATTCAAAATCATCGCGGAACATCGTCAAAAGATGCTCTTCCAGACCCATCACAAGCGGATGGATCAACGTGTCGAAGATAACGTTTGCGCCTTCAAACCCAACCTGCGGGGAATAACGGGCAGGGAAGTCCTGCACGTGGACGGGCGCGGAAATCACAGCACAGGGGATACCCAAACGCTTGCCGATATGACGCTCCATCTGCGTGCCAAGGATCATTTCAGGGCTCAGACGCTCAATCGCGGCCTCAACTTCCAGATAATCATCTGTGATCAGCGCCTCGACGCCGTATTCTTTCGCCAAAGCACGGATCGGACGGGCCATTTCACGGTTGTAACAACCGATGCCAACCACTTCGAAACCCATCTCATCACGGGCAATGCGGGCATGGGCCGCGACATGGGTGCCATCACCAAAGATGAAGACGCGCTTGCCGGTCAGATAGGTACTGTCGACCGACCGCGACCACCAAGGCATGCGCAACCGGCTTTCGTCGATCTGCGCGGACAGGCCGGTGATCGCAGCAACCTCTGCAATGAAGTCGCGCGTCGCGCCAACCCCAATCGGCACGACCTTGGTGAACGGCTGGCCGTGGTTCTTTTCTAAAAACCGCGCGGCCGCTTCGCCTGTTTCAGGCGACAACAACACGTTGAAATGCGCCGCTGGGAGGCGTGCAATATCCGTTGGTGTTGCATTCAAAGGGGCCACGACATTCACGTCGATGCCCATGTCAGACAAAAGACCCGTCAACTCTTCAACATCATCACGGGCGCGAAAGCCCAGTGCTGTTGGCCCAAGAATGTTGCAGGTCACACGTGCGCTGCGTTCATGCGGCTGCGCGAGGTGTTTGACGATCTGATAAAACGTCTCATCGGCGCCGAAGTTTTCCTTGCGGGAATAGCTTGGCAATTCCAATGGAATGACCGGAATACGCAGCCCCATCGTCTCAGCCAAACCAGCCGGATCATCTTGAATAAGCTCTGCGGTGCAAGAGGCACCCACAATGATCGCCTCAGGATCAAAGCGATCAACGGCATCCTGACAGGATGATTTGAACAACGTTGCGGTATCTGCACCCAGATCACGCGCCTGGAATGTCGTATAGCTGACCGGTGGACGATGGTTGCGGCGTTCGATCATCGTAAACAGCAAGTCCGCGTAGGTATCGCCCTGCGGCGCATGCAAAACGTAATGCAGGCCTTTCATCGCGGTCGCCACGCGCATCGCACCGACATGCGGTGGGCCTTCATATGTCCAGACGGTCAGCTTCATGTGCAGACCTCCACGTCACGATTTTCGGGGCGCTGCCCCGGACCCCGGAGTTTTCCGGCCAAGATGAAGGGCGTATTCATTCCGCTGCCTCCATCTGGAGGAGCGACTTGCGGCGCACCGGGCGCGAGAAGAGACCCGCGAGATCACCGGCCTGTTCGTAGAAATGCACCGGTGTGAACACCAGTTCGATGGCCCATTTTGTTGTCAGCCCTTCGGCCTCAAGCGGATTGGCAAGGCCAAGGCCGCAAACTGTCAGGTCCGGACGGGCCGCACGCGCGCGGTCAAGCTGCTTGTCCACGTCCTGCCCTTCAGAGATTTGCGGGCCTGCGGGCAATAGATCCAGATCAGGGCCATGCAGCGCGTCATGAATATAGGGGCTGCCGACCTCAACCGCCGTCATGCCGCATTCGCGGGTCAGGAACCGCGCAAGCGGGATTTCAAGCTGGCTGTCAGGGAAGAAGAAGACGGATTTACCACGCAATGCTTCGGCAGCTTGGGCAATCGCCTTGCGGGCACGCGCACGTGGGGCGGCAGTGACGGCTTCAAACGTTTCCTCGCTCACGCCGAACTCATTGGCGATCGTGCGTAACCAAGCCGTTGTGCCTTCGTCGCCGAACGGGAAGGGTGCCGCAAGATGGCGGGCACCGCGACGCTCAAGCGCGGCATGTGTGTCGCCAAGGAAAGGCTGGGTCAGCGCAAAGACCGTGTTTTCGCCAATGGCCGTCGTGTCATCAATCCGCCGCGCCGGGAGCAGGCGGATCGGGCCAATGCCCATATCCGTCAAAAGCGAGACCATCTGATCCTCGACAACGTCAGGCAACGCGCCGACCAGCAGCAATTCCCGCTCTGTCGTGTCCTTCAGGACCGGCACCATCGACGCGAGGCAAGCGTCTTCGCCTTCGGTGAACGTCGTTTCAATGCCGGAACCGGAATAATTCAGAACCCGCACATGCGGTGCGTGAACCTGGCTCAATCGTTCAGCCGCGCGTGCCAGATCGATCTTAATGACCTCAGAGGGACAAGAACCAACAAGGAAAAGCTGCCGAATGTCGGGACGCCGCGCCAGCAGGCGGGCGACTTCGCGGTCCAGCTCTGTGTGGGCATCTGCCATGCCGGCCAGATCCTGCTCCTCAAGAATCGCCGTGCCGAATCGTGGTTCAGCGAAAATCATCACGCCCGCCGCCGATTGCAACAGATGCGCGCAGGTCCGAGAGCCGACAACAAGAAAGAATGCATCCTGCATCTTGCGGTGCAGCCAGATGATGCCAGTGAGCCCGCAAAATACTTCGCGCTGGCCGCGCTCCTTGAGCACGGGCGCCGTGCGGCAGCCACCTTGGGTCGGGGTCAACGGAATGTTCATTTCCGCCCCTCCGCGTCCAATCGCGCAAGGCGCAATTTCCAGACAAACTGGGTGGCGTTAATCACGTAGGCTGCATAGGCGGAGAGCGCCAAGTACATCAGCTGCACCGCGCCTAGCGCAGCCGTGAACAAGGCGAAAATATAGAGCAAATGCAACGCGATAACCGCAAAGCTGAAAACGTCTTCCCAGAAGAAGGCAGGCGCAAACAGGTACTGCCCGAAGACCACTTTTTCCCAGATTGCGCCGGTAACCATAATCAACAACAGAGCCGCAGTTTTTACCACGATTGAGAGGGTAGCGATTTCAAAACCAACACCGGTCGCGAGATAGCGCAGAACGAGCCAGAGCGAGATCAGGAAAACAACAAACTGAACCGGCGCCAGAAGGCCCTGCACGAGGGTCCATTTGGTCGCATCTCTGCGGGCTCTTTCTGCGTCGGAATACAAACGGCGCCCAACCGGGCGGACATCATCCGTATTCGTACTGACGGTGGTCATGTAAGGCTTCCCTGACAGCTTCTTGTGTAAAGTTTAAGTGTCATTCGTGGCATGTGTCAACTTTAACTTACACTTTATTGAGGCGCGCCAGGCATCGGTTTTCCGATCGCTTCAATCTACAATATGCTTTTATTTTAACATGGTTGGGTGTGTTAACCCATTTGTGAATTCAGCTTATGTCAATTTACTTTGACATACCCTTGCCCTCATAGAAATTTACGCATATTGCTGCTATAAGAGCCGAAACGACTAATTCAGCCCATGGGATGGCAGATGGCCGATCATCGGAATGCAGACGTCAGGAACGATCCAGCCGCCGGAATGTCCGGTGCGGCCCATGAATCGGCGGCATCTTCGATGCGCGAGGCCGCGCCTTCGCTTGACCCTGCCTGTGTAACAGCCTTGGAAGCTGCGGTCCTCAGCCCGCAACACGACGCGCCAATAGCCGCAATTCAGGATCTGATTGCGTCCGGCATCAAGCCCACCGTAATCGCGGATCATTATATTCCGGCTGTTGCGCGCATTTTGGGCGACCAATGGTGCATTGACCAGTTGAGTTTCGCTGACGTGACGATCGGTTCTGCCCGTTTGCAGGCAATGCTGCGGTCCCTGGGGCCAAATTGGTCCGGCGAAAACGCATCGAAGCCTGGCCCTGCCTCTATCTTGCTGATTGTGCCCGAGGATGTTCATCACACGCTCGGCGCGCTGGTTTTGGGTGGGCAGTTGCGCCGGAAAGGGGTCTCGGTCAAATTGGTATTAAGTGCCAAGAACCAGGACATTGCCAATTGGATCAAGCTTAGCACTTACGATGCGGTGTTCATTTCGTCATCGCGTGGCGAAAGCCTTGAATCGCTGCGCCGGATCGTAGATGTTGTAAGGAATGCTGCTTCGACGGCGCCGCCCATTGTGGTTGGCGGGTCCATTCTGGACGTTGAGACAAAAGAAACTGTAACGGCGCTTACGGGAGCGGACCATGCCACTCGAATTCCACAAGAGGCTCTAGAGCTATGCGGCCTCCTCATTTCCACGCAAGACGACGCACACCTCAAGTTCACGGTCTGAACATGACGTTGGCCTCGCATCAGGCGCTGCGACCTTGACGTCCCGGGGTACAAAATACTGGAATAGCGGCGCGATACCGCTGATCGCACCCGAAATTCTTGGTGATATTATCGCACAGGTCGCGGATGTCGGCGTTGTCATCGATGAGGATGGCACTGTCCTGTCTGTATTGGTGAACCCGAACAATCCCGGATTTCAGGGCATGGTCAGTTGGGAAAACAACGACTTGCGTCGTTTCCTTGCCGAAGAAAGCATCCCGAAATTTGACAACCGGCTAGGTGAATTCCTGGACGAGAACGGTGCTGTCCGGCCCGTTGAAATAAACCACCTTGATCCCGACAAGCGCTGGGGCTCGCCTGTGCGCTACAGTTTCCACCGGATTGGACCCGATGGCGCGATTCTCTTGCTTGGGCGTGACTTGCAGCCGATTGCCGAGATGCAGCAGCAGCTTGTTGAGGCCCAGATCGCGCTGGAACGCGACTATGAAGTGCAGCGCGAATATGACACGCGCTTCCGCGTCTTGATGGAAAGCACAAGCGAGGCGATCTTGTTCGTTTCCGTTCAATCTGGCGAAGTCACAGATGCAAATGCTGCGACATTTGCGCTTCTGGATCGATCCGCAGAGGAAGTCATCCGCCACCCGCTGATTGACTGCTTTGAAAGCCGCGGGCGCGGTGATCTGATCGAAAACCTCGCCAGCCAGGCAATGTCGCAACTGACCAAGGAAATCACCGCCGATATTCGCGGAAGCGGTACATCGGTGAAGATCCTTCCGACGCTTTTCCGCGCTGCCGGAGATCGGATTTTGCTGTGTCGCCTGATCCCCGCTGATGCTGTCAATGTGCCCAGCGACGATCTGAGCAAGAACATTCAGGGTCTTTATAATGACGGGCCAGAGGCGATCGCTTTTGTCTCCGACGCGGGCGATGTGCTGTCTGCGAATGACGCCTTTCTTGATATGATCGATGTAGCCCATGACATCAATGTCCGGGGCCGCAGCTTTGCAGATTACCTGCAACGTGGCAGCGTGGACTTCAAAGTCATGGCCGAAAACGCAAGTCGTGCGGGAAAGATGCGCAACTACGCAACCAAGCTGGCCGGTGAATACGGCAGCCCCCGCCCTGTTGATATTTCGGTGACGCGCTTGCTTGCTGGCAAGAAGACCGTCTTTGCCTTCGTTATTCGTGACGCCGCCCGCGTTGACGCCTCGCAACCCAAAGCGAACCAGTCGCGTGACGAAAGTATGCGCTCTGTTGTGGAATTGGTTGGCAGCGCCTCGCTCAAGGATATCGTTTCGGAAACAACGAATGTTGTTGAGAAGATGTGCATTGAGACCGCGGTTGAACTGACGATGAACAACCGCGTCGCTGCCGCTGAAATGCTGGGTCTGTCGCGGCAGTCGCTCTATGTGAAACTGCGCAAATTCGATCTGCTCAGCCGCGACACCGACGACTAACGTCACCACATCCCGACATTGCGCATGGCCCGGTGACGCCGTTCGGCTGTCTCGCGCTCAATCTCAATATTACTGCGGCGCCCTGATGCCTGCTTGAAATGATCGGGCGCGTCCCAGCGTGATTTTTGCCGGCCCATTAGAAGCGCATCCGCGATAACTGTAAGCATGATCTGTCCTTTCATTTTCGACATGCTTAATACATATTGACTAGAAAGGGATCGCGCGACTCAGTATGATTTCTGATATGTTAGTTGAGGTATCATATGAATTGGCGCGAAATACCGTCCCTCGCAGCGCTGCGCGCCTTTGAGACGGTCGCCCGCACCGGCTCACATTCGGCGGCGGCGCGCGATCTGAATGTCACCCACGCAGCGATTGCCCAGCATGTCCGCACACTGGAAACCGAACTCAAGACATCGCTTTTAGTGCGACAAGGGCGCGGTATGGCTTTGACTGACGTAGGCAAACGGCTTGCTGCCGCGTTGGGCGATGGCTTTGATCTCATCCTTAACGGCATACGTGAGGTGACGGCAGAAGCGGAGGCGCGCCCCATCGCCCTTTCGGTCACACCAAACTTTGCCGAAAGCTGGCTGATGCCGCGCTTCACCGATTTCTGGACAAAACACCCCAAAATCGCCCTATCAATCCAACCCAATATGCAGGTGGTCGATCTGCGTCGCGATCAGGTTGATCTTGCCGTGCGCTACGGGCTTGGCGACTGGCCCGGGCTGGAAGCAACGCCGCTGATTGCCGCCGACTATACGGTTGTTGGCGCCCCGTCCTTGATCGGTGACCGCAATGTCGAAGGCTTCTCCGATCTCGAAGGGCTGCCCTGGATATTTGAGACCGCGCATAAAGAGGCGCGGCGTTGGGTCATTGCCTCTGGCCTTGATGCTGAAAACACTGTGATGCACGAAGTGGCGACTTTCGGAATGGTCATGGGGGCCGTGCGCAACGGGCAACGCCTGACCGTCGCAGCAAGTACGATGGTCGAAGCCGAGATTGCGCAGGGGAAGCTCGTCGCGCTCATGCGCCACCGGCCCGCTAATCTTGGCTATTATATCGTCCATCCCAAAGGCGTGCTTTCGCCGCGGGCGAAAGTGCTGAAAGCCTGGTTAAAGGCACAGGCGCGCTAGCGCGGGCTGCGTTTGGCCAGAATACGTTGCAATGTGCGTCTGTGCATCGACAGGCGCCGCGCGGTTTCCGATACGTTGCGGTCGCAAAGCTCATAAACCCGCTGGATATGCTCCCAGCGGACGCGGTCAGCGCTCATTGGGTTTTCAGGCGGTGGTGGCAAACCATCACTGCGCGCCAGCAACGCATTCGTCACATCACGCGCATCAGCAGGCTTCGCGAGATAATCCGTGGCACCGGTTTTCACTGCCGCGACGGCGGTGGCGATCGCACCATAACCAGTCAGCACAACGATGCGGCTTTCGGGTCGGCGCGCGCGCAAGGTTTCAACCACATTGAGGCCATTGCCGTCTTCAAGACGAAGGTCAACAACCGCATAGGCAGGTGGCCGGGCCGTTGCAATTGCCTGCCCAGCAACGACGGATTCTGCGGTTTCCACCGCGAAGCCGCGTTTCTCCATTGCTTTCGCGAGACGACGCAAGAACGCTTCGTCGTCATCAACCACGAGAAGGCTCGTGTCCTCACCAAGTTCGAGAGCTTCGGTACTCATGCAACTGATCCGTTTTCTGTTCGCATCTGAGAAGCTAGGACGATTGGATGATGCGTCAACAGACGGCCAGAATTGACAACGCGGGCGCAGCGGGCGCATTGAAACTGCGCAACTTCGCTATATCGTCCCAATGGCGCAACAGGTAGGTTCACGCTATGCCAGCAACTGATTTCCAGCTCTTCAGAGATGAGCAACGTAGCAACTGGGTCAGGCTGCGCACGCTGGTGGCTTTGCGTTGGTTTGCGATCATCGGTCAGGTTGCGGCAATCTTTGTTGCTGTCCGCTTTTTTGGTTTGCAGCTTGAGGTCGGGCTGGCAGCGCTTGCGATCATGGCCGCGGTGGTTGCGAACCTCATATCCATCTATCTCTACCCCGAAAACAAACGGCTTTCCGAGACTGAGGCGACGCTCTGGCTGGTGTTCGATCTTTCGCAGCTGGCGCTTTTGCTGTTCTTGACGGGCGGTCTCAACAACCCTTTCGCGATGCTTTTACTTGCGCCTGTAACGATTGCGGCGACCGTCTTGCACCTTTGGAATACAATATTTCTTGGTCTCACTGCGATTTCGCTGACCACCGTCATCAGCCGCTTCTACGTCCCATTGATCGATGTCAATGGGGCCATTCTGGAACTTCCTGCGCTGTTTCAATTCGGCTTTTGGCTGGCTGTGCTGATTGGACTGGTTTTTTTGTCACTTTATGCGCGCCAGATCACCTCCGAGATGAACGCAATGGCCGAAGCGCTTCTGGCGACCCAGCTCGCGCTGGCGCGTGAACAGAAGCTGACCGATCTTGGCGGTGTTGTTGCGGCTGCGGCCCATGAATTGGGCACCCCGCTGGCCACTATCAAACTCGTCAGTAGTGAGCTGATGGAAGAGCTCGAGGATCAGCCGGAGCTGCTTGAGGATGCGATGCTGATCGGCGCGCAGGCCGACCGCTGTCGGGATATATTGCAATCAATGGGGCGGGCTGGAAAAGATGACTTGCTGCTGCGTCAAGCCCCGATGGAGACAATCGTGCGCGAGGCCGCAGACCCCCATTTGCATCGTGGCAAATCCGTTCAGTTTGACATCGCCCCCGCCGAAGGTGCCCCCTTGACGCAACCCATCGTCACGCGGCGCCCCGAGATTATTCACGGCCTGCGGAACCTGATCCAGAATGCAGTCGATTTCGCCAAGTCAGAAGTCACGGCGGACCTTAGCTGGACAACTGATGCTGTGACTGTGCGGATTTCAGATGACGGGCAGGGGTTTCCGCAGTCAGTGATCGGCCGCATTGGTGAACCTTACGTCAGACGGCGCAGGCAGAGCGAAGACGGCGCGCGGCGGCCCGGATATGAAGGCATGGGTCTGGGTCTGTTTATCGCAAAGACCCTGCTTGAACGGTCCGGGGCGCAGATAGATTTCGGCAATCGCAGGCGGCATGGTCATGCCAGTTGGACCGGCCAGGCAACGGGGGGCGCGATTGTGACAGTCATTTGGCCGCTCGATGTGTTGCAGGGACAACCGGATTTGGCCAGTGCGCCATTGGGCGAAAATCAACGGTTCGATGCGTAAGGGATTTCTCATTCAATATTAATAACGAATTAACCTTAGTCTGCGATGTCTGGGCCAGCCAATGTTTTGAGCGAGGCTGATGATGTTCGTGACACCGCAGGATTTAATAGCCATATCGCTTGCCGCAGTGCTTGGTGCGCTTGTTATCATCTTCCTGCTGGGCAGGCATCGCAGCCACCAGCGGATGCATGATGCGTCAAGTTCCAAGACAATTTTGCTTTACCATAACGGGGTTCTGACGGATGCAACCCCGGACGCCGCGGACATTCTTGGCCCCAATATCCAACGGTTGGATGCTGTTATGGAGGCGTTGTCACCCATCTTCCCCGATCTGAAACTCGGGACGGACAACAAGCGCAGACATTTCATTGGGGGTGCGACGCAGACCCGCCACCTCGATATCAGGCGCAACAATGACATTGTGAAGCTGCAGCTTTGGGGCGGTCGGGGCGAATGGCCAATACCGCAACAACAGGAAAACACCCAGGATTCCGCGCTGATGGCGGCAATTTCCGCCCATTCGCCGCAATTGGTGTGGCAAGAAGACAGTGATGGTAGATTGCTTTGGTCGAACGCCGCATTTGTTGGTTTCGCGCAAGGGCAGAAGGGCCCGCTTTTTCGGGACTTTGACCGGCAACTGAACGGGGAGGCGAACCTGCAGCAGCGGGTGGCAACCCAACACGACAAGCACCAATGGTTCGACGTCACGACGATCGCCCGTGAGGGGAATTTGCTACATTTCGCTCATGAGGCGACGGCACTGGTGCGCGCCGATCAGGAGCGGCGTGATTTCGTACAGACTTTGGGAAAAACCTTTGCCGACCTCTCAATCGGGCTCGCCATTTTTGACAAGTCGCGGCAATTGGCCATGTTCAATCCAGCGCTTCTGGACATGACGAAACTTCCCGTCACATTCCTCAGCGCGCGCCCCAGCATCGATACCGTTCTCGACCGGTTACGCGAATTGCGGATGATGCCGGAGCCTAAGGATTACGCGTCATGGCGGGAGCAATTTACCGCCTTTGAAGCCGCCGCAAAGGACGGGACATATACAGAGAATTGGGCGCTGCCCGATGGGCAAACCTACCGTGTGACAGGGCGGCCGCATCCAAACGGCGCCTTTGCAATCCTGTTTGAAGACATCAGCGCAGAAATGTCCCTGACCCGTCGCTTCCGCTCTGACGTGGAAACGAGCCAGGCAGTTCTGGACACATTGCCGGATGCCATCGCGGTTTTTACCGCCAGTGGGACACTGGTGATCTCAAACGCGGCCTATGAGCGTTTGTGGATGAATGAGGCAGACCACCTGATGAATATCCGGGACATCAAGTCAGAGATCTCCATTTGGCAAGATCATTGCATTGCATCGCCGATGTGGACGGAAATGCGTGACTTCCTGATGCGCCCCGTCATCCAGAAACTGACCCAGGTTGATCCGGCAATCTTGGCGACCAAAGTCTGAATACAGCTTGCAGCAGGTGCGCAACATCATAGTGTAGCGATATGCACCCTGTTCTGTATGAAATCGCGCTTCCAGACGAAACAGCAACGGCCCGGTTTGCGGCTAAAATTGCGCCGATCCTGTCCTCTGGTGACACGCTGCTGCTGGAGGGTGACATCGGCGCCGGAAAATCGGCATTCGCACGCGCATTGATACGGGCGCGTTTGGGTCGGCAAGAAGATGTGCCATCCCCCACTTTCACGCTTGTCCAAACATATGAGTCCCCGGACGGGGACATCTGGCATTGCGACCTTTACCGGCTCAGCCATCCAGACGAAGCATTTGAACTGGGTCTGGAAGATGCCTTTGAGACCGCTATTTGTCTGATCGAATGGCCTGATCGTTTGGGCAATGCGGCACCCGGCAACGCGCTGCGGCTTTCCTTTCGTGCTGGGGACATGGCACATGATCTTGTGATTGCGGGGCCCGAGACATGGGCGAGACGGTTGGTGGCCCTGAATGACTGACCGCGCGATCTTGCTGAAGGAATTCGTGGCGCAAACCATCTGGCGCGACTGGCAATGGGTACCTGTGACCGATGACGCCTCAAACCGGCGCTATTGGCGGCTTTGCAAAGAAGGCCGCACAGTCATTGTGATGGATGACAACCCTGCGCACGGCGGCAACACCAATGCCTTCGCCGAAATCGCGCAACTGCTACTCTCGGCGCGGCTTCAGGCGCCGCATATTCTTGCCCATGACGGCAATCTGGGCTTCATGATTATTTCTGACTTGGGATCAGCCGACATTGCCGCTTGGCTGCAACGCAATCCGATGGATGAGGCGCGCCTCTACCAAGTCGCAACCGATGTCTTGGTCCGGCTGCATCACATCGCAGCGCCCTCAAACCTTAAGACAATGACTGCCAAACTGGGGGGTGAAATGATCCGCCTGACGGGAGAATTCTACTGCCAAAATCCGATCAACGATTTGGTCCTGGAAATGCAGGTTTCACTTTCCAAACATGCCGCACAAGCAACGACTTTGGCATTGCGGGATTTCCATGCCGAAAACCTGATCTGGCGTGATCGTCACGAAGCGCTTGACTGCATAGGTCTGCTTGATTTTCAGGACGCGTTTGTGGCGCCGGCGGGTTACGATCTCGCCTCGCTGCTCACGGATGCCCGCCGTGACGTCAGCTCCGAAACAGCAAGGCAGATGACGACGTATTTCATGCAGGCCATCGGCGCGAACCCGGATTTTACCGCTCAGCTCGCCTGTCTTGGTGTTCAGAGAAACCTGCGTATTCTTGGGGTTTTCGCCCAGCTTTCGCTTCGCTATGGAAAGCAAAAATACCTCGGTTTGATGCCGCGCGTGTGGGGGCATATCGAAAACGGCATGTCCCACCCCGCACTTGGCAACCTTCGCCAAGCGGTTTTGGACAGCATACCCGCACCGACACCTGCATTGCTGGAAAGGTTGCGGCCATGACGATGCCGGTCATGCTTTTCGCTGCCGGAAAAGGCACGCGGATGAAGGACCTGACAAAAGATCGGCCAAAACCGATGATATCGGTCGCTGGAAAGCCGCTGATGGATCACGCGCTCGACATTGTGGATACGGCCGATGTTGGCCCCAAAGTTATCAACCTCCATTATCTGCCTGAGATCATCAAGGCGCATTTGGCCGGCAGAACTATCACATTTTCTGATGAAACCGATGCGCTGCTTGAAACAGGCGGCGGTCTGCGAAAGGCGCTTCCAATGCTCGGATGCGGCCCGATCGTGACCATCAACACAGATGCCGTCTGGCAGGGGCCGAACCCGATCACGATCCTGCAAAATGCATGGGAACCACAGATGGAGACTCTCCTGCTGCTTGCAAGCAAAGACAACGTGCGGGGCCATCCCGGCGCTGGCGATTTCAAGATTGATGATACCGGCAGGCTAAATCGCGCTCCTGAGATGATCTACACAGGCGCACAGATCATCCGGCCCGGCGTGCTTTCGGAAATCAAGGAATCCGCGTTTTCCATGAATATTGCATGGGACATTATCGCCCGTCGTGGCGGGCTTTATGGGGTGGGATATGACGGGCAATGGTGCGACGTGGGCCAGCCCAGCAGCATTCCCCTTGCAGAGGCCATGCTCAATGTTTGAGCCCGGCACATCACCCCGTATTTTTTCCAACGGCCTGGGTGTGGATTTCGCACAGAACTTCGTGAACGGGCTCACGACGCGCTGTGCAGATCTGACCCCGGAGGCGTGGGCGCGCATCGAAATCTACGTCAACACGACCCGTATGCAACGCCGGATCAAAGAGGTATTTGACGCAGGTCCACCAAGATTGTTGCCGCGCATTCGCCTTGTCACTGACCTCGCCGATGACCCTGTGTCTTTGGCCCTGCCGCCTGCGGTGTCACCGCTTGAGCGCCGGTTGGAGTTGTCGGTCTTTGTCAGCAAGCTATTGGAAACGCAACCTGATCTGGCACCACGCGCGGCCCTTTATGATTTGTCGGACAGCCTTGCCAATCTGATGGACGAGATGCAGGGCGAAGGCGTCAGCCCTGATATTATTGCGCAGCTTGATGTCGTGGATGAATCGGGGCATTGGGAGCGCGCGTTGCAGTTCCTGACCATCATCAACAGGTATTTTGCCAGCGATCAGGAAAGGCCTGACAAGGAAGCGCGGCAGCGCATGGTGATTTCCGCATTGGCTGCGCGTTGGGCGGAAAACCCGCCTGACCACCCCATTGTCGTCGCAGGTTCAACCGGGTCGCGTGGTGCCACCGCGTTGTTCATGCAAGCCGTCGCACGATTGCCGCAAGGCGCGATCATCCTGCCGGGGTTCGACACAGATTTACCTGGCCCCGTCTGGGACGCCATGGACGACACCATGACCGCAGAGGACCACCCGCAGTTCAGGTTCCGCAAACTGATGGATTTGATCGGCTTCAAGCACGACGACATCATACCATGGACGGACGCGCGCCCTGCGAATGCCGAACGCAATGCACTGGTGTCTTTATCGCTGCGCCCGGCGCCCGTCACCAACCAATGGTTAGCCGAAGGCCCGGCCCTTGGTGATCTGACCGCCGCGACCGAGGGGCTCACCCTTGTTGAGGCGAAATCCCCTCGCGCAGAAGCCGAAACGATTGCACTGCGCCTGCGTCAAGCCGCAGAAGAAGGTGTCACAGCGGCGCTGATTTCGCCCGACAGGATGCTGACCCGTCAGGTGACTGCCGCGCTTGATCGTTGGGGCATCAAGCCAGACGATAGCGCAGGCACGCCTTTGGCGCTGTCTCCGCCGGGGCGTTTCCTGCGACATATCGCCGATCTTTTTGGGCAGCCGCTCAATGGTGAAGCGCTGCTAGCTTTATTGAAACATCCGCTGTGCCATTCCGAACATCCTGAACGCGGCGACCATTTGCGGCACACGCGTGATCTTGAATTGCATTTGCGCCGTTTCGGGCCGCCATTTCCGACAGCGGATGATTTGCATGATTGGGCAAAGAAAGCCGATGATCGCGCCGTTTGGATGAACTGGTTAGCCGGACTTGTCACAGGGCATGACATGGCCGGTGTCAAGCCGCTCCCGGTTTATCTTGCGCACCATTTGCAACTGGCCGAAGCCCTTGCAGCCGGTCCAAACGCGCCCGGATCGGGCGGGCTGTGGCATGAGGCCGCCGGGCGCGAGGCCGCGCGCATTTGCGATAGCTTGCGTCAAGCGGCCCCTGCTGGCGGCAACATGACAGCGCGCGATTACGCGGCGCTTTTCGGGGCCGTTGTCAGCGAAGGCACGGTGCGCGATCGCGATGCAGGCCACCCGGGTATCCTGATTTGGGGCACGCTGGAGGCGCGGGTGCAGGGTGTTGACCTCACTATTCTTGGCGGGATGAATGATGGTGTGTGGCCAGAAGCGCCGCGACCGGATCCATGGCTTAACCGTGTGATGCGGGCAAAAGCGGGACTTTTGTTACCGGAACGCCGGATTGGACTGTCGGCGCATGACTACCAACAGGCGATTGCCGGAAAAGAGGTTTGGATCACGCGGGCCAAACGCTCTGCCGATGCTGAAACAGTGCCGTCGCGTTGGGTCAACCGATTGACGAACCTGCTAGATGGCCTTCCAGAAGGCAACGGACCCGTCGCGTTGAAGGCGATGCGCGCGCGCGGTGATGGATGGGCGGCGATGGCGGCAAGACTCTCTGCCCCTGCAAGGCGGACTGCCCCCGCGCCGCGCCCGTCACCACGCCCACCGCCTGCAGCGCGCCCCAATCAGCTTTCGGTCACGCAAATCAAAACACTGATCCGCGACCCTTTCGCGATCTACGCGCGCAAGACGTTGAAGCTCGAACCTTTGGACCCTCTTGTTCCGACCGCCGATGCCCCGCTGCGCGGCACGATCGTGCATGACATCCTTGAGACATTCATCAAAGACGGGCATGGGCCCGATGATCGCGCGGCATTAATGAAGATCGCGCATGACGCCTTTTATGCGCATTGCCCCTGGCCCACGATCCGGGCCCAGTGGATGGCGCGGATGGACAGGGTGGCGGACCAGTTTCTGGCGGATGAAGCGGAACGCCAGGCAGAGGCGGTGCAATATATTGTCGAAGCGCGTGGCCAGATCGCCGTTGGCGCGTCTGGCGTCACTCTGACATGCAAGGCCGACCGGATTGATCTGACCGCAGACAACCAAGCCTTGATCTATGACTACAAAACCGGCGCCGTACCTTCCAAAAAGCAGCAAGAGGTATTTGACAAGCAGTTGCTTCTGGAAGCCGCGATGGTGGAACGGGGGGCATTCGGGAAGGTCGGCGCAAAGCAGGTCGCCGGAGCGTCATTTGTCGGTGTGAATGCGGCGATGAAGACTGTCCCGGCACCGCTCAAAGATCACCCGACTGACCGCGTTTGGGCAGAGTTAGAGACGCTTTTTGCCCGCTGGCAACAACAGAACCGCGGCTATACAGCGCGTCTTGCGCTATTCCTGAAATCCGACCACAGCCCATACGATCATCTGTCACGATACGGCGAATGGGATACCAATGAGGCCCCCAAACCGGTGGTCTTGAAATGATCCGCAACGACGCCACCCAGCGACAGGTCGACGCCGCCGACCCGCGCACCTCTACTTGGTTGTCGGCGAATGCCGGGTCGGGCAAGACCCGCGTGCTGACAGACCGCGTAGCGCGTTTGTTGCTGGAAGAGGTTTCACCGCAGAACATCCTTTGTCTCACCTACACCAAAGCCGCCGCAGCGGAGATGCAGAACCGACTGTTCCAGCGGCTCGGCGCGTGGGCGATGATGAAAGACGGCGCGCTGCGCGAAGAATTGCAGGGGCTTGGCGTTGACCGCAGGATCGACGGCGCGCAATTGGCCGTTGCGCGCACCTTGTTTGCGCGAGCAATTGAAACACCGGGCGGCTTGAAAATCCAGACAATCCACTCGTTCTGCGCGGGTGTCCTACGCCGCTTCCCGCTCGAAGCGCAGGTCAGCCCCCAATTCCGCGAGATGGAAGACCGCGACGCTGAAATCCTCAGGGCCGATGTCGTTGATGAAATGCTTCTTGGTGACAACGCCGGGGTGGTGCATGGCTTGCTGTCGCATTTCACTGGTGATGATCTTGGGAAGTTCACCGCCGAGATCGCCGGAAAACAGGACAGCTTTGCCAAGGAGCTATCGCAGGCCGCAATCAAATCCACGCTGAACCTGGGGCATGATGCAAAGCGCGAAGATGCGCTGGCGATGGCTTTCAACAACAGTGAGGCCGCGATTGTCGACGCGCTGACACGCGCATTCAATGGCCAATCCCCAACATATAAAAACTTTGCAGCGGCGCTCGCGGCACTTAACCTCAAAAACCCTGATTGGGCGGCGTTAGAGACGCTTTTCGGGCTATTTCTTTATGCTGGAACCAGTAATTCAAAATCCGTGAACTACCCGCAGAGCGCACATAAGAAAGCGGTAGAGGCGATGGCCCCGATCGCGGATGACGTGCATGACTGGATGGACCGCACGGCCGCAGCCCGAACCCATCTTTGGGCAATGGATGCCTATGACCGGACCTGCGCGCTTTATGATTTCGCACAGATTTTCGTGCCCGCCTATGAAGAACGCAAGCTTGCCATGGGCGCCTTGGACTTTGACGATCTGATCCGAAAGGCAAAGGGCCTGTTGGTCGATCCGATGGTCGCGCAGTGGGTTCTGTTCCGTTTGGATGGCGGCATTGACCACATCCTTGTAGACGAAGCGCAAGACACCAGCCCGACGCAATGGGAAGTCATCAAGCAACTCACACAGGAATTTGCATCCGGCGCGGGCGCACAGCCGGACCGCGAGCGGACAGTTTTCGTTGTTGGCGACAAGAAGCAGTCGATCTATTCATTTCAAGGCGCTGATCCTGACGCTTTCGACCATATGCGCGAACACTTCAACAATGACCACAAGGCGGCAAACAAACCGTTCAATGTGACCTCGCTTGACCATTCGTTTCGGTCGGCGCAGGCAATCCTGTCGGTCGTTGACGCGACGTTCACGGGCGACCGCGCGGCGGGGATGGACGACGCGCTCAGCCACATCGCTTTCAAGGAAAACATGCCCGGCCGTGTCGATCTTTGGCCCGTCGTCGAAAAATCCGGCGCTGAAGAGCCGCGCGAGTGGTTCAAGCCGGTGGATGAACCAAGCGCCACCGACCACACCGTCAAAATGGCGGATCAGGTCGCGGCGCAGATCAAGCACATCATTGCCAATGAAACGCTGCCTGTCGAAATGGACGGGTCCGGCACGATGGGGCGCCGCGCCATCACGGAGGGCGATTTTCTGATCCTCGTGCAACGCCGATCGGAGCTATTCGCAGAGATCATCCGCGCCTGCAAAGCCGCCAAACTTGATGTCGCGGGCGCTGACCGCCTGCGTGTCGGGGCAGAACTGGCGGTGAAGGACCTCGCCGCTGTTCTGCGGTTTCTGGCCTTGCCAGAGGATGATTTCTCGCTCGCTGCCGCACTGCGGTCACCCTTGTTTGACTGGTCAGAGCAAGACCTTTTCACCCTCGCTCACCATCGTGGGAAGGCATACCTGTGGGAAGCGCTGCGCAACGCGGACTATCCTGATACGCGCGGTATCCTTGAGGATTTGCGCGCCAACGCCGATTTTCTGCGGCCCTACGATCTGATTGAACGGATCCTTACCCGTCACAATGGCCGCCGCCTGCTGCTTGCTCGTTTGGGCCCGGAGGCGGAGGACGGGATCGACGCGCTTTTGTCTCAGGCGCTCGCTTATGAAAGCACCGGCGTGCCAAGTCTGACAGGATTTCTGACGTGGATGGAAACCGACGACCTTGAGGTGAAACGCCAGATGGACAGTCAGGGCGACCGCATTCGGGTGATGACCGTGCATGGCGCCAAAGGATTGGAGGCGCCGATTGTCATCCTGCCCGATACCGCAAAGCGCGATATTCGGGTGAGACAGGAATTGCTGCCCGCCGATGGTCACGTTATCTGGAAAACGCCCGCGAAAGCCTCTGCACCTGCCGTCACGGCGTTGCGCGATGCTGTGATGGCAAAACAAGCCCGCGAAAGGTTGCGGCTGCTTTACGTGGCGATGACGCGTGCGGAAAAATGGCTCATTGTTGGCGCTGCGGGTGACGTGGGTGAGGGTGATGCCAGTTGGTACAATATTGTCGCAGACGGGATGGCCCGGCGCGGTGATGTTGATGTTGATGCGGTTTCGGGCGAATTGAACATCAGGCGTGTTGCGGAATTTGACTGGGGCGCAGGCCCCCGCGTTGCGCAGGCCGAGACGAAAAAAACAGACACGAACACACCTGAATTTGGCTCTGTTGCCGTTCCCGAAAGGACAAAGACGCGCGCGCCTTCCGACCTTGGTGGCGCCAAGACAATGCCCGGCGAAAATGACGATGGCGATACTGATGCCGCACTTCTGCGCGGGACACTGATCCATCGGTTGCTGGAACATCTTCCATTGGCCGACAAAGCGGATCGCCAGGCGCTTGGGATGCAGCTTGTCGGGCATCAAGACGCAGGATTGGTCACGGATGTGATGCAGCTCATTGAACAGAGGGCGCTTGCATGGATTTGGGATGCTGCCGCATTGGCAGAGGTCGATGTTACGGCTGATGTTCCCGGTCTCGGGCGCATCCATGGCGCGATTGACCGGCTGTTGATCGCAGACCAGAAGATCATTGCGATTGATTACAAGTCCAACCGGATCGTCCCCGGCACGCCGTCAGACACGCCGCTTGGCCTGCTACGTCAGATGGCGGCGTATTATTATGCACTTGCTGCAATTTACCCCAATCACGAGATCGAGGTCGCAATTCTCTGGACACACGCGGCGTCTCTGATGGTCATTCCCGAAGATATGCTTCACCAAGCATTAATCGACATTGCGACACCTTGACCAATCCCTTCCGGGTTCATAGTTTCACCTTCCAGTGATTTTTCGCCAAGGAGTAACCTGATGGCAACCGTAGCAGTAACAGACGCAACTTTTGATGCCGAAGTCCGCCAGTCCGATATCCCGGTCGTGGTCGACTTCTGGGCAGAATGGTGTGGTCCATGCAAACAGATCGGCCCCGCGCTGGAAGAGCTGTCGGCTGAGATGGAAGGCAAGGTCAAAATCGTCAAAGTGAATGTTGACGAAAACCCGAATTCGCCGGCTCAGATGGGCGTGCGCGGTATTCCGGCGCTATTCGTCTTCAAGGGCGGTGAAGTGGTATCCAACAAAGCGGGTGCCGCACCAAAAGCAGCCATTCAGGGTTGGATCGAAGACTCGATCTAAACACATTTCAAGGTTTTGAGATCGGGCGCCCGTTGTGGCGCCCTTTTTCGTTTAGACGGGCCAGCCGTGCCCACGCAGGAACCGCTGTATGTGGCCTGCAAAGTCCGGTTTATGGTCCCGCACTTTTGCAAATGACTGTTCAGCGCCGATCTCATCCACATTCAAACCTATATGATGAAATTATGGTTGCCGCTCTTTGCACGGGCGCGCAGCCTGGGGTGCAGATAGAAGGTGACAGTGTCGCGCGCGCTTCTATCGCGGAACCTATCGCTGGGATCAGGGCGAACCAGCGGTGCGGGGTTGTTTGCCTGCATAAGCGCGGCCATATAGACGGGGACGACAAGGAGCAGACGATGGCAGACACAGATTTCCCCGGTTGGCACGGCACGACAATCATCGGGGTCCGCAAGGGCGGGCAGGTTGTCATCGCGGGTGACGGGCAGGTCAGCCTTGGCCAGACCGTCATCAAGGGCACCGCACGCAAGGTCCGCCGCTTGTCACCGGGCGGGCAGGACGTGATCTGCGGGTTTGCGGGATCAACCGCTGACGCCTTCACCCTGCTTGAACGGCTTGAGAAGAAGCTCGAAGCGACGCCGGGGCAGCTCGCCCGCGCGTCTGTTGAATTAGCAAAAGACTGGCGCACTGACAAATACCTGCAAAAGCTGGAGGCGATGCTGATTGTCAGCGACGGGACAGAGTTGCTGGTTATCACCGGCGCCGGTGATGTGCTGGAGCCTGAACACGACATCGCCGCTATCGGATCGGGCGGCAACTTTGCCCTCGCGGCTGGCCGCGCGATGATGTCCACGGACAAAGACGCCGAAACGATTGCCCGCGATGCGATGGCGATTGCGGCTGATATCTGCGTTTACACCAACGGCAAGCTGACCGTTGAAACGATCATGGGCAGTTGATCCAATGATCGAACAAGAAGACCTTCGCGCTGCCGTCGGCAGCGGATTGATTAGTGAACGGCAAGCCGCCGGACTGATAAACCTCTCGCATAGCCGCAAAGGTGCGCGCGAAAACCTTTCGCCGGGCGACGAGCCGTTTGAGCTTTTCAAAGGCTTCAACGAGGTGTTCATCGTCATTGGCCTGCTCATCCTGGCCTTTGGGTGGTGGAGCGTCGTGACGCTGATCTTGATCGACGAAGCGCCAAACTTGCAGCGATATGCGATGCTGGTTGCAGGCGCGGGCGCAGTCGTGATTTGGCTGTTGTCGGAATACTTCGTCCGTGTGCGGCGCATGATCGGGCCCGCGATGGCGCTGTTGATAATGTTCGCCTCGAATTCGGCATTCGGTTTCATCGCCATCATGTCAGAGCCGTTTATGGTCGCGCAAAACGACTATTCCAGCGTGCCGTTTCCGCTGTTCCTCGCGACGCTGACTATTCTGATCTACTGGTGGCGTTTCCGCGTGCCATTTGCGATGGCGATGATTGCGGTCGGCCTGTTCGTCGTGGCCATTGTCTATGTCGCCAGCCGCGAAGGGCGCGTGGCTGACTTCAGTGAATTCTTCCTGTTGTCCGCCGGGGGCCCTTTCGCCTGGATTACGCTTATCTTGGGCCTTCTGGTCTTTGCCGTCGCAATGGCCTTCGACATGAGCGACCCGCACCGCGTGACTTCGCGATCTGCAAACGGCTTCTGGCTGCATGTGGTTGCTGCACCCGCATTGGTAAACACGATGGCCTTGTCGTTGCTGGACCAAGAGGGCGCAGGCGCGAACCTGATCTTGCTTGGTGTGCTTGCCATGTTCGCCGTTGTCGCGATTGTCATTGACCGCCGGTCGTTCCTGATTGCCGCGATTGGGTACATCGTCGCCCTCGCCGCTGCCGTCTTTGACGGTGACGGGGCGGCTGTGACGGTTCTGGCCCTCGGCGTTGTCCTTCTTCTGCTTGGTGCCTTCTGGGAAAAAATCCGCGCGCGCATCCTGCGATTGATGCCCGGCTTTATCCCGTTGCACCGCCTTCCTCCTTCTCAAGTATAGGGACTGATATGACAGACCTGACCCCCCGCGAAATCGTCTCGCAGCTCGACCGGTTCATTATCGGCCAAAAGGACGCAAAGCGCGCTGTTGCCGTCGCCCTGCGCAACCGTTGGCGGCGCAAGCAATTGGGCGATGACCTGCGCGATGAGGTCTATCCGAAGAACATCCTGATGATCGGACCGACCGGCGTCGGCAAGACGGAAATCTCGCGTCGGTTGGCCAAGCTCGCCCGCGCGCCTTTCCTGAAGGTAGAAGCCACGAAGTTCACCGAAGTTGGCTATGTCGGCCGCGATGTTGAACAGATTATCCGCGATCTGGTGGATACCGCCATCATCGACACCCGCGATGACCTGCGCGAGGACGTCAAAGCGAAGGCCCGCGCTGCTGCCGAAGAACGTGTGATAACCGCAGTTGCAGGTACCGATGCGCGCGAAAGCACCCGCGATCTTTTCCGCCGCAAGCTGAAATCTGGCGAATTGGACGACACGGTGATTGAATTGGAGCTGGCAGATAATTCCAATCCCATGGGCGGTTTTGAAATCCCCGGACAACCCGGTGCTGGCATGGGCGGTATGATGAATATCGGCGAATTGTTCGGCAAAGCCATGGGCGGCCGCACTGTCAAAAAGCAGATGACAGTTGCCGACAGCTATGAGGCTTTGGTTGCAGATGAGGCCGACAAGCTGCTCGATGACGAAAGTGTGACGAAGGCTGCGCTTGAAGCGGTTGAGCAAAATGGCATCGTGTTTCTGGACGAGATCGATAAGGTTTGCGCCCGCGCGGATGCCCGTGGCGCCGATGTGTCACGCGAAGGTGTGCAGCGTGATCTGCTGCCATTGATCGAAGGCACGACTGTTTCAACCAAGCACGGGCCGATCAAGACAGACCATATTCTGTTCATTGCCTCTGGTGCGTTCCACGTGGCGAAACCGTCCGATTTGCTGCCGGAATTGCAGGGCCGTCTGCCGATCCGTGTCGAGTTGCGCGCCCTGACAGAGGAAGATTTCGTGCGCATCCTGACAGAGACCGATAACGCGCTGACACTGCAATACTCCGCCTTGATGAAAACCGAAGAGGTCGTAGTGACCTTCACCGAAGATGGCATCAAAGCGCTGGCCAAGATCGCGGCAGAAGTGAACGAAGCGGTCGAAAACATCGGCGCGCGCAGGCTTTATACGGTGATTGAACGGGTGTTCGAGGACTTGTCTTTCAACGCGCCGGACCGCGCAGGTGATGCGATCGCGGTTAATGCCGATTTCGTTGAAAAACATCTGGGAGAGCTGTCACGCTCAACAGATGTCAGCCGCTACGTTCTGTAAACAGTGCTGCGGGTAAGGACATATCCCGTTATTCTGGTCTTGCTGATCGCTGGCTTGCTAACGGTCGTGTTCGCCTATGCCACACTGAACCTGTTTCAGATGTCGATGGCCAACATTTCCTTCCTGCGCGAATACCGCTGGACCGCAGTGCAAGAAGGCGCGCTTTGGCAGTTGGCAGAAATCTTCGTTTCCGCTGCCATCGCACTGCTGAGCTACATCGGCTTCAAAATCTGCGAGACCGAATTGGTACGCCGCTATC
This sequence comes from Yoonia sp., assembly GCF_042093035.1. Taxonomy (GTDB): domain Bacteria; phylum Pseudomonadota; class Alphaproteobacteria; order Rhodobacterales; family Rhodobacteraceae; genus Yoonia. The sequence goes on along the minus strand of NZ_JBELFI010000002.1, from coordinate 9,134 downwards.
ATAATTGGCAGGACCGGTGATTTAACGCTTCCACCTCAGGACACCACGGCCCATCAAAGGCGCATGACTGCGCAAATCGGATACATCAAGTTCATCCGCGAAAACCTGCCCTTCCTCGGAACGGGCGTGTTGCTGTCGTTTCTATCCAGCTTCGGGCAGACGTTCTTTATCTCCATCTTCGGTGGCGAAATCCGCGCGGCTTACGGGCTCAGCAACGGCGACTGGGGTCTGATCTATATGATCGGCACCGGGGCCTCCGCCGTCGTGATGGTTTTCGCCGGAGGGTTGGCAGACCACTTCCGCGTGCGCACTTTGGGCATTGCAGTCGTATTGATGTTGGCATCGGCCTCTCTTTTCATGGCATTCAATCCCGTTGCGGCCCTTTTGCCATTTGTCATCTTCGCGCTGCGGTTTACGGGCCAGGGCATGACGACCCATGTCGCGACAGTCGCGATGTCACGCTGGTTTGTTGCGACGCGCGGCAGGGCGCTGGCTGTCGCCGCCTTTGGTTTCATGATCGGTGAGGCAACGCTACCGCTGACGATGGTTTGGTTAAAGACCTTGGTCGACTGGCGCACGCTTTGGATCTACTTCGCCGGGTTCTGCGTTCTGGCAAGCTTTGTCTTGTATCGGCTATTGCGGCTGGAACGTACCCCACAAGCCATGGCCGAAACAGAACCCGCGACCGGCATGGGTGGCCGGCACTGGACACGGGCGGATGCATTACGCCATCCGCTGTTTTGGGCAATGGTACCCGCGGTCATGTCATTTTCAGGATTTGGAACCGCGTTTTGGTTTCACCAGGTCCATTTCGCCGAAATCAAAGGCTGGACGCATCTGGCGTTGGTTTCGGTTTTTCCGCTGGGCACCCTGGCGCTTTCATTGTCAACGATCGGCTATGGATGGGCCATTGACCGCATTGGCGCGACACGACTTCTGCCGGTCTATCTGATCCCGCTGGTCATCGCCTTTATCCTGAATTGGTATGCGCCAAGTCTGGTCTGGACCGCAATCGCGGTTATCTTGATGGGGATTGCGGGCGGAGGGCAATCGACGCTTCTCAACGCCTGTTGGGCAGAGTTTTATGGCACAAAGCACATTGGTGCGATCAAGTCAGCGGCAGCCGCGCTGATGGTATTGGGTTCTGCGATCGGGCCGGGGCTGAGCGGTTGGTTGATTGACATCGGCATAGGGTTTGAGATCCAGCAACTTGGGTATGCCGCTGTTTTTGCATTCGCTGCGCTGCTCCTCATCATCCCGACGCGCAAAGCGTGGTTATCCTTATCTGCTGCGTCTTAGATAAACGTAATAAGCGCCGTGTCCGCCATGTTTCAGATGCGCTGGCGTGACTTGCAAAATAGCTTGCGAAAGCGGGGGCAAGGCCATCCACTGCGGGACTTGATGGCGCAAAACTCCAAAGCGGGTCGGGATTGGACCGCCATCGTCACGGTCTTTTCCCTTGCCTGTTATGACCAGGACCAGACGCCTGCCAACGGCCTGAGACCCTAAGATAAAAGCGATCAGCTCAGGGTGCGCTTCAGCCAAAGTCATGCCATGCAAATCAAGGCGCGCCTCCGGCTTGAGTTTGCCGCGCTTCATTTTGCCAAACGACTTGGTGTCCATATTCACAGGCGCGGCCGCGAGGCGATCAACAAGCGGGCGCATCACATCATGCGGGCGCGCGGCAGGGGTCTTTTGACCAACCCTGAAGGATGGCAGCGGTTCTGATGGGATGTCAGCAGGCGCTTTTTTTGGCGAAAGCGCGCGGTCAGGTGCCTGCTTTGTTGGGTGCAACGGCGTTGCCCGTTCCGCCACGCGGTCCCATAAGGCGCGTTCTTCGGATGAAAGATGACGTGGTTTGCGCATCACTTCAGCCCCGCCGCCATTCCGCGCGGGATCAGTACGATCATGCGCCCACCGTCGTTGACTTGGCCTGCCAGCTTTCCGGCCCCTTCGCCGCTGCCAAAGAATATATCCGCCCGCTGCGCGCCCTTGATTGCTGATCCGATATCTTGCGCAACCATCAAGCGATGCATTGGCGTGATCCCATTGGTTTCGATCCAAACGGGAGCGCCCAGCGGTGTGATCGCAGGATCAACCGCGATTGAACGGCCTGCGGTCACCGAATGTCCCATCGCACCCAATGGGCCTTGGTCGGCTGGTATCTCAGTAATCTCCTTGAAGAAAACGTAGCTTTTGTTTTCCCATAAAAGCGCGCGTCCGGCGGTTTCATTCTCAGAAATCCAAGCGCGGATCGCTTCGGGTGAAACATCGTCGGGCAGAAACTCTCCACGCGCGATAAGAGTTTTACCAACAGAGGTATAGGGGTGGCCATTCTTGGCGCTGAATCCAACGCGCATCATGTTCCCGTCTGGCAATCGTAAGCGGCCTGACCCCTGAACTTGCAGAAAAAACAGATCAACAGGGTCTGCCATCCACGCAAGCTCCAACCCTTGATCGGCGAGTGTTGCGTCTTGATCGATTTCGCGGCGGGTGTGGTAGGGCTCCTCGGGGTCAAGATCCGCTGGCGTGCCATAGATAGGGTGGCAATAGGTGCTATCCGGCGTCCGACGCGCAGCGAATTCCGGCTCATAATATCCGGTAAAAACCATGTCGGCCCCATCTTCAATCAGAACCGGACAAAAGTCCTGCTCAAAGAACCCGCGTGCAACGGGCGCAATCGCCGCCCTTTCGCGCAGGGCTTGGGGCGCGGTGGTGCCATAAACATCAAGGGCGGCCCGATGATCGTCATCGGCCCACCCCTTCAGGTCTTCAAAAGACAGCTTGGTATATTTCAGATCGGCCATGCGCCAAACACCGGGCGATTACTCGCCCGTGGCAACCAAGCGCCAGTTTGGATCGCTTGAATCCATGACCCGTGCAAACGTCCATGTGTCTTTCTGGCGTTTGATCTCTTTCTCGCTTCCTTCGATGGCCTCACCTTCGGCGTTGCGGACGACCGACGTCAGCTCAGCCTTGAAGCGGACGGACACTTCCCCCTCTTTTGTGTTTTCGTCAAAAGCGGCAGCGGCAAGCGTCATATCGCTGATACCAATAAACTTGGCATCAACAGTCAAACCCTGCCGCTGGCGATCATCAACGACAGAGGCGAAAGCTTCATACACATCTTCGGAAATAAAGGGGACGATGCTGTCGAGTTCGCTGTTTTCAAATGCCATCAGGATCATCTCATAAGCGCCACGGGCGCCGCCAAGGAATTCCGAGACGTTGAAAGTAGGGTCAACCCGCTTCATCGTGGCGAGCGCTTTGGCGGAAACCGACCCTTCCTCAACATGATCTGTGATGTCCAGATCGGGACCACCTTCAATCACATCAAAATCACGCTTTGCCGCGCGACCTTCATTTTCGCGGCGCGTCACCGCAGGTTTTTCAAATCCTTCACGGGTGCCAAGCACACCGCGAAGCCGCAAAATCAAAAAGACAGCGATGCCAGCAAGCACCAATAGCTGAATAATCGGAGAGTTCATTGGGACCTCGTTTCGGAGAAGGCATGGAAACACACCCTTACGTTCCCTATGTAGGGCGGGGGTCGGGCCAAGTCCACCTTAGCCCCGCACATGTTATGAAAGGCTGACACGATGTGGCTCTTGCTGGCGTTTATCGCCGTTCCCATGATCGAAATCGCGCTGTTTATTCAGGTTGGCGGGCTGATTGGCATCTGGTGGACGCTTCTGATCGTTCTTGGGACGGCGATTGCGGGCTCCTATCTGGTGCGAAATCAGGGTTTGCGCGAAATTGCGAACCTGCAACGGTCATTTTCCGAGCTTGATGACCCGACAGAGCCTTTGGCGAATGGTGCGATGATCCTGTTTGCAGGCGCGCTATTGCTGACACCGGGGTTTTTCACGGACGTCATGGGATTATCGTTGCTTGTGCCGGGGGTGCGGCGTGCTGCGTTCATCTGGGCCAAGTCGAAGGTCAAAGTGCAGCGCTTCTCAATGGGGCAGCAAGAACCAGCGCCCGGACAACCACCAAGCGGTGATCGTGTGATCGACGGCGATTTCAAAGACGTCACGCCCGCACAGAAAAAGCAGCCCAGGACACCCTCAGAGTGGACGCGGGATTGAGCCTCGTGAATTTGGCTGATAGGAACGCGCGAACCCTATTTAACCGGAGTTAATTCCAATGGCCGATACGCCAGAAAACGGTGAAGCCGCCGCAACACCGCAAGACGCCCAAGCGGCACCTCAGATCAACAGCCGCGTTTTGGCGCAGTACATTCGCGATATGTCCTTCGAGAATATCCTCGCGCAGAAGGGTGTCACCGGCGACGCGCAGCCTGAAATTCAGGTGCAGGTCAATCTGGACGCGCGCAAGCGCAAGCCGGAAAACCAGTATGAGGTTATCACCAAGCTCAACGTGACCAGCCAGACCAAGGAAAAGTCCGAACCATTGTTCGTGCTTGAGATCGAATATGCAGGTGTTTTCGAAGTCACAGGCGTCCCTGAGGAGCAGATGCACCCATATCTGCTGATCGAATGCCCGCGCATCACATTCCCTTACCTGCGCCGCATCGTCAGTGACGTTACCCGCGACGGTGGTTTCCCGCAGCTGAACCTGGAGCAGATCGACTTCCTTTCGCTTTATCGATCAGAGCTAGCCCGCCGTGCGGAAGCTGAAAAAGCGAACGAAACAGTAAATTAAGCCTGCTTCTTCCAGATTGCGCCGTCGCCCAGCTTTTCAACAAAAGCATCATGGGCGGCGGCCTCTTCTTTTGTGAGACGTGAACCGAGCGCGGTTGGGCGCGCGGTTGGCCGCCATTCTTCGCCAGACCCGTCCAATTTGCGGCTGCGTGTATCCGCGGCCAGTGCAAAATCAGGCTGACGACCGCCGATCAGCTCCAGATAGACCTCTGCGAGAATTTCACTGTCCAACAATGCGCCGTGCAGCGTCCGAGAGCTGTTGTCGATCGCGAAACGGCGGCAAAGCGCATCCAGTGAAGCAGGTGAGCCGGGGAATTTGAGTCGCGCAATAGCAAGCGTATCAATTGCCTGATCCAAGGGGAGCAGTGGGCGATTGAGCCAGCCAAGTTCTGCATTCAGGAATTTCATATCGAAGGCGGCATTGTGGATGACGAGCTTTGCCTCGCCGACGAAATCAATGAAATCCTGCGCAATGTCTTTGAAAAGAGGCTTGTCGCGCAACGTTTCCTGACCTGGCTTGGGTTGCTGTGGTGGTTCAAGAAGATCCGCACCAATCCCATGGACGCCAAAGGCCTCTGCTGGCATGGATCGTTGTGGATTGATGTATTGGTGATAAGTCCGGCCTGTGGGCACATGGCCCATGAGTTCGATCGCACCAATCTCAACGATGCGGTCACCCTCGGTTGGCTCAAAGCCGGTGGTTTCTGTATCCAGAACAATTTCACGCATCATCCGCCCCTACGATTTCGGAGATCAGATTTTGCACCGCTTCGCGCGTGGCGTCCAGCGTCAGTGTTTCGATGACATGATCCGCACGCGCGCGTTTTTCGGCGTCCGGCAGTTGGCGATCCAGAATCTGCGCGAATATCTCTTCCGTCATAACTCCGCGCGCGATGACCCGTTGTTTTTGCACATCAGCAGGGGCCGTCACAACCAGCACGGAATCGAGCCAGTCTTGCGCACCGGTTTCATACAAAAGCGGCATATCGAGAACGACCAATGGACCCTTGTTGTTTTCAAGGAAATTCATGCGGTGTTCTGCAACGAGTGGGTGAACAATCGCCTCAAGCCTCTTTATCAGCGCTGGGTCGGCAGAAAGCATGTCCTTGAGTGCGCTGCGGTCAACAGCACCATTGACGACCGCTTGCGGCAAATGGGCTTCAAACGCTGGCACCGCTTTTCCGCCCTGTGCATAAAGCGCGTGAACCGCCGCATCTGCATCCCAAACCGGGATATTGGCATCACGAAACATCTGGGCTGTCGTCGATTTGCCCATGCCAATTGAACCGGTCAGGCCCAAAAGATGTGTCATGAAAGCACGGCCTTTCTGGTGGCTTCGTCCACTTCGGGGCGCTGGCCGAACCAGCGTTCAAATCCGGGAACGCCCTGATGCAAGAGCATTCCAAGACCATCGACCGTGCGGCAGCCTTGTTGCTCAGCCGCAAGCAGGAACGGGGTCTTGAGGGGGTTATAGACGATATCCGTCACAACCGCATCTTTGCGTAATCCATTGAGCGGGACTTTGAATTCCTGGGCGCCAACCATACCCAGTGACGTGGTGTTGATGACGGTTCGGGCTTCTTCGAGCATTTGGTCGGCCTGCACCCAGTCAATCACCGAAATCCGCGCGCCGAAATCCGCGCGCAAGGCTTCTGCCTTCGCGCGTGTGCGGTTGGAGATAATGATTTCCGGCACGCCAGCATCTGCGAGGGCCACGATAATGGCGCGCGCAGCACCACCTGCACCAAAGATCGCCGCAGGGCCTGATTTGGGATCCCATTCAGGAGCGCCCTGGCGCAGGTTTGCCATGAAACCATAGCCATCCGTGTTATCCGCAAAAATGCGGCCATCATTCTTGAATATCAATGTATTCGCCGCACCGATCAGCGTGGCGCGATCCGTGATATTGTCGGCAAACTGCATCACGCTTGTTTTATGCGGCAGCGTGACATTCGCCCCAATGAACCCTTGTTTGGGCAGGTCGCGCAACGTTTCCTCAAGTTTGTCCTCGGTCACTTTGATCGCCGTATATGTGCCCTCAATGCCATAGCGGTTCAGCCAGTAGCTGTGCAATTTGGGTGAAAGGGAATGGCTGATCGGATTACCGATCACGCCGGCGCGTGGTATTTGGGTCATGTCGGCAATGTTCCGCGAAGCGTGAGGTATGACAAGAGTTCCAGCAGGGGCAAGCCAAGGACGTTGAAATAATCTCCGTCAATGCGTGAAAAAAGGCGCACTCCTTCTTCTTCCAGTTTGTAGGCGCCTAGAGCGTGACGGATGCTGTCCCAATTGCGGTCGACGTAGCCCGTCAGGTATTCATCCGATGCCTCACGCATTTGCAGCCGCACAACACCGACATGCCGCCACTGCGGTTTGCCATCGCCGTAAATCACGGCAGCGGACAAAAGTTGGTGGTTATGACCGCGCAGGGTTTGAAGTTGTCGCAATGCTTCCCGGGGGGATATTGGTTTTGAGAATATGGTTTGGTTCATTGCAAGGACCTGGTCGCACCCAATGACAAGCGCTTCTGGGTGTTTTGCGGCAATCCGCTGAGCTTTCAATTCGGCCAGCGTGTCGGCAATATCGCGTGGCGATGCCTGTTCGGATTGCAAAGAAGCTTTTACGGCCTCCTCATCGACGCGGGGCTTCACGACGGTGAAGTCAAGGCCAGCATTTTCAAGAAGCTGGGCCCGGACTTCTGAGCCTGATGCGAGGATAAGCGGTGCGGTCATGTGGACAACTTTCGGGATAATCGCTGTGTGTTACGGCGCATAGGTATATGGATAAAGAGCGGGTTGCGCTTTACTGAGGACAACTGCCGCAGCTTGGGCAAAAAGACCACACGTTATGCTTTGTGAATAGGGATAACTTTCACCTGTGGAGGACTCAGTCATCTGGTTGCAAATCAAGAGTGTCAATACCTGTGCAGTAAATATGATGTCAATCTAACATATTGATAGAAATAGCATTTATGTCTTTCAACCGCTGGTCTTCTTACATTGGCGCATTTCTTTGCGATTGGATAAGATTGGGTATAAAACAACAACCCACAGAAAACAGGGACACAAACTACAACAACATCTTTTCTTTCTTCTTATATTTATTCAGTAAGACAGGGCGAAGAAGAGAGTGGAACAATGACCGGCTTGCTAGATAGTTTGTATCCATGGATTAAGGCCATTCATATCATGGCTGTGATCGCCTGGATGGCGGGTTTGTTCTATTTGCCGCGTTTGTTTGTTTATCATGCAGAGCGGGCGACGGTGGGATCCGAGTTGGATCAAACTTTTCAAATCATGGAAGAGAGATTGCTTCGTGTCATTATGAACCCGGCGATGATTGTCGCCTGGATCGCTGGTTTGCTGATGATCGGTCTGGGTGCCTTTGATTGGGGCGCTGGTTGGTCTTGGGTGAAACTGTTGTCGGTTTTTGTGATGACGGGGGCACATGGATGGATGAGCGCCCGCCGCAAGGAATTTGTTGCGGGAGCCAACATGCGGTCAGGGCGGACCTATCGGGTGTTTAACGAGGTGCCGACTGTGCTGATGGTGTTCATCGTGGTTGCCGTTGTTGTCAGGCCGTTCTAAGCGATCAATTGACTCTTGAACCGGGGTTGATTAGGTCTCAGGACGCATCCCGTCCGGGACTGTGGTTTTCCATTTCTAAAAGAAAAGATGCCTGCACCATGTGGGCCAGAGGTATATTGATGTCACAACACCGTCTGAACCTGGCTGATCTGAAAGCACAGAGCCCGAAGGACCTATTGTCGCTGGCCGAAGAGCTGGAGATCGAGAATGCCTCCACCATGCGGAAAGGCGATATGATGTTCGCCATTCTCAAAGAGCGGGCAGATGAAGAATGGGTCATCGGTGGTGATGGCGTGTTGGAAGTCTTGCAGGATGGTTTCGGTTTCTTGCGGTCGCCTGAGGCGAATTACCTGCCGGGTCCTGATGATATCTATGTGTCGCCTGACATGATCCGCCAGCATTCGCTGCGCACCGGTGACACTGTTGACGGTGTCATGAAGGAGCCGAATGACAGTGAGCGCTATTTTGCGCTGACATCTGTTGAGACAATTAATTTCGAAGAACCAGAGAAGGCCAAGCACAAAGTCGCTTTTGATAACCTGACACCGCTTTATCCTGATGAGCGGCTGAATATGGAAATCGCGGATCCGACGGTTAAGGATCGGTCTGCCCGGATTATTGATCTGGTCTCTCCGATTGGTAAGGGACAGCGGTCTTTGATCGTGGCACCACCGCGGACGGGTAAAACTGTTCTGCTGCAAAATATCGCGAACTCGATCGAGAAGAACCACCCGGAATGCTATCTGATTGTTTTGCTGATTGACGAACGCCCTGAAGAAGTGACGGACATGCAGCGCTCTGTTCGGGGGGAAGTTGTGTCGTCGACGTTTGATGAGCCTGCGTCACGCCACGTTGCGGTGTCGGAAATGGTGATTGAGAAAGC
>NZ_JBELFI010000001.1:0-105129 GCF_042093035.1 Yoonia sp. | reverse complement strand
GTCGGATCGAACAACTTTCCCACCCGCGTCTATGAGAACCCGCCGGAGCTTATTGAATGGCTCGCCTCCGAGATGCGCAAATACAAGATCAAGCCGGAAATTGAGGCCTTTGATCTGTCCCACATCCATCAAGCCGCCGCCATGAACCGCGACGGGCGTATCCCCGGTGACCTTTACATCCAATTCGTGATGGGTGTCAGAAACGCAATGCCGGTCGACCGCGAAACATTTGACTTCTACGTCAAGACAGTGAACCGGATTGCCCCCACCGCACAATGGTGCGCGGCGGGCGTGGGCGCCGGGCAAGTCATGGTCAGCGAATGGGCCATTGCCGCTGGGGGTCACACCCGCACTGGACTGGAAGACAACGTGCGTTGGGACAAACACAGGCTCGCCCCATCCAACGCAGCCCTTGTGAGCCGCACAGCAGAGATTTGCGCGCGCTATGGCAGGCCTGTGGCGACAACTGCGCAAGCACGCGAAATTCTGGGGCTGCACGCCTAGGATTATCTTCGCAATGGCAATCGGGTCCAATCAAAAGCCGCAGATGTCTGACCCGGTTGATTTTTGTCAGTCCGGTCTCTCACAGGAAATGGCACGATTGAATACCAGCCTTATCGTCGCGCTGGCCCGTGCACGAGCGCCACGGTTTCTGTCGTTTTCAGGCGCATTTGCCCGGGCACTGCCGCTGATGCGGGCGGTGGGGTTTTATCTTCCTGTCATCACTGCCCGCATCCCTTATCAACCATTTGTCGGAGCGCGGCGCTGGTCTTTCGTAGCAGAACAGACCGCAATTGACTTTGGTCAATCACGCTTTCGCGCTTTGTGATCTGGTCGTGTTGTACCTGACGATCATAACGGAGGTTTCAACCATGGGCGCATCCCTGAAGGCCCAGATTATTTTCATCATTGATGAAACCGATGACAGCGTCGAACTTGCGAATTTTCGCAGTGTTTCGATCTTGATTTCTGCTCTCGATTGCCGGCGGGGCTTTGGTCACGCTGATCTGGTGCGTGTCTGAAATGCGCGGCAATTCGCAGATACCCCGAAGCGGCAGTTGGTGGGTGCTGCAGGGCACCGGATGGTTGCTCCTGGCCTACCTGACATACGCGCAGCTTATCCCCGCTTTCAACTATGAACGCGGTGTGCAGATGGGCACACAGGAGTCCGCCGGACAAATCACGGAGGTCGGCGTCGCCTTTTTCAAGGGGTTCGCCTTTGGGGATCTGGTAACCTATGCACCGCTTTTGTTCGCGGGACTGGTCGGACACTTTCTACGGCGGCAGTGGGGGCAAATCGCCTTTGCAGCGGCGCTCGGCATTACTGTTTACTGGCCCGTCGTTTGTCTGGCAGCGGTTGTTTCAGCCCAGGACGCAGAAGGTTGGATGCTCGGCAGTCCGATCGCGTATTGGATCGTTCTGCCCATCATCACCTTGTGGGGTGTTTGGGGGCTGCGGGCATTGCTGAAAGAAGGGCAGCTTGCAACAAAAGGAGGACAAAACGGCTTTGAGAGCTGAAACAGATGGACCGGGGCAAACCACTCCAACTGTTCAATCGCTCAAACGCATTGGGTCCGGCCTGCGTTTCCTGCGGTTTCCAATCATGCTGCTGGTTGGTTTTGTCACCCACCCCAAAAAATTCAACTCTGCCGCGGTCACTGACAACGCAGAGCGGGCGTCGCAGTGGCTGAAACCGGGGCCTTCTCTCCCTTGATCGACCGGACCTATCCGCTTTCCGAAATCAGGGACGCCCATGCCTATGTTGCCGCTGGCCACAAGCGCGGCAGCGTTGTGATATTGATGTGAGACAAGCAATCGCGATGACAGCCAACGCAACTGCAAAGAATGTGCAGATTTTCGTTTCCGGTGCAGGGCGATAGCCACTTTAACGGCAGGTACCACTGTTGCCACAAGGCGCCAACCCCGAATAGCGGCCGCCGGCCCTTGGTCGTCAGGCGTAAATGTCTATCGGCGTTCCATCGCGGACCATTGCATAGACATCTTCTATTTGCCGGTCCGTGACGGCGATACACCCAGCAGTCCAGTCCCGTTTGTTGACGGGGTCAATGCCGCGCCGTGGCCCGCCATGGATAAAGATATCCCCGCCCGGCGACTTGCCCTGGGCCCGCGCAAAGGCCCGGTCTGCTGCGTTGGGGTATGAGATCCCGATAGACAAATGGAAGAGGCTGTTCGGGTTTCGCCGGTCGATGCGATAAGCGCCTTCGGGCGTGCGTCCGTCCCCTTCAAATTGCTTATGCCCAACCGGCGCGAATCCAAGTCCGACCGGATAGGTGCGCAACACGCCTTCCGCACCATCCAGTACCAGCCGTCGTCCCGATTTGTAGAGACGAACACGTGTTACCTCTGGCCCGTTATAGGCCCGAAATTTGCCTGCACATCCCGACAGAAAGGCGGTCACACCGCCCAAAAGAACGAATCTTCTTGGAAATTTGCCCATCGTCACTGCTCAATGCCCCATTTTTTTCGAGGTCTGCTATAAGTCAGTGATAACCGAAGCCGACTGCCCGATCAATGTTCCCGTTCAAGGGGCCTTATGCCAATTCGGTCCTGCCTTAGTCGGCAGCGGGATCATGCACGTGTGATTTACAAAAAAGGCCGTCCGTCCCTAGCTGTGAGGCGCGAGACTGTCTTCGGCTGGATAAAGATACGCGGTCGCGCCTGTTTGTACCTTTGGATACATCACATTGATATGCGCCATCACCATGCGCACGCATCCAGAGCTTGCACGGCTGCCGATTGACCGTGGACTAGGCGTGCCATGAATTCGCAGATACGTATCCCGGCCATTCAGATAAAGATAGATCGCACGCGAACCAAGCGCATTTGTCGGGCCCGGCTCCACGCCATCTGCATATTTTTCATAGGTCCACGGCTCGCGTTCGATCATGGACTGGGTCGGCGTCCAATGTGGCCACTCGACCTTTCGTTGCATGACATACGTGCCGGGCTCGTAAAGATTACCCTCTCCGATTGCCACGCCGTAACGCATCGCGGTTCCACCAAATTCGATATGATAGAGGTATCTGGCAATGGCATCGACATGAATATCACCCACCTTGAGATCCTCACGCGCCTCAACCCGCTGCGGCATCAAGCGCGGGGGCAGCCCCCAGGGGTTCGTTGTCTCGAGATCGAAATCCAGCGGGGTCACTTCCGCATCCCAAGCGGCCCGTTGCGCAGGACCCGGCCAAGTGCTTGCGAAGGCGGCGTTTGCAATCGGCGTCGAAAACAGCGCTGTGCTGGTTGCAATGAAATGGCGTCTCGTAAGCATTATCAATTTGTCTCCGTGGTCACGTGCAGGCGCGGGCGCCGATGACAGCGTCCACAGTTGAGCAGGTACAGCCTACCCCTACGGGAGGTTCAAGGGAAAATCCCTGCGATCACGCATAATTGTGCGCCGGGCATGAAAGAAACGGCAGGTTTTTTGCCCTAGGCGCCGAAAAAGGCACCACGCGCAGCCACCTACCCTGCTTTTGATACCACATCGAATTGAGATCAGCCTTTTTTCGCAACTATCGCGTCAGGGTCCGCCAGACAGGCCCGAAGCCGCCCTTTGTGTCGATCCAAAAGCGCCAGCGCCGTTTCTTTCGGGATGCCGCGGGCGACCAGTACCGCCGCCTTTGTCCGGCAATCAGTGTCTTGCAGCGCGCGTTCAGCTTCAGACTGACTTGCGGCAGAGATTTGCCGCACGATATCCACCGCCCGTTTGCGCAACTTGGTGTTTTCGGGCCTGAAATTGACCATCAGCCCGTCATGCACATGCCCAAGTAGAATGCCCATCTGGGTGGACATCATATTCAGGGCGACCTTCTGGACCGTTCCGGCACCCAGCCGCGTTGACCCCGCAAGGATTTCCGGCTGGGTCGGCAGCGCAACGGCGACATCTGCCAGGTCCAAAAGAGCAGACCCCGCCACATTGGCAATGCCGATCACCCTGCCACCTCTGGCACGGGCGGTTTGTGCGAATGCAATGGCATAGGGTGTTGTGCCGCTGGCGCTGACAACAATGGCGACGTCCTCGGGCGCAAGCGATGACGCATCGCGGATCGCATCCTCCGTGTTGTCATCGGTTTCGCCGGGAATGATACCATCGACAGGAACACCCCCGGCCATGTGGATTGCGATCTGCGATGAGGCAATGCCGAATGTCCCGTGCAATTCACAGGCATCGGCAAGTGCCATCAAACCAGAGCTACCCGCCGCAGCAAAATGCAGGCGCGCACCACGCGCGACCCCGTTCGCCATCAGGCGGGCACCCTTGGCAATGGGTTCCAGCGCATCACCCGCAACCGCCACGGCCGCCGCATGGGACGCAAGCATGGCTGACAGGGCGACCTTGGGGGCAAGCGTATCGACCGGATGGGTGACTTTCTGTGGCGGTGCGGACATTATGGCCTCTCTTGAAATCTATCTTTTGTCGACCAATCCTTGCAAATCAGACTGACACGGGCAGAATTCGCAAAGGTTCTGGATTATTGGTATACGATTGGCTTCGGTCTATCCCCAGCATATCTAAAAGGTTTCCAGTGGATACATGCATTAGTCATATTCTTTTTGGTGTCGATGGCGGTGGCACCGGATGCCGCGTGGCGGCGCGCGACATTTCCGGGCAGCTGATCGGAGAGACCAAAGGCGGTCCGGCGAATTTCGCCAGCGACAAGGATCAAACCATCGCGAATGTGCGCGGCGCGATTGCGAAGCTGGCGCGGGATCATGCCATTTCGGCTGACATTCTTGAGAGAAGCGTCGGCCACGTTGGTCTGGCCGGTGTCATGTCCGATGATGATGCGAAGGTGGTTGCGGCTGCGATGCCGTTTGGACACGCTGTGGTATCTGATGATCGCATGACCTCTCTTGAGGGTGCATTGGGGGGCGGGTTTGGCATTCTTGCCGCAATTGGCACCGGATCGCTGATTGCCGCGCGGCTGGCCACGGGGGCGCGGTCCTTTGGCGGCTGGGGCCTGCAACTGGGGGATCAGGCTTCCGGGGCCTGGCTGGGTCGAGAGGCACTTCGACGCACCGTTCTTGCGCATGACGGGCTTGCGGGGCACTCGGACCTGACCAGAACGCTCTTGGCGCAATATCATGGCACACTGCCCGCGATGATCGCATTCGCCGCGCGCGCGACACCCGGTGATTTCGCGGCACATGCGCGGCTTGTGGTTGACGGGGCCCGTGCCGGCGACGCGAACGCGACAGCGTTGATGCAACGCGGCGCGGACTATCTGAATGCCTGCCTTGGCGCGGCGGATCCCGGTCCGGCCGATCCATTGTATTTGTCAGGCGGCGTCGGTCCGCATTACGCAGACTATATTGCAGACCACTTCCGCGCACGCATTCGGGCACCAAGGGGAACCGCCCTGGAGGGGGCGTTGGCGCTGGCCAGACAAGCCCATGAAGAAATCGGAAAAACGACATGACGATTATCAAAATCAGGCTTGAGGAGGAATAGCATGTCGCCCCAAACCCACATGCGCCGCGAGATACTCGAAATCCCGCAAGCGGTTGAAGCACTGCTTGGCACGGGGGCAGATGCCATAGGCAAAGCATCTGCGGCGCTGCGGGACAAAGACCCCGCCTTTATGATTTCTGCCGCGCGTGGATCATCCGACCATGCCGCACTGTATTTCAAATATGTCAGCGAACTCATGACTGGCATTCCCGTCGCGTCCGTCGGGCCGTCAATCGCTTCGATCTACGGCCGCAAACTCAAACTGACCGAGGCAGCGTGCCTTGCGATCTCCCAATCAGGCAAAAGCCCCGATATCGTGCGCATTGCAAAGATGGCCGCGGCGCAAGGTGCTTTGAGCCTTGCGCTGACCAACAATGCCGAGAGCGATCTGGCGCAGGTCAGCGAACATTCTCTTGTGCTTCACGCCGGGGTTGAAACAAGCGTGGCAGCAACGAAAACCTTCGTGAACTCCGTGGTCGCAGCGGTCTGGCTGCTTGCTGAATGGCAGCAGGACACGGATCTGCGAAAGGCGATCCATGCTTTGCCGGATGCGCTGGAGCAGGCGACAAAAGTAGACTGGGGGTTGCTCGCACAAGAGCTTGCAGGAAGCCATTCGCTGTTTTGCCTTGGGCGTGGCCCAGCGCTGGCCATTTCGCATGAGGCGGCCCTGAAATTCAAGGAAACCAGCCAGCTTCACGCCGAATCCTATTCTTCAGCGGAGGTTCTGCACGGTCCTGTGTCAATTGTTGATCGCGGATTTTCCGTGCTGGCTTTTGCCGCCCATGATGCGGCTGAAAGCTCTGTTGTGGCGGTGGCCGACGCGCTTGCGGCCAAGGGAGCAAGGGTTTTCGTCACCTCTGATCGCGCGGATGCTGCGCAAAGACTGCCCGTCGCAAGAACCGGCCATCCCCTCACTGACCCGATTTCCATCATCGTGTCTTTTTACGCGATGGTCGAACGGGTCGCCCGGGCCCGCGGGATGAACCCGGATGCCCCACGCCACCTCAGAAAGGTCACGGAAACGATATGAAAAAGCGCGCCTATCTCGGAGCCGGGATTTTCGACGGCACAGGGCTTCACGACGGCAAGGCGTTGCTGCTTGACGGGACAGCGGTTGCGGGCATTTGTGACCCCGATGACCTGCCGGTCGACTGCGAAGTGACGACACTGACGGGTGGAACGGTTCTGCCGGGGTTCGTTGACCTCCAGGTCAACGGTGGCGGTGGCGTGATGTTTAACGATGAAACGTCACTTGATGGTCTGGTTGCGATCGCCAAAGCGCATGCCGCGACGGGCACGCGCGCGCTGCTTCCGACATTGATTACGGACACCCCCGAACGGACCCGCGCCGCCGTCGATGCCGTTGAAAAGGCGATTGCCGCGCAGGTGCCGGGCATCATCGGGATCCACCTTGAGGGGCCGCACCTGTCGAATGCACGCAAAGGCGCGCATGATCCCGCATTGATCCGCAAGATGGATCAGGCGGACGAGGAATTTCTTGTGCAGGCGGCCCGGCGATTGGCAAATGTCATGGTCACCGTTGCGCCCGAAAACGTGACGCGCGCGCAGATCCGGCGATTGGCAGAAGCGGGGGTGATTGTGTCGCTCGGTCACACGGATTGCAGCATGGCCGAGGCGGTGGCTGCCTTTGATGCCGGTGCCCGCTGCGTGACGCATTTATTCAACGCCATGCGCCAGATGGGCAGCCGGGAGCCCGGGCTCGTCGGTGCGGCATTGCGCACCAAAGGCGTGTCGGCTGGCCTGATTGCAGACGGCATTCACGTTCATCCGGCCAGCATGGCCGTCGCGCTGGATGCGAAAACTGACCCCGGCGCAATTTTTCTTGTCACGGATGCAATGGCGACGGCAGGTTCGGCGATCACCGAATTTGATCTCAACGGGCGCCGGGTCTTGCGCCGCAACGGGCGGTTGACCCTTGAGGACGGAACACTGGCGGGGGCAGACTTGGCATTCGGCCGGGCTCTTTGCGTGATGGTGAAGCAGGTTGGCCTGACAAAAACGGATGCTTTCAGGATGGCCACGACAGTGCCCGCGCAGGTCTTGAACACTGCATTCGGCTATGGCCGTCTTGCCAAGAGCGCCAAGGCCAACGCCATCTGGCTGGACGATAGCTACGGGAATGTCCGCGCACTATAGCAATAAGATCGTTTCACAGGACCAAGCATCCCATCGCATCAGGTGTCTGCGGTCATGGCTGCCTGTAATGAGGTTTTCGCGCCGGTTGCGGCATGTCGTTGATTATTATCAATATTGCGATCCATTTGGCTGCTATCAAATGGCCACGCTGGTCTACAAACCAGAGCGGCATCTGCGCGATTCTCGCCTTTTTTGCCGCGTTTTTGCATTATCGGAGCCTTTGCGCATCGGTGAAACAACGAAGACGGGAGAATGGTATCTTGCAGCGGACCAACACCTTGGCGCAGACTACCGGTGCATCAACCGCGCTGCGTCTGTGCTGCGCATGGTTGCGTAAAACCGGCGCCACTTCGATGAAAGCTCTGTCAGCGGTCGTGCTTTGGACTGCGATGTTCGCGTCGGCCTATGCGCAGACAGCGCTGTCCACCAATGCCGATGGTGCGCCGGAATGGTACGGTGATCCACCCTCGCAATGTACCGCGCTCACCCCCATGATTCCGCAAAAAACCATTCTGCTGTTGCCGGCCCGCGTCAGCGCAGAAAACAACCTCGGTTTGTCGGCCTTTCAGGAGGCACTTGCGTCCTATCTGAACAGCAACGTCAGGATGATTGCCCCGGCGCATTACGATCCGGTCCTGCTTGAAGGCGCTGACGCTGTCGTCGTGATCGGAAACGGGCCGTTCGACGATGCCGCCAACGTCCGGCAGGCCTTATCCGACGCAGGCGCGCGGGACCTCCCCATCGCCTGGATCGGCACAGGAGGCGAACAATTCGCGGACGCGCTCGGGCTGCAATTTGCACCCAGCGAAGCGATCTCACTGCAAGATGACCCCAAAGAGATCACCTATAATGGCGTTTCCATGCCGACCGACTCGCTGGTCTTGGCGCGCCCGCTAACCCTTGAAATGGCGGAGCTGGGCGAGGTTTTGGCCCAGCATCCCGTCCTGAAAAGCCCCATTGTCCTGCATCGCGACCAACTCGCATACGTTGGCTTTCTTCCATACGCAAACAACCGCGGCCAACTGCCCTTTGTTGCGGCGGTAGACAGCGTTGCACGGCTTTTTGGCCCACGTGTACCAGATCGCAGGGTACTTTTGCGGCTCGAAGATATCAGCGCGACCAACTATCCACCTGAGACAACGGTCTTCACCGACGTCACAGATTTCCTTTTGGAGCGCGGGGCCTTCATGCATCTGGGGATCATTCCTCAGGATGTCGATCAGAGCAACGGTTTGCCGGATGAACCTGTCCTTGCAGACATAGGTGCTGCGCGCGACGTCGTGAGCCTTGCCCTGAACCACCCCGATGCGGTGGAAATTGTGCTGCACGGATACCGGCATTTCCGGCCAGACCCGCGAAACGCGGACTGTGCGGAAACGGGTTGCGGATGGGAATTCTTCGATGATGACGAAGAAACCCTTGGCGTTGAAGGCGCCGCTGCTTTTGCGCAAGAGCGGCTTTTGGCCGGGCGAGCGGTGATTGCACAACATCTTTCCCCTGCGATGGTCTTTGAAGCGCCGCATTACACGATGGCGCCCGCACAGATCGCGGTCGCAGAAGAAATGTTCCCGCTGATCCTGCATCAACCACTCAGCTATGGCGGCGAACGCGGCGACCTTTTTCTGCCCTGGTTCACGCAGCGCGCGGGGATGGCCTATGGGCCATCTGACGTTGGATATGTCGCCTATGATGAACCTCTAAGTGTCGATCTTATCCTCAACAAAATGGAAGAGGTCGCCGGTATCCTGCCCGATCCGGTCGTGATCGTGTTCTATCACCCGTTCATGCGTAATGCAGAGGGTCGCGAAGATGATCTTGAACGCCTTGTCGATGGGGTCGCGCGCCTGAACTATCGTTTTGCCTCTGCCTGCGGGGAACTGGCAGCCGCGCGCTAGGCATCACGCCCGATTGCAGTGGTCATTCGTCCGGGGTCAGATTGTCCTTGCGCGTGCGGGGTGTCTTGACCCAGTTTCGCGTGTTCCTGCCTGCAAGCCAGACAAATAGCCCGCTGTAATACGGGATCAGTTGCCAGAACAAATAGACAAAGGCCCAGCGCAGGATTTGCCAGCGTTCCTGACGCCTGCGTTGCCGCCAAACGCCGCGACAGGCAGCCTTTTCCAAAGTCGTCGCAAGCCGTGACAGCCGACCGGTCAGCGCCGCGTCCGGTACCGCACTGGAAGCCGCGGGACGGCTGGCCCAATCGGCCAAAGCCGCAAATTCCGCAGCCAGACTGCGGTCGGCACCCGACCGGACAGCGGCTGGCGTCGCATGCAGCAGCTCTTGAATATTGCTGTCGTCCCACTGCTCAAGCGACCGCGCCGTGAGGTAGCGATGTACAAAGCCGTCCGGCGCTGCGCCGATCTCAAGCGATATCGCAATATGCCTGAGGTATTCGGCGTCTTGGGCGCTCACGCCTGTGTCCTTCAGCCGCGCATGGATCAGGTTGGCAAGATCGCGGCCTTCATCAAGAATGTAATCAACGCTCGTCGCCCGACGGTAGCCGATCACAAAGCGCTCATGGGCCAGAAGATACGGGATTAAATACACCAGATTGCCAAATGTCAGAACCACCGACCATGCCACCAGAACAGGATTGTTCAGAAGGTCCCCGCCATAAACCAATATCCAAAGCGCGATGGTGACGATCGGGCCAGAGCCGCTGAAAACGATATCCAGAGGAAGCAAGGCGTATTTGAGCTTCTGAAGCAGCGGAAGCCTGCTGCGCAGGATCGTTGAAAGGGTCTGAAGCGTGCCAAGCGTCCAGCGGCGGCGCTGGACGATCATATCGCTTGGCTTGGCGGGGACCTGTTCGTATTCGGTGAAAGGATGCCACACTGCGTTGACGTGCCAATCGCTGAAGACACGCACGGCGACCTCAAGGTCCTCGGTGAGCTGACGCGGATCAAACGACAATAGAAACTGGCGCTTGCTCTCGTCGTAGTCGGCCATGGGGATCAGGTGGTCACCCTCTTTGAACCCTTCGATCCGGAAACACCAATTGGTCCCGGCCAGCACATGTGCCCAAGTCTCATGCGACATCATGCGCGGATAGCCGGTTGCGTGCCAGAACCCCATCCAGAGCCCGCCCAAGCGACAGAGCGGATGGACATCATCGTAATTGGCGACAGGCGCGACGGGCCCCTGAAATCCCATGATGCCGGGATCGTTCAGGATATCAGCGGCCAGATGACGGAACAGTTCTATCGGCGGGTCGGCGTCGGCATCGTAGACAGCAACCCAGCGCGACCCGATCTGCCGGGCAAGCTGAAAGAGCTGCGCATGGTTCGTGGCGGCGCCGATTGCTTCATGCAGACGAGGGCGCGTGAGCGCGAGCTTGTGTTCGGTGCGGCGTGATGCTTCTTCCAGTTTTGCCAAAGGACGCGCCTCGATGACCCGCATTTTGTCATAGAGAAAGCGGCGGTCTGCCATCACCTCAAGCCTTGCCGCATCCTGACCGGCACCTTCCACATAATTCAGGAAGAACCGTGCAGCTTCGCCCTGATTGTACTGCAAGAGCGTTTCAACCGCGTCAGTGCGCGCACCAAGCCGGCGCCGCGCAAGTGCGAGGCAGTCACTTAACCGCACGACCTGTCGCGATAACACGCAGGACCCCAGGAAACCCGGTTGGCGTGGGTCGAAAATTGCGCCGATAACAGACGCCGCCTCATCTGGCCCCGCGTCAATTGCCAAAGCAAGCGCGTCCAGCGCCTTATCGATTGCATCGATCCGGCCAAGGCGGCTCATCCGACCGATATGGAAGCTGCGTTCCTCATCTTCGTTCTCTTCATGGATGCTGCGCAGCGCAAAGTTCAAACCTCGCGACTTGCCGATGAATTGCCGGTCTGCGTCCATGGTACCGGGGAATTCACCGTCGAATGTGGCTGGCACGGACAGGACTTGGACAAAATCCACATCTGCCTCCGCGTTGATCTGCTCGGCGATCCGGCTGGCAACGGCGAATGTGGTTTCCTCGCCCGGGGCGGCGACTTCATCGGCATAGGTGACCACAATCGCTTCAAAATGTGTCTGCGGATAGTTCTGAGCCGCCAGCCGCCGCAGGGTTCCGTCAATGACCAGAGCCTCGCGGTAGGCAGGGATTACGACCCTGAAACACGGCAGATCCTGCCCTTTCGCGGCGGCGGCCTGGGCAAGTGCGGTCAGCGGAACGTTTGAGATGCGGCCATATTTCTTGGGAAAGACGATGAAGCGCCGGATCAGCACCGCAATCCGCAAACACACAAAAGAGAACCAGCCAACGGCCAGATAAAAGAAGATCTCCACCCCGGTCATGGTTTGGGTCGCCTCCGGCGCAAGTCAATGCGACCAATGCTTAACAAAACTGTTCCACTTTGGTGAGTGCCGGTTGCTGCCCGTCAAGGTAGCGGGCGATACCAAGTGCGATGCGTTCCGCCGCCCGACCATCACCATAGGGGTTCTGGCCCCCCTGCATGGCTTGATGTTCACGCGGATCATCAAGGATCCGGCTGGCCGCGGCAAAGACTGCGGCGCGACTGGTTCCGGCAAGAAGGGCAAGACCCGCCTTGATCGCCTCGGGCCGCTCGGTGGTGTTGCGCAGGATCAGCGTCGGCACACCGTAGCTTGGGGCCTCCTCCGAGATGCCGCCGGAATCTGACAGGATCAGATGCGCCCGCCGCATCACGGCGTGAAACTGCGCGAAGGCCATCGGTTCGGTCAGGTGCACGCGCGGCTCACCTTCCAGCACGCCCAGCACTGTCGAACGGACCTTGGGGTTCACATGCATCGGCAGGATGACCTCTAGATCGTCGTAGCGGCGCACGATATCGCGGATTGCAAGACAAATATCCTGCATCGGCGCACCCCAGGATTCGCGGCGATGCACCGTCACCATCATCAGTCGTCGATCGGCAGCCATTGGCGGCAGCGGCGGGTCATCGGGTGATGCGCGCGCTTGCAGTTCATCCACCATGCCGAGTGCATCAATCGACGTATTGCCGGTGCAGTAGATTGTATCGGCAGGATAGCCTTCCGATTGCAAGTTTTGCACCGCCAGAACACTTGGCGCAAAGTGAAGGACCGTCATGGCGTCGGTCATGCGACGGTAGGATTCTTCCGGGAAGGGATCATGGATACTGTCTGAGCGCAGGCCCGCCTCGACATGCGCAACGGGAATCCCTTCGTGAAACCCGGCAAAAGCACCCGAAAACGTGCTGGCCGTGTCACCCTGCACAACAATCAAACGGGGCTTTTCGGTGCGCATCAGCTGCGTCAGGCCCTCGATGAGATGTGCATCGAAATCAACAATGTGCTTGTCCTCCGGGCGGCGCGGTTGACGATGATGCGGCGTGATCCCGAAAAGCGCCAGTGTCTCGCTTTCAAGCTGCATGTGCTGGCCGGTTGATATCCAGTGCACAGCCTCGTTGCCGAATTGATGCTGCAAACTGCGCAGGACGGGCGCAAGTTTTATCACTTCTGGACGGGTGCCGGAGATAATCCATATCGGGCGATCCTGCTGACTTTGCGCCATGCTGCTCCCTTTCCTCTTGCAGCAACCTTACACCCGGAAAAATCAATTCCAAGCTTGGAATTCCGTCTGGTCCGACGTAGCGTGAATGACGTATTGTTATGCTCGTTGAATGCGGTTGCACCCCGGGAGAAGCATTCCAAATGGAATTGACCAAAGGCGAGACAGCACTGTTTGAACGCGAGGCAGACGATTATGCAGCGCTGCTGGCCAAGGTGGGAAAAGCAGACACAAAGCACCAGACACGCGGGATCGAACTGACTTCAATCGGCCAATGGGGCGGCGCGTCCAGCGTCGTTCGGGGCGCACCCTGCGGTGGCTTCCTGCTGCGCATAGGCGACCGGACCTTGATTGTGGATCCGGGTGAAAACGCTGTGAAATTCCTTGTGGGGCAAGGCTTTGATCCCTATGAGATCACGGATGTCCTTGCCTCGCATTCCCATAACGATCATGTGGGCGAACTCAGCCTTGCCGTGTCTGCCGCTATCAATCTCGGGCTTAGCGCGCATTGCGATGGCAAGATCGTCGTGGTTCCTGCGCTTGCGGATTACACCCATGCCAGTGCAACGCGGTTTGGCTTTACGCTGCCGGCCTATGCGTGGAAGGCAGAGGTTGTACCGCTGCTGTGGCACGATACGACTGTGACATTGCACGACGGACGCAAGGTTCAATCTGTCCCCCGCACCACAATTGGCGACGCGATTGGAGTGAAAGCAACAGAGGCGCGGCATGGGGGCGTCATGTCGACCGGCTTTTTGATTGAAACGCCGCTTGGAAAGATCGGCTACAGTGGTGACACCGAATATTTCCCGGAGTTGGCCGAATGGCACAAGGGTGCCGATATCTTGTGGTTGAACATGAACACGCTTGCGATTGACGCGCAGGCGATGGGACAGATCGGGAATGGATGCCCGCAAGCGCCAACACACACACATCTGGGATATGTCGGCGCCTGCCAATTGATTGCGCGGGTCCGCCCGAAAACGGCGATCGTCACGCATTTCGGTGCACAATTGGGCCCACAGCATGAAGCCATCGAAGCGGCCCTGCAGGCGCGGTTCTCGCCGCAGGGTATCACGGTGGCCTGCCCGCGAACCGGTGACAGCTTCATCTTTGAGCAGAGCCTGACAGATGCACCCAAGCGCGAAGCATTCCGGCCATGAAAGACACAGGCACGACACCAGTTATCGTGCTGGCAGGGGGACTTGGGACACGGTTGCGCGCAATCACACAGGATCGCTGTCCAAAACCGATGGTGCCGGTGATGCTGGACGGGCAACCCTACCCGTTTCTTGAGTTCGTTCTGGCCGCACACAAGGCCCGCGGTTTTGATGACGTCGTGATCTGCATCGGACATCTGGGCCAGCAGATCGTCGATCACTTCGCAGACGGCAGCCGGTTCGGGATCAAGATCCGCTATGCCGAGGCCGAGACAGCCGATACGGGCCTGCGGGTTCTACAGGCGCAGGCCGTCGCGAAAGCGCCGGTCCATCTGGTTGTCTGCGGCGACGTCTATCTGCCCATTGATGCCCGCGCGTTTCTGCGGTCATTCGCAACACACCCCGACTGGATGGTTGCGCTCGCATCGGTCCGCAGCGGGTCCGCTGGTGCTGTGCCAAATGTTTGCGCCGATGAGAGCGGCACAGTTCTGGCCCATGGCGACGTGCGCGCAATGGCGTGTGAAGCTGTTGGCATCGAAGGTGGAACGTTGGCCGTGCGCGAAAAGGCGTTGGGCGAGTTCGCGACAGGCAAGGATTTTTCGTTAACGGCGGACCTTTTTCCGCAATTGCTGCGCGCGCGCCAACTTGGAACCGTCTTTGTCGAAACGGATTTCTTCGACATCGGCACACCGGAAGGCTATTATCGGTTTT
Organism: Yoonia sp.; assembly: GCF_042093035.1. Taxonomy (GTDB): domain Bacteria; phylum Pseudomonadota; class Alphaproteobacteria; order Rhodobacterales; family Rhodobacteraceae; genus Yoonia. The sequence goes on along the minus strand of NZ_JBELFI010000001.1, from coordinate 90,125 downwards.
GCAGCTTCGCGGCCGCCGGTGGCGCGCGACCGCTGTCTTTGACAATGGATTGAGATCTCATGCGCAGCACCCGAAAACCTTGGCACGCCCTATCTTTGGCCCTGATTGCAGCCGTGATTTTCATCACGCTGGCAGCACAGACCCAGGCGCAGGAAGCGCAATCGGCAGCGGAGACAAAGCCAAATGTTCTGCTCATCGCGTCCGAACCGCGGCAGGTCTCTGCGGGTTGGCTTGCCGATTACTTAAGCGAGGCTTTCAACGTGGAGGTGACCACCATCGGGCCGGCGGATTACACCCCCCTGATCGACGCCGCCGTCTTTGATGGTTTTGTCTATCTGGGCAACCAGTATTTCAAGCCGCCCAGCGCTGGCTTTCTTGCCGATATCGCCGCAACTGACAAACCTGTGCTGTGGGTCAACTACCATGCATGGCTTTTGTCGCAGGCGTTTCAGGAAGCGCGCGGTTTGGCTTTCTCCGATGTCCACAGCACCGACTTTTCCAAGATAAACTACTTCGGTATGCGCCCGCTGAGTGCGACTGACACGTCTGCGGTGACGGCAGAGTTCCCCGCTTTGCCGCTCTATTGGGTCTATAGCGATGATCTTGGCAGCTCATTGCCGGGCGCAACGGTGTCGGGAAGCTTCGTCTATGTGAGCTATCTGCCTGCGCTTTTGCCGGATCGGCCTGACATGACACCGTTTGAAGCCGCAGCCGATGCCGCGCTTTCACAGGTGGCCGCGCAGGCCGACCCGGCCCCGACCGCCGCCGACCGCCAAAGGGACGCGCGCGCTGATACCTACCGCACCTCTGTCCATTTGCCCTTTATCGTGAACCCCGATCAGGTCTCTGCGCCGCCTCAGTACAGCAGTGAGGCGATGCACGACAATCTGCTGCGCATCCGCGATATCGGCGCCGAAACGGTGATCGTTCATCAGACCTTCTTTCAAAACGGCACGCAGGGGTCTGAGCCGCTGGCAGACCCCGACGCCACGGCAAGTTTCACGGCGCTGGAGAACATCGTTGAGGACGCGCATAAGCTTGGCCTCAGCGTTCGGCTCTCGGTTATTGTCAACCTCTCAGAGGAAGGTCGCAAACCAAACGATTGGCGTGGTTTCATTCAACCAAGTGACCCGGACAGATGGTGGACCAATTATCGCCGGATCATTCTTGAAGCGGCAACCTTCGCCCGCGCAAACGACATTGAGGCGCTGACCATCGGGGCAGAACTAAGCAGCCTTGAGGCCGAGGAAGAAAGATGGCGCGCGTTGATCGATGCGGTCCGCAAAGAGGCGGGTTACGAAAACCTGATCGGATATCAGATCAACTTCGACAAGGTGACGCAATTCACTTGGGGCGATGCCATCGATTACCTCGCGGTCGCGGCCTACTGGCCCTTGGCCGCGCATCGCGACGAACCGCTTGAAACGCTGATGGCGTCATGGGACCGCATCAAGACCAAGCTCGACGTCTGGTTGGCCCAAAACCCCGATGTCACGCTCGAATTTGGTGAGGTCGGTTATACCAGCCAACCCTATGCCGCGGTCTTTCCGTTTTCCTGGAAACCCGACCGAGGTCGGCGACTGAGCCTTGAAGAGCAGGAAAACAGCTATCTTTCGCTCGAATACATGCTGCGCAACTCCCCCCAGATCGCGGGTGTCGGCATCTTCGCATCCACGCAGGACGACCTTAGCGAGGCGAATATCGGGTATAGTCCTTTTGGAAAACCTGCTGAAGATGTCGTGCGCCGCCTTATGTCACTGCGTTAGGCACAGCGCGCAGGCGACCCACAGTTTCTGCAATCAAGGCGAGATACGGGCCGTTGACACAAAGACGGGATTGGCGATGCCTTCACGATAGGCTCTGGTGACGGCTTGCGAGGAATCAAGCCGCATTCGCGACCACGTGCCATCGTCATTGCGCCAGTCACTGTTCCACCAGGAAACGGCCTTGACGCGCGGATAGCGCCCGCTTGCAATGTCACCCAGCGCGTTGCGGATCCACTGCGGTTTGCCATCATGCGCGACCACTCCAAACTCAAGCAGCGCAATCGGCTTTGAGGGAGAAATCGCAGCGACGGACCTGTAAGCGCCGTCCATGACCTCACGGAATTGCGGGTTCCAAGTCCGCATCGTTGTCGGATCCTGCGCGCCATAAACCGAAAGGCCCAGCCAGTCGATGTAGTCATCACCCGGATAATAGGCCGCGTAGCGGTTCCAGGCGGCATCCGATCCACCCGAGGAATTCAGGTGCAGGACCCAAGTGACGTTGTTCGCCCCTTGTTCGCGGAAGATATCAATGATGCGGCGATACGCATCGCGGAACCGTTCCGGGCCATCCGCCTCAGTCGGGGAGCCGTAGCCGGTGGTAGTGGCGCCGCCGTTGCAGGCCCCGCTCCAGGGAAACCAATCGCCGTTCACCTCAGTCCCGAACTCCATGATAAGCGGGCCATCCACGCGCGCGGCTGCCCGTGCATAGCGCCGCAACTGGGTATCGAAGTTTCCCTGATTGATCTTGTCGAGACTATAGCGCTTGTCCGAGCAGGCATTCCAGGTGCTGCGCGGCATCACACGGATAAACGGGACCACGCCGCGACGCTGGATAGTGTTCACATCAGCCGTCGGAAAGGTGATCCCGTCGAACCAATTGTCCGAGAAATACGCCCAGGCCAAGTTCTTGCCGCTGATCCCGTTGGCAAAATCATCAATAATACGCGTGGTGACGGTGTCTTCGGCAGGGCCAAATCCGGGAAACGCCGCGTGGTAGATACTACCCTGCTCCGGCGGAGCCACCTTGTAGGAGCGCCCACTGACCTGTTCAGCGCCCACGGCGCCAGATGCTCTGGTCACGTCAATGCTGTCCTGATTTGTCTGGCCCATGGTGCAGCCTGTGATGGAAAGGACGACCGAAAGTGCAACGCCCCTGAATATATTTCGCTTTGTCATTTACCTTGCCACTCTTGTTTTGGGGACGAGAAGTGGCGGTACTAATCGCATCTTTCGTCATTTCAGTTGGCACCACAAAAAAAACTGGGGCGCGCCCAGTAATTTTGCATGGCAGCCCGTCTCCGGGGCCGTGCCGAATAGGGTGACAGCTAGGGGCCACATTTACACATTACAAGATGTAAACGTTTTCCCTCTGGGCAAACGACTGTCTTATCATGCCCCGGAACGTCCCTGCGCACCCCGTCACATGCAACGCTCCGCTGCAATCAAGCACAAGAATATGGCGCTCGCAAGGCAGCCCTTGCAGTTGTTGCGCAATGCCGTCTTATCCCTTGATACGGCCGCCGTCCGCATCGAAACGAAACGCAACGCCGGGATCAAAACCCAAGGTTACCTCCGATGCCTGAACAATGTTGTGCTGGCCAAAGAGCCGGACAGTCAGCGGAATATCCTCTTCGATATCGACAATAAGGTTTGTATCACCACCCAATTTCTCAACATGGATCACCTTGCCTGAAAGCGGCCCGCTGTCATCCAGCAAAAGATGCTCTGGGCGGATTCCCACGACCTCGCCCGAGGGGCCGTCAAGGCGCGCGGCGGGCAGGAAGTTCATTGTTGGCGCACCAAGAAAGCCCGCGACGAATTGGTTGACAGGGTTGTTGTAAAGCTCCATCGGGCTTCCGACCTGTTCGACCCGGCCATCGCGCAACACGACAATCTTGTCGGCCAGCGTCATCGCCTCGGTCTGGTCATGGGTGACGTAAATCATCGTCGCATTCAGCGCTTTATGCAGGTTCGCAATCTCAATCCGGGTGTTGATGCGCAAAGCGGCGTCAAGGTTTGAAAGCGGCTCATCAAGCAGGAAGAGCTTTGGCTGGCGCACAATGGCGCGCCCAATGGCAACACGCTGGCGTTGGCCGCCCGACAGCTCCGACGGACGCCGATCTAGATAGGGTTCGAGGTTCAGCATCCGGGCTGCCTCTGCCACGCGCGCCGCGATGACATCGCGCGTCTGACGCTCCTGCTTGAGCGCAAGCGCCATGTTGCCGCGCACGGTCAGATGCGGGTAAAGCGCGTAGGTCTGGAACACCATCGCGATGCCACGCTTGGCGGGTGGCGTCGTGTTTACCATCTGGCCGTCGATATAGACATCGCCCGAGGTCGCATCCTCAAGTCCGGCGATCACTCTGAGGACGGTCGATTTCCCGCATCCCGAAGGGCCGACAAAAACGACAAATTCGCCTTGCTCGACGTCAAGCGTGATGTCGTGGAGCACCGCAACCTTTCCGAAGGACTTATAGACATTCCGGAGCGACAGCGCAGTGGTCATTCATATCTCCTGAAGGGCGACAACATTGCCCGTGCGAATGCTTTCATCAGCAGCAAGGCAGATGCGCAGTGATTGAACGGCGTCGGTCATGTGCCGCGAAAGGTCGATGTCTTCAGCAATGGCCCGCAAGACATAGGCTTGCTCGGCATCGCATAATTCCTGATGGCCGGGTTCGTCGGGCAGGTCAATCTGGCGGTCGCCTTCGGGGCGATGGACAAGAATGCCGCCCACCTTGGTATGCCCGCCGATATCGGCCGACGCGCCCTTGTTGCCGTCCGTGATCGACACTGCCCCCAGCGGCGTGACGATATCTTTGACGAAAAAGGCCGTCTCGGACATCATCGGCCCCCAACCGGCCTCATACCAGCCGACAGAGCCGTCGTCGAAGACCACCTGAAACTGGCCGTAATTATACATATCCAGAGGGATCTCATCGCTCAGGCGAAGGCCCATGCCGTGTACACGAACGGGCTTGGCGTCGGTGATCTGGCACATCACATCGACATAATGCACCCCGCAATCGACAATCGGCGGCGTCGTCTGCATCAACGATTTATGCGTCTCCCACTCCGCGCCCGACGACTGCTGGTTGAGGTTCAGGCGAAACACATAAGGCCCTCCAAGCGCGCGGGCCTCTGCAATCAGGCGAATCCATGACGGGTGGTGGCGCAGGATATAGCCCACAACCAGCTTGCGACCGGTTTGCTGCGCCTTTGCCACGACACGGTCGGCATCGGCAACGGTGGTGGCAAGCGGCTTTTCAACAAACACATGCGCGCCTTGGTCCATCGCGGCACAGGCAAAATCGGCGTGGCTATCGGAATAGGTGGCAACAACAACAAGGTCGGGCCGGGTGGCCATCCCTTCCTCAAAACTGTTGTAGAGCGGATAGCCCTGCAATGCCTCTGGCAGCGTCACTGGTGACCGGTTCACAAGGCCGACAATCTGTGCGTCCGGGTGGTGGTGATGGGCCAGCGCGTGGCTTGACCCCATATTGCCCAGCCCAACAATCAAAACACGCGTCATTTGACAGCCCCCGATGTTATGCCGCGGATCAGTTGCCGCGAAAAGATGATGTAAAGGATCAGCACCGGCAAAATAGCCATGGACAGGGCTGACAGAACCGCGTTCCAGTCCGTCACGAATTGCCCGATAAAGACCTGAGAACCCAGCGTGAGCGTCTTGGTTTCCTCTGCCGGAGCAAGGATGAGCGGGAACCACAGATCATTCCAGATCGGGATCATGTTGAACACCGCGACCGTCGCCATGGCGGGCCGTACCAGCGGCAGAACCAGACGAAAGAAGATCGTATATTCCGACAACCCGTCAATCCGCCCCGCATTCTTGAGATCGTCAGAAACCTGACGCATGAACTCTGACAAAATGAAAACCGCAAGCGGCAGGCCCTGCGCCGTATAGACCAAAATCAGCGCCCAAAGCGTGTTTACAAGACCCGTGGCCACCATCATTTCCAAAATCGCCACCGTGCCGATCCGGATCGGGATCATAATGCCAAGCGCAAGGTAGAGGCCCATCAGCGTATTGCCGCGAAACCGATATTCCGACAGCGCGTAGGCGGCCATGGCCCCAAAGAGCAGGGTAAAGAACAGCGCGGCCAGCGTGACGATCATCGAGTTCTGGAAGTAGAGAAAAAAATCACCTTGCCGCATGACCGTCTGGTAGCCGATCAGGCTGAAACTGTCGGCATCTGGCAGTGCAAGAGGTTCGCGAAAGATCGCCCGGCGCGACTTGAAACTGTTAATCAGGATCACGAAGACCGGGAACAGCGCGATCAGCGTGTAGACTATCAGGACTGCATGAACAGCGAAAAGGTTAAGCGGGTTTTGGCGGGCCTTGTTCATGCGCGACCCTAAAGCTGGTAGCGGCGCATCCGGGAATGGATGGCAAAAAGGTAAAGACAAACGCCGATCAGGATGACGGCAAACATGGCGCTCGCGATAGCCGAGCCCATGTGCGGGTCACCAAGCTGCAGCTGGAAGCCAAAGAAGGTGCGGTACATGAAAGTACCTAGAATATCGGTCGAGAAATCCGGCCCCGCCAGCGCCCCTTGCGTGGTATAGATCAAGTCGAATGCATTGAAATTCCCCACGAATGTCAGAATTGAGATGATCCCGATTGCAGGCAGGATCAGCGGTAGTTTTATCCTCCAGAAGGCGGCGGATCCGGTGATCCCGTCAATCTCGCCTGCTTCGAGGATTTGCTCGGGGATCGACAAAAGCGCCGCATAAATCAGCATCATCGGGATGCCGACGAATTGCCAGACCGAAATAAGGGCCAGCGTGGTCAGCGCGGTTTGTTCCTGCCCAAGCCAAGGTGCGAAAAGCCATTTCAGCCCAACCGCATCGAGCATACCCGGCGCGATACCCCAGATCGGCGACAGGATCAGCCGCCAGGCGAAGCCGACAATCACGAAACTGAGGATCGTCGGAATGAAAATCGCCGAACGATAAAGAGCGGCAAAGCGCAACCGGGGGTGCGACAGGATCGCCGCCAGCAGAATGCCGATCGGGTTTTGCACGAGCATGTGAATGATGAAAAACCAGAAGTTGTTGCCAAGCGCGTTCCAAAACGCGTCAGACCATAGCGGGTCAAGAAACAGCGTCCTGAAGTTGGCAAGCCCCACAAAGATGCGTTCCTGATCCACCTTTGTATACAACGCAAGACGCAGCGTGTTGAACAATGGGACGATCATAACCGCCGTATAGACAAGAACTGCGGGCGCAAGGAAAACCGCGATATGCCAGCGTTTGCGGGGGGTATTCATGGCGTCTCCGGTCTTGAACCCGGGCGGTAACGGTACCGCCCGGGAAGTACGTAGCGACCTCAAAAGGCTATTGTTGCGGCGCGTACCAAGACGCCAGGCCGTCCTGCAAGCTCTGGCCCAGTTCCTCTGGCGTCGCGGTGCCCTTGATCGCAGCAACCGAAGCACCCCAGGTTTCGTTCTCCAGGTTCGGGGTCCCGCGTGACAGGATCTGATAGGTCGAACGGATCGTGGACTCGCACTGTGCGCGCCAGCTTACGAATTCCTGTGCCAGCGGATCCTGCATCGGGACGTCGAAGTTCGAGAGCGAGAAAAAGCCGGGAAGCGCGTTGGCATAGATGTTGGCAAATTCCTCTGAGCCGACCCAATTCAGGAAGGTGCGCGCGGCATCGGCATTCGGACTGTTGGCGTTCAGGCCGATGGCAATGTCGGTGTGATCCGAGATATAGCAAGTGTCACCAGCGTTGCGAACCGGCGGCTTGAATGCACCCATCTCGAAATCGGCCAGTGCATTGAACCCGCTGATTTCCCATGATCCCGCAGGATAGATGGCGGCACGGCCAAGGGTGAACACGTTCTGGCTGTCCGGATAAGTTTGCGCCTCATAGCCATCGCCGAGGTAGTTCTTCCAACGGGCGAGTGTTGCATAGGGTGCGACCCAAGCGTCGTCGGTCAGCTTCTGTTCGCCTGCAATCAATGCAAGCCGGCCTTCCTCACCATTCCAGTAGTTCGGGCCGATGTTGTTGTAACCCATCGTGGCGGCTTCCCACTGGTCATTCGTGCCCATCGCCATCGGGACGTAGCTCCCGTCCTCCTTGATCGCATCGAGCACGGCGAAGAATTCGCTTTCCGTCTCAGGTACTTCGAGGCCAAGCTCGGCGAAAGCATCCTTATTGTAGATGAAGCCGTGAATAACACTTGCCATTGGCACGCAGAAAGTGGCCGACCCGTCATCAGTCTGCCAGGCCGACTTGGCCACATCCGAGAAATTCGACATCGCGTCAAGATCACTGAGGTCACTCAGCCGACCCGCATCATAAAGCGCAAGCGAGGCATCAAACGGACGGCAGGTAATCAAATCACCAGCAGATCCGGCGTCCAGTTTGGAATTCAGGACGGCGTTGTATTCGGCCGGGGCCGACGGGGTGAACTGAACCTTGATGCCAGGGTTGGCGGCCTCGAAGGCCGGGATGATCTCTGACTGCCAAAGCGTCAGGTCATCGTTGCGCCAGCTTTCGATCGTCAACGTGACATCTTGCGCCCATGCGCCGCCAGTGGCGATGGTGCTGGCCACAAGGGCCGTGATTATGAGCCTGTTTTTCATGGTGATTCTCCCGTCTGTTAACGCCTAAGCTCTCTGCCTCGACGCAATGGACGCGCCAGCAGTGGTAACTAGATCAATGGAACCCAAATGGCCTTGCTGCACAAATGGGTTGCCGGGGTATTCCTCATCAATCGAGGAAGGTCGCTGATAAGCATCCGCCACTTGATCCCGACGCTTCACCTTACCAAGTGCGCGCCGGATTACAATCGGGACTTGAAAGGAAATGTCGCGCCGCGCGATCCGGCAAATTGACTGACTGAACGTCCTCAAACGCAGTCAATTTTCGCAGCTCTGACGTCATGGTGAGGCGAACTAACTGCCCTGCAAAACAACACTTGTCAGATTTGAAGGGAGCGCGGGCTAAAGACATCGGCCCCAGCTTGATCGTCGCCGGGCTGCACGACAGCATCAATGGCTATCTCGATAATTGATCTTTTGCAAAGACTTCCCGCAGCAACCTTAGCCATGCCTCACGCGGCGGGGCACACCTTGGCATTGGAGCGCCGCTACAATGCCAGATCAGCCATCAATTCCTCTTTGGAATAACCCGCCTTCTGAGCGGATTTCTTCACCTTCCCCTGCTCGACAACGGTAAAATTGTCAGCAATCCGATAGGCGAAATCGGCGTTCTGCTCGACCAGCACAATCGCCATTTGCCCCTGATCGCGCAACGTTTCCAACGCATCGCCGATCTGCTGAATGACGTTTGGCTGAATGCCCTCCGTCGGCTCATCCAGCAAAAGCACCGAAGGTTTGGTAATAAGCGCACGGGCAATGGCGAGCTGTTGTTGTTGACCGCCAGAAAGATCCCCGCCACGTCGCGTTTGCATCTCTTGCAGGACTGGAAACAGCGTAAAGACAAAATCGGGGACCTGGTGATCGGCCTTTGGCAGGCAGGCAAACCCTGTTTCAAGGTTCTCGCGGACGCTCATCATCGGGAACACCTCACGGCCCTGCGGGACGTAAGCGATGCCCGCGCGCGCCGAATGATAGGCAGAGGACAGATGCACCTTTTGACCTGCTACCGATACGTCACCACTAGCAACCGGATGCCGCCCGGACACGGCTTTCAACAGGCTCGTTTTGCCGACCCCATTGTTGCCCATAACGGCCGTGATTTTACCGACATCCGCCGTCAGGGACACGTCGTAGAGGATCTGGCTTTGCCCGTATTTGAGATTGATCCCGCTGACATCAAGCATGGGCGCGCCCCAGATACACGTCAATCACAGTCTGATTGGATGTCACGTGATCGAGCGAGCCTTCCGCCAGTACCGCACCTTCGTGCAGGACCGTGACCTTGCAATTCAGGCGGCGCACGAATTCCATGTCGTGTTCAACAACAACAACCGCGCGGGTCTTTGCGGCTTCGCGCAAAATATCCGTCGTCTTCTCACGTTCCTCCGGTGTCATGCCAGCTGCGGGTTCATCGACCAGCATCAAGCGCGGCTCCTGCGCCAGCAACATGCCAATCTCAAGCCATTGCTTTTGGCCGTGGCTCAGTTCGCCCGCAACACGTGTCAGACTGTCCGACAGCCCGATTTGCGCCGCGACAACTTCAATCCGTTCGGCGTTCGGTTTGGTTTTCTTATGCATCAACACTGCAAAAGGCCCGCGCGGGGTCTTGAGCGCCATTGCCAGATTTTGGCGCACGGTTTGGGCCTCAAACACGGTCGGTTTCTGGAATTTGCGCCCAATGCCTTCGCGCGCGATCTGGCTTTCTGACATGCCGAGGAGCGAGACATTCTGTTCACCCCAAATCACCGTGCCTTCATCGGGTTTTGTTTTGCCTGTGACGATATCCATGAATGTGGTTTTGCCGGCACCATTGGGGCCAATAATCGCCCGCAATTCGGTCGGGGCAAAGTTGACCGACAGGTTGTTGATCGCCCGAAACCCGTCAAAGGAGACGCTGACGCCAGAGACCTCAAGCAACATGCTCATGACGGCTTCCTCACTAGATAGTCAAACAGCCCGCCAATCCCTTTGGGAAAGAACAACGTGACCGCCACAAAAGACAGACCAAGCAGCACAAGCCACCAATCTGTCCATTGGATGACATAGAAACCAAAGTTGATGTCAGGGGCGCCGCCGCCAGTGAACCAGCTCGACAGCAGGGACACGAACGCCGCGCCAATGACGGCCCCGTAAAGGCGCCCGCGCCCACCAATCGCGACCCAGACCGCAAGATAGATCGATGCAATTGGCGCGATTTCACCGGGGTTGATGATGCCCGCCTGCGGATAGTAAAGCGCGCCGGCAATGCCAGCGACAACGGCAGTCGTGGTAAAGACGAAAAGCTTGTAGCTTTCCACATGGTAGCCAAGAAAGCGCACGCGCGCCTCATTGTCACGGATCCCCTTGATGACGCTGCCCATCTTGCCGGACACGATCCAGGCAAAAAAGACATAGCCCGCCGCCAAAGCGAGTGCAGAGGCGATGAAGAACACGATGGATATCACGGCTTGCGACGTATCCTCATAGCCGGGAATGTTTTGCAGACCGGACAAGCCATTGTTGCCACGCAATCCGCTGTCGTTCTGGAACAGATAAAGCGCCAGCGCGAGGGTCATCGCCTGGGTCAGGATGGATAGGTAAACACCCGTCACACGGCTGCGGAACGCCAGCCAGCCAAAGACCAACGCAAGCAAACCCGGCACCAGAACAACCATCATCAATTGCAACACAAGATTGTCTGCAAAGACCCAAATCATCGGAAACTCAGAGCTGCCAACGACCCCGAATATCTGGTTGCCAATCGTGTCTGATATTTCTGCCGGGGTGGGCGGTATCGGTTGTCCGGCAAGGCTGTCTATCACAATCGCCTCTGTGCGGGCGTACATCAACCACATGCCTATCGCGTATCCTCCGATACCGAAGAAGGCGAAATGGCCCAACGACAATATCCCGCAATAGCCCCACACGACATCCATCGCAATCGCGACGAGGCAAAGTGCCAGCGTCTTGCCCAATGTCTTGACGAATGATGTTGAAATCAGTCCGACGCCTGTCACATCGGACAACAGGGTCACGACGATGGTAAAGACAGCAAGGATCGCGATAAACCACAGGACCGATGGGTTTTCTGCAAGAAAGCTTTTTCGCATGACTTAATCCGCCGCCGCACGGCCTTTGAGGGCGACGATACCCTTGGGCCGGAATTGAATGAAGAGGATGATAAACAGGATCATATAGGTCTGGGCAGCCAGCGTGTTGGAGGGGTTTAACCACTCAATCCCCTTTTGCAGGAACCCGATCAGCGACGCGCCTGCCAGCGTACCCCAGACATTGCCGACGCCACCCACAACAACCGTCATGAAGCTTTGTACGATATAATCGGCACCCATCTCTGAGGTCACTTTCGCGTAAAGCCCGATAGCCACCCCAGCGATCCCGGCGATGCCCGAACCCAGACCAAAGGTCAGCATGTTGATCCGGTCCGGGTTGATCCCCATGGAGGCTGCCATGCCGGGGTTCTGGGTCACGGCCCGGACCTCCAGCCCCAATCGTGTGCGCTTGAGGACAAACAGGATCAGCGCGAGGAAGATCAGGGCCAGCACGAATATCGCGATGCGGATATAGCTGATGGCCACGACATCATTGAACACAAGCGCCCCATCCAGCCATTCGGGCGATGTCAGCGGGCGTGCCTGAGTGCCGAAGATGTTCTTGGCCAACTGCTGCAACGCGATTGAAATACCGAAGGTCGCCAGCAATGTTTCAAGCGGGCGGTGGTAAAGGTGGCGGATAACAAGGCGTTCCATCAACACACCAGCGCCAAAAGTAATCGCAAAGGCCAGCGGCAGGGCGATGATGATGGACAGCGTGTAATCGGGCACAAATTGCTGTACGACAAAACCCGTATAGGCGCCCATCATAATGAATTCGCCATGCGCCATGTTGATAACGCCCATCACCCCGAAGGTGATCGCAAGACCGATCGCCGCAAGGAAATAGATCGATGCAAGCGACAGCGCATCAAGCCCAAGGTCAATCCCTTGGCTGACGGCGACGCTGGTCTCGATGGCGCGCTGCGCTGCGCGCGCGGCATCTGTTATCGCCACATCCGTTTCGTCATAGGCCAAAAAGAACGTATGCGCAGCGATAGCCTCTGCCTGTTGCGCATCGGTAACGCGGGGTGCCGCGATGCCGCCCGCCGCAAGCGCATCATAGGCACCGGCGCGCGCTTCATCGGTATCGAGCGTGGCCACTGGGATACCGGCGACAAGCCCGCCTTGGATGTTCGCGACAAGCGCCTCCCTGATCGCCGCCTTCGTAATCAGCGCGGGCGCAAGGTCCGCATCAACAAGCTGCTGATAAGCCTCCACCGCGCTGATATCGGTGCCAACATCGAGCGTTTGCGCCAGATTGGTGCCATCAGGTACCGTCGGTGCAACACTGGACGAGGTCGAAAGCACCGTGCTCAACACTGCGCGCACATCGACTGATAGATCGCCCGCAAGCGCCTCAATCGCGGCAATGCGCGCCTCTTGCGTGTCCGCGAACAAAGCGCCGAGCATCCCGGCCAGCCGCGTTTTCGTGGCCTTCAGGTCCCGGTCAGATTCGCCTTCGATGGACGCGGAAAGCGGTGCCAATTGGCTGGCGTCCATGCTGCGGGCGATTGCTTGGACGGCAGTCAGGCGCTTTTCAATGTCAGGGTCCGAGAGCTGAAACTGCACCAGCGCATCACCAATTGCGCGGCGCACGCCGCCGTTGGGGCGGGATTCTGTCAGGCCTGCTGCATTGGCTGGGCCTAGATTCTCGCCTGTATCAAGATCCATCAGGGTGACCATGTCGCCGTCCTCGCTGGCGCGAAAGAACAACCCGTCACTGTCGCGCTTCACGATTTCGCGGTCGCGCCATGCCTCAAGAAACGGCAAGGCTTGCGGCAATCCGCTGGCCACCAGATCGTCCAACACCACGCCGACACTGCGGCGCCCGGGCTTGAGCACTTCTTCTTGGTGGATTTGCAGAATGTCTTGCAAGGACTGTGCGGCAACTGCGACGGGCACGGTCAGCCACAGCGCGAGGGCCAGTGAAAGCAGTCGGGACATGGGGAATTCAGGCCAATCTGTCAGGTATTCGTGAAACGGGGCGCGCAATACGGCACGCCCCGCCCCCTTTGACGTCTTAGTAGTTTGAGGTCAGCTGAACGCAGGTCTCGGTTTCGGTGTTGTACATGCCGCAACCCAAGGTCTGCCAATCAGACACGAGAGCCGCAGATTCCGGTAGGTAGTCCGTCCATGCATCGCCCGGCACTTCCGTGGTCTGGCTGATGATGTCGAACTGGCCGTCGGCTGTGATCTCACCGATCAGAACAGGCTTGGCGAGGTGGTTGTTTGGCAACATGACCGCCGTGCCACCCGTCAAGTTCGGGAATTCCTGCCCGTACATCGCCTCACGCACGGCATCAACATCTGTCGTGCCAGCGTCTGTCACGGCATTCACCCACATGTTAAAGCCAATATAGTGCGCTTCCATCGGGTCGTTGGTGACACGATCTTCGCCCATTTTGGCTTTCCAGGCTGCGACCCATTCGTCGTTCAACTCCGATTCAGCGGATTGAAAGTAGTTCCAGGCAGCCAGGTGGCCCACAAGGTTAGATGTATCGAGGCCCGAAAGCTCTTCCTCACCCACGGAGAAAGCGACAACCGGAATATCATCCGCAGAGATGCCGGCAGCGGCAAGCTCTTTGTAGAAACCGATGTTCGCATCACCGTTGATGGTCGAAATCACGCCAACCTGCTTGCCATCCGCACCGAGTGCGACGACATCGGCCACAATTGTCGCCCAGTCTGACTGTCCAAACGGCGTATAGTTCACAAAGATGTCCTCAGGCGCGATGCCCTTGTCGATCAGGTACGCTTCAAGGATGTTGTTGGTCGTGCGCGGATAAACATAGTCAGTGCCAAGCAACGCGAATTTCTCAACGCCGAGCTCTTCAAGAAAGTAATCTGTGGCCGGAATAGCCTGCTGGTTTGGCGCGGCCCCGGTGTAGAACACATTTCTGGAGCTTTCCTCACCCTCATATTGCACCGGGTAAAACATCAGACCGTTGAGTTCTTCCAAGACAGGCAAAGCCGATTTGCGGCTCACTGATGTCCAGCTGCCAAAGATCACGTCAACTTCGCTGACGGTCAGCAGCTCACGTGCTTTTTCGGCGAAAAGCGGCCAGTCGGAGGCCGGATCAACAACCACAGCTTCGATTTCACAGCCCAACAGACCACCGGCAGCATTCTGATTTTCGATCAGCAGCTCCATTGTGTCTTTCAATGTTGTCTCGGAAATCGCCATGGTGCCGGAAAGCGAGTGCAGAACGCCCACTTTGATCGGATCAACGCAGTCGGAAGCGGCGGCAGCCATTACGGTGGTGCCCAGCAGGGCGGTCACTGCAAGAGCAGGAATTTTAAAAGTCATAGGTCATAGGTCCCCGTTTGTCGCTGCGGGTCGTCGACCGGACGTAAGCGCCCTTTCAAACAGAAGACCAACCACATAGGTAGGACCCGCAACAGTGATGTTGTAGTCGCGTGAGGGGATTAATCTGCCAGGATGGCCCTTCGCGCGACGCTGATGCTCTTTCGAACGCCTTAACATGATGCTGCGGTGCAGAAGGACGCCAGTGAAAACTGGGCGGCCCGACTTGTCGCTTCCGGTCTGCTCAAAAAAGTGGCGTTTTTTTCGCTTTCGCCTGTAATCCCGACAAACCGATTACGGATTTGGCAGAATCGGCGGCAGGCAACGCCTCTGGGTCGGAATCACTCCTGCCGTATGCCTCATCTGTTATGTCGATTTCATGCAAGCACGGAACAGGTGTTTCACGCATGAAGCGATCAAACGCGATACCGACGACTTGTTTCAGGCAGCCCGGGGAGGACTTCCGGCATGATGACCGCAAAGAATTTTGGCTTCGGCACTCAGATCCGCAAGTCACCCTACTTCGACGCAACTGTGCGCTGGGGCGCGCAGGGTTTTTCTGTCTACAACCACATGTATATCCCGCGTGACTTTGGCGATCCGGTACAGAATTTCTGGAACCTTGTGAACACGGCGATCCTGTGCGACGTCGCGGTCGAGCGCCAGGTGGAAATTACCGGCCCTGACGCCGCCATATTCACGCAAATGCTGACCCCGCGTGATCTGTCGAAGATGGCTGTCGGGCAATGCAAATACGTTCTGATTACAAATGCAGATGGCGGCATCCTGAACGACCCGATCGTGTTGCGCCTTGCCGAGAACCATTTCTGGCTGTCGCTTGCTGACAGCGACATTCTGCTCTGGGCGCAGGGGCTGGCGGTGTATTCCGGACTGGATGTGACAATTCGCGAACCTGATGTTTCTCCGTTGCAATTGCAGGGGCCGAACTCTGGCATGATAATGCAGGCCCTTTTTGGCGATGACATTCTCGACCTGCGTTATTTTTGGCTGCGTGAAGTAGAACTGGACGGTATTCCGCTGGTCGTTTCGCGGACCGGTTGGTCCAGTGAACTTGGCTATGAGCTCTACCTGCGCGACGGAAACCTTGGCGATGTGCTTTGGGAAAAGATCATGGCAGCGGGTGCGCCATATGGTCTGCAACCCGGTCACACATCATCCATCCGCCGGGTTGAAGCTGGCATGTTGTCCTATCACGCCGATATGGATGCCGGGACAAACCCCTATGAGCTTGGTCTGGGCCGTCTGGTAAACCTTGATACCGATGCGAAATTTGTCGGCAAAGAGGCCCTCGCGCGGATCAAGGAGACAGGCGTCAGCCGCAAGCAAATTGGCTTGATTATCGGCGGTGCGCCTTTGACCGGACCGAATACTGTGTTTTGGGATGTCGGCAAAGACGGCGAACGCATCGGGAAAGTGACCTCGGCCGTTTACTCACCAAGGCTTCAGCAAAACATCGCACTTGCCTTGATTTCGGCGGAACATGCGGTGCTTGGCGAATATGTTGACGTGGATCTTGACGGTCAAACAACGTCGGCCGAAATCGTCGATCGCCCGTTTTTCGATCCCAAGAAAGAGCTTCCATCAACTCCAAAGGTCGCTTGAGACATCTTAAGCTGATTGCGGGGCGCGCGCTGGCGTGTCCCATTTCATTTCAGACGAAAGCGTGCGCGCCATATCGGAGATCACGCGCCCAATCTCTGCACGATAGGCGTCGGTAAAGACCCGCGTTGACCCGGTCGCCCCAATCGACATGCTCGCCCCCGGCCCTTCACGCCCCAATGTCGTCGCAACAGAGCACATGCCGCGTTCAATTTCTTCCACGCATTCGGCGTAGCCACGCCGCCTGATCGCCTCAAGCTCAAGCTCCAGATCAGCGACGCGTGTCAGGGTGAACTCCGTATAGGCTTTCAGACGCCCTTCGAGACCTTGCCCCGCAATCAGATCGGGCGAAAATGCCGCGACTGCCTTTGAGCACGAACAAGCGTGCAGGGGGCGTTTTCCCAGCCCCGGGTGCAGGAAGGACACACCAGTGTCGGGGGTTTCAACTTGAATAATCTCTACGTTGCGGCCGCGCAGCCGTGACAGAAAGAACGCCGCACCATGTTTGGTGGCGGCTTGCCGCAGCGTCGGGCCGACAAGCGCGATCAAGGCAGCGTCCGACTGATCCGCCTGCGTGATCTGTTTGAGGCGCATGCCAATGGAAAAGCGGCCTCTTGCGACGGGCTCTAGCAGGCCAACACTCACCAGATCATGCACCAAACGGTACGCCGTTGGCTTCGGTAAGTCGGAATGGGCACAAATGTCTGCGACCGTGGCCTCACCCTTTTGCCCTGCGATTTCCAGAACCACTGCTAAACGTTCGAGGTGCATCATTTTCTCGTATCTTGATAACTATCTTTTCGATATACGGGAAACAACAGGGAATCAAGGAGGAGCGTCAATCATGGATGGAGTATGCTGCGGACCGGGCTACGCTAGCCCCGCTGAGGCAATCAAAGCGCCACGAGAGAAGCTTCTGTATACGATTGCGATCTACACAGGCACGGGCATCCAGAAGCCGGATTACCTTGCAACAGTAGACGCCGACCCAGATAGCCCGACCTATAGTCAGGTCATTCACCGGCTTGAAATGCCCGGCATCGGCGATGAATTGCACCATATGGGTTGGAATGCCTGTTCGTCGTGCAACGATGACAGCTCTATGTCGCGCAAATACCTGCTGGTGCCCGGTGTGCGCTCCAACAACATTCATATCGTCGATACCGCGACCGACCCGCGTGCGCCGCGTTTGCACAAGATCATTGATGGCGCCGAGATCAAATCGAAGACAGACCTGTCCGGCCCGCATACGGTCCATTGCCTGGGATCAGAGATCATCATCTCATTTCTTGGCGACGCCAAGGGCGAAGCGCCGGGCGGCTATCTGCATCTGGACCAAGACTTCGAGATCATGGGCCGTTGGGAAAACTCCATGGGGGACATCCCCTTCGGCTATGACTTCTGGTACCAGCCCCGCCACAACGTGATGGTCAGCTCCGAATGGGCGGCACCCAATACCTTCATGCCGGGCTTTGACCTCGAAGAGGTGGGCTATCTGAAATACGGGCGTAGACTCCACATCTGGGATTTCCAGAAACGTGAACCTGTCGAGACCATGTATCTGGGTGAAGACGGTCTGATCCCGCTTGAGGTGAAGTTCCTGCATGACCCAGACAGCACGCACGGTTTTTGCGGCGCTGCACTTTCGACCAATGTCATCCATTTCTGGAAAAGCGATGCGGGCAAATGGGAATGGGAAAAGGTCATCGACGTCCCCAATGAACCGCATCCGGAATGGCCCATACCAGTGCCCGGTGTGATGTCGGCGATCCTTGTGTCGATGGATGACAAGTATCTCTATCTCAACAACTGGCTGCATGGGGACATGCGCCAGTACGACATATCCGACCCGCATAACCCGAAGCTGACCGGGCAGGTCTGGATGGGTGGGCTTCTGGGCAAAGCGCCAGAGGTGAATGGCGTCAAAGTCGCGGGCGGCCCGCAGATGTTCCAACTGTCGCTGGACGGCAAGCGCCTTTATGTGACGACGTCGCTGTTTTCGACATGGGACAACCAGTTCTACCCCGACATCCGCACCCAAGGCGGGGTGATGTTGATGGTCGACTGCGATGTGGAAAACGGCGGCATGAAGATCAACGAAGACTTCGTGGTTGATTTCGGCAAAGAACCCAACGGCCCCAGTCGCTGCCACGAAACCCGCTACCCCGGTGGCGATTGCACAAGCGACATCTGGCTGTGACCGGCACACGGTCCATCACCATCGGCAATCGCGACTGCCAAACGCTTGAAGTCGATGCACGGCGTCCCTTGCTGGATACGTTGCGCGAACAGGGCGTCGATCTGCCTTACGGCTGCAAATACGGGGGCTGTATCACCTGTGCGGCCAAGCTAACGCGCGGCGAAGTTGACCAACGGCGGCAGGTGGCGCTGAACAATCGGCAAATCGCGAACGGCTATGTGCTGCTTTGCGTGGCCCGGCCCGTGACCGATTGCACCCTCGATATCGGTGTCGAAAGCCACGACACCCTGTACCGCAACCCCTTCCTTGATCCGCTGCAAAGCCACGAGCTGAAAGCGGATATCGCAACCCCAAAGGAGAGCTGAATGCCCGAAGCTGATGTTGATCGTCGTTACGACTATACGCAGGATTACCTGTCCGGCATTTTGCGGTCTGTCAAAACCATCGCAATGGTCGGTGCAAGTGCCGATAAAACCAAGTTCAGCTACGGGGTTCTGCGGGTGTTGCATGAAACCGGCTATGACATGATCCCGGTCAATCCAAACCCGAATGTCACAGAAATCCGCGGGATCAAGGTCTATCGCTCACTGCAGGACATTGACCGCCCTGTGGATATGGTTGAGGTCTTTCGGCCGAAAGAAGAACTCTATGATATCACCAAACAAGCGATTGCGATCGGCGCAAAGGTGCTTTGGGGTCAGATTGGCGTTTATGATGAAGCCGCTGCCAAACTGGCAGAGGACGCCGGATTGAAAGTCGTCATGGACCGTTGCCCCAAGATTGAGCTGTTCCGGCCGTTCTGGAAGCCACGGCTTGATCTGGCAATCTAGGGGAACGATCCCGCCACTGAAAATCCTTTGCAATTCGTTTGTTGGCTCAGCGCGCTAATCGTGTACGATTGGTCAACGGGAGCGTGAAGTAAGTGGATGCGATCACCCTAACATTCGAGATGTCGGTGGTTTTGGGACTGCTGGCCTTTACGGTCGTTCTCTTTGTTTCGGAGGTGGTGCGGATCGACTTTGCAGCCATCCTTGTGATGGTTCTGCTGGGGTTGCTCAGTCAGCTTCCGGGTCTTGGATCGCTTGCGAATATCAGTCAGCTCTTTAACGGATTGGCGTCGAATGCGGTGGTGTCGATTATCGCGGTGATGATTATCGGGGCGGGTCTGGATAAGACCGGACTTATGGGCAAGGTTGCCGCACTGATCCTGAGATATGGCGGCAACACCGAAGCGCGGGTTGTGCCCATCATCTCTGGCACGGTCGGGATCATTTCATCGTTCATGCAAAACGTCGGCGCTGCGGCGTTGTTCCTGCCGGTAGTGAGCCGGATTTCGGTGCGCACGGGCCTGTCGCTCAGCCGCTTGCTGATGCCAATGGGTTTCTGCGCGATTTTGGGCGGCACGATGACGATGGTTGGGTCATCGCCGCTGATCCTGCTGAATGATCTGATCCTGACGGCTAACCAATCGTTGCCCGCAGACCGGCAAATGACACCATTCGGCCTGTTTTCGGTGACACCTATTGGGCTTGCACTGATCGCGACGGGCATTCTCTACTTCATGATTTTCGGACGCTGGATATTGCCGGGCGCGCAAAAGGGCGGTGACGCAACCAGTGGCCGGTCGATGAAATCCTACCTCAAAGAGCTGTACGGCCTCAAAACGGATATCTTTGAAATCTCTGTGCCCGAAGGAAGCCTCTGCGTCGGGAATACCTTCGATGACCTTATCAAGCATTACCATGTCTACATCATCGGCAGCGCATATCAGGGCAAGACATGGTTCGCGCCAGTTATTCAGACCGAGATCACGGCACCTTGTCGTCTTGCCATCCTTGGCAGACGTAAAGAAGTCGTGCAAATGGTCAAGGCTGAGGGTTTCGTTCTTCATGACAAGCTCGACGTCTTTGCCGAAGACTATGCACCCACCCGTTCGGGTGTGGCAGAGGTGGTCATCCCGCCCGGCTCATCGCTGATCGGCAAATGCGCGCATGACGTGGTGTTTCGCAAAACCTATGGCGCGAGCATGCTGGCCATTCACCGAGGTGAAGAAACGCTCAGCCTCGTTGCGACCGAGGATCACGAGCCAACCCAAATCGGCGAAGTACCATTCCGCGCGGGCGATACGCTTGTCATTCTCAGTACATGGGACGCGCTGACGCGACTGACCCGCGACAGGGATTTCGTCGTCGTAACAACCGACTTCCCACAAGAGGAATTGCGCCCCAAAAAGGTCGGCTGGGCGCTGTTTTTCTTTTTTGTGTCCATCTTTTTGATCCTGTTCACTGACCTGCGTCTGTCGCTGGCGCTGCTGACCGGCGCGGTCGGCATGATCCTGACGGGTGTTCTTGATATTGATGACGCCTATGAAGCCGTCAGCTGGAGTACGGTCTTTTTGCTGGCCAGCCTGATACCGCTTGGTCAGGCAGTGCAAACGTCGGGGACGGCAGCATGGATTGCGCAACAGGTGCTTGTTTTGCTTGATGGCTGGCCCATTTGGTCGCTTCAGGCCGGCATGGCTATCTTGGCGACCGTATTCACGCTCATCATGTCCAACGTCGGCGCGACTGTTCTGCTTGTGCCGCTTGCGATTTCCATTGCGGTTGCGGCTGGCGGCGATCCGGCGGTCTTTGCGCTGACGGTTGCGATATCAACGTCGAATTCCTTCTTGATCCCCACCCATCAGGTGAATGCGCTGATTATGGGTCCGGCCGGCTATAAGGTGATCGACTTCGTCAAGAGCGGCGGCATCATGACGGTCCTGTTCTTGGTGGTCTCTCTTGTGGTGTTGAATGTGATCTTCTGAAAACGCGCAGCGAACACTTCGCGCGCGACGGTCTACCTTGCTTCAGCATTAAAGACGAAGGGGTTTTCATCGCCGATGGTGAAATCATTTATCAGCTTTGCGGCGCGCGCAGAGGTCAACCATTCCTCAAGCTGGCGCGCCTGTTCGGCCTTCACATAGGGGTGCAATTCGGGGTTCACCGGAAGAAAGGCATATTGATTGAAAAGCGCCGGATCGCCCGAGAAAAGCAGTGCCAGATCCCCTTTGTTCGCGAAATTCAGCCAACTGGCACGGTCTGACAGGATGTAGGCATTCATGCCCGACGCGGTGTTCAGGGCAGCCCCCATGCCTGCACCGACGGAAAGATACCCGTCGCCAAACCCCTCAACATTGAGGCCCGCATCAGACCAAAGGCGCAGTTCCTTTTTGTGCGTACCACTGTCATCACCACGGCTGACAAACTGGGCACCAGAGGTGGCAATGCGTTGCAAACCAGTGGCGGCATCGATTGCAGATCCTACATCAGCGGGGTCATCGGACGGGCCGATCAGGACAAAATCACTATACATTATCTCGCGCCGATGCGTGCCGTGGCCTGCGGCGACGAAAGCTTCCTCTGCCGTGCGGGAATGGACAAGGATCGCATCCACGTCGCCCGCCTCACCCAAACGCAAGGCTTGCCCGGTACCGACGATCAACAATTGAACCTCAAGCCCCAAATCGGTCTGAATTTCCGGCAAGAGAACATCGGCAAGGCCGGAGTTGTGAAAAGACGTCGTGACCGCCATGCGCATGCTGTCCTGCGCCGATGCGGATGTGGCGCCGATCAGGGCCGCGATGAACAAAAGCCGCTTCATTCCACGATATCTCCGTTCAGAAAGGCGCGTGCTGCGTCAGTCTGGGGGGCATCAAAGAAACCGGGCGCTGGGGCCGTCTCATGGACTTGACCGCCGCGTAGAAAAACAACCGCATCTGCCAATCGGCGCGCCTGCCCCATGTCGTGGGTAGACATGATAAACCGTGTGCCGCGTGCCTTTTGATCCCGCAAAATTGCCTCGATCTCAGCCGTTGCGCGCCCGTCAAGTGAGGCGCAGGGTTCGTCCAGAAACACGACCTGCGGATCGGTGATGAACGCACGCGCAAGGGCCAGCTTTTGTTGCTCCCCCCCCGAAAGGCTCGTCGCGGCGCGTTTGAGCATGTCGCCCAGGCCGACATGCGCGGCCCAAGTGCGGGCCAATGCCAATGCCTTCGGCTTTGTGACGCCGCGGATGAGCTGCGGGTAGGCTATGTTTTCGATGACACTGCGGCGCAGCATGACCGGACGCTGGAACACGAAAGACTGCGCCTCACGCACCGTCTCAATAGGTTGATGCCAGTCAATCGTCCCAGCGTTCAATCGTGCGGTCCCGTGAAGCAGACGCAGAAGCGTCGTCTTGCCGGATCCGTTCGGGCCAACAATCACCGTGGTGCCATCACCATTAAGATCAAGGAAAACCGGTCCGACAATCACCTTGCCGCGACGGCGGGTCTCTGCGCCAGTGACTTTGAGGGGGAACAAGCTCATCACCATCGCCCCTCACGTTCCGTCTGGCTGAGCCAATGGGTCATAAGGTTCACCGCGATCGTCAGGGCAATCAGCACAAAGCCAAGCGCCAGAGCGAGCGCAAACGCCCCCTTGCCGGTTTCCAGCGCAATCGCTGTGGTCAGCACGCGCGTCACGTTGTCTATGTTGCCACCGACAATCATGATCGCGCCCACCTCGCCGATCCCGCGCCCGAAGCCGGCCAGTGCTGCTGTCAGAAGCGCCCTGCGCGCATCCCAGATCAGCGTTCGCATTTTTTGGCTCTGGGTCACATTCATCGAAATGAGAAGGTCGTGATATTCCTGCCAAAGATCACGCAGGGACTGATGCGCGATGCTGGCAATCAACGGGACGATGATAATGACCTGCGCGATAATCATGGCAGTCGGCGTGAACAGAAGACCCAGCACCCCGAACGGGCCGGACCGCGACAGCAGGACATATACGATCAGGCCAACAACAACCGGCGGCAACCCCATCAAGGCATTCAGAACCGCAATGACAAACCGGCGAAACCGGAACCTGCGCACGGCAAGAAGTGCGGCCAACGGAAAAGCGACCACGCAAGCAATCACAAGCGCTGTGAGCGTGACATAAAGCGAGCGCAACGCGATCTCTGCCAGTTCCGCGTCCAAGGTCACCACAAGCCAAAACGCTTGGGTCAGACCATCCCACAGATCGACCATCTGCCGAATCCTTCTACTTGATGCGGGAAAGTGCCAATTTTCCTCTGCCGAAGCCATAGCGGAGCTGTATCAATCGGCAGATAATCTCAGGGTGGCCAATCTTACAAAATTGTAAGCCTCGCAATCAGCGTCTGTAAAGTTTGGACCCCAGATAGGTTTCATCGGAAGGCACAAGGCCATTCCACAAGAAACCCAAGGAGAAACGACATGGATAAGAAAATTCTGACTGGCGGCGCATTGGCTGGCCTGGTTCTGGCCGGTGGTATTGCCAGCGCGGTCTCTGCGCAGACAGCGGCTGCGCAAACCGGCCTGAGCGAAGAACAGGTCATCGCGATTGCGCTGCTTGAAGTGCCCGGCGAAGTCAATGAAGTTGAACTGGAACGCGAGCACGGCAAACAGATCTACGAAGTCGAGATCATTGCAGAGGATGGCACCGAGATGGAGGTTGAGATCAACGCAGAGACAGGCGATGTTCTGAAGGTGTCCGCAGACGGCGACGAAGGATGCGAAAAGGATGACGACAACGACGCTTGATCCCAAGCGCCCCTTGCAGAGCTTTCCCAAAAGCACAGAGGTTGCCGTTCCCGGCAGCCTCTTTCCACCTGCCGTGACAAATTGAGGTTTCCATGCGCATTCTGCTCCTAGAAGACGATGCACATCTTGGCCCTTGGGTCGCCGGTGGGCTGCGTGAGGAAGGGCATGTTGTTGACCACTTCGCAGATGGCAAAGATGCGTTGATGGCAGCGATGGGTCAGGATTACGATCTGCTCATCCTGGATCGGATGGTGCCTCGTCTTGACGGGCTCGCCGTGTTGAAATCCCTGCGCGCCTCAAAAGACACGACACCTGCCCTTTTTCTGACGGCACTTGGCGAAGTTGATGCCCGTGTCGAAGGGTTTGAGGCCGGAGGGGATGACTATCTGACAAAGCCATTTGCCTTTGCCGAGCTTTCGGCGCGTGTTCAGGCATTGAGCAGGCGGCGCGATCCGGGCGCCTTGACCGAAGCTGCACAAACGACATTGCGATACGGCGACCTGACGCTTGATCTGCTGGCGCGCCGCTGCAAACGGCAAGGTACGCCGATTGACCTGATGGCCAAGGAATTCAAACTGTTGGAGTATTTCATGCGCCGCCCCGGCCGCCTTGTTACCCGAACCATGCTGCTGGAGCAGGTCTGGGACATGAGCTTCGATCCAACCACGAGTGTGGTTGAAACGCATATCAGCCGGTTGCGATCCAAGATCGACAAGCCGTTTGATACGGCCTTGCTACGCACCCGACGCGGCGAGGGGTATGTTTTTGGTCAGTAACCTGATCCGCAAATTTGCGTGGCTGCGGCGCTCTTCCATGCTGCGCCTGTCGCTGCTGCTTTCGGCAATCTTTGCGGTCGGGATGGCCGTTGCGCTTTTTGTGGCTTTGTCGCTTGGCAGAGATGCAATCGCCCAGCGCGCCGATACCACACTTGAAGCCTTCGCGAGATCCGCGATCTTGGAAGACGCAGAAGGGCAAAGCCCGTCACTTATACTGCGACCACTGGATGACCTCGAAGACCTGCCCCGCCCGTTTCGTCGCGCCGTTCAGGAACGCCGCCGAACAGTCGAGCTTGATGGCAATTTCCTGCGCTCCGAAGTCTGGCGCATTCTGGTAACCCAAGACAGTCGCGGAACACCAGTGATAGTCGCTGTGCCACTGGAAGAAAGCGAAGACGCGCTGGAGCTTCTGTCAGGTATCTTGTGGACCACTGCGGCACTTGTGATTGGATCTACCATCGCGATTGGCGTGGGAGCAGGGTTTTTTGCCCAGCGCAGGCTGAGCGGAATCAACACCACATTGGGGCAGTTGGCAGCAGGCGATTTGACGGCGCGCACGGGACTTGGACGCTCCAAGGATGATCTTGATGATATCGCGCGGCAACTGGACCGCACCGCGTCTGAACTGGAACGGATTGTTGCCCAAACCCGACATCTTGGTGCCAGTATCGCACATGATCTACGGACCCCACTCGCCCGATTGAGGGCGCGGCTGGAGATGTTGCCAGATAGCGAAGAGCGCGCCGAGGCATTGGAAGAGGCAGGGCAGCTTTCAGATATTTTCGATACCATCATGCGGGTCGCCCGGATCGAGGCGGGTCAAGGCAAAACCGGCTTTGAGGACATCCCGCTGGCGTCATTCATCGACGCGTTGGCCGAAACATTCGGCCCCGTCGTGGAGGACGCAGGAAGGCAGCTCAAGCTGGATGTGTCGGGGGCCAAATCAGTGTTCGCGGATAGGCAGATGCTTGTGCAGGCGATGGCAAATCTGATCCAGAACGCCTTGGTGCATGGCGGATCAGAGATCGCGTTGATCGCCAATGGGCAATCGCTTGGCGTTGCCGATAATGGCGACGGCGTTAAGACTGCGGACTATGACGAGATCGTCAAACCGATGGTGCGGCTCGATGCGGCGCGGTCCAGCATCGGCTCCGGGTTGGGGCTTGCCTTGGTGCGCGCTGTCGCGGATCGGCATGGGGCAAAACTTGATCTTGGCCCAATGCAGCCGGGACAAAAGCCGCAGGGTCTGCGCGTTATGCTGAACTTTGCAGATTTGTAAGGTTCCGGTCAGGCGCCCGTAAATCCCAGCCTCCATATCGGTGTCATCGCAACATTGATGAAACTGGAGACAACAAAATGAAGACCCTTATCAACAAAGCTACAACGGCCCTGTCCGGCGTCGTCCTCTTTGCCTTTGGCGGCCTTATGGTCGGTTTGGGCCTCGCCACGATGAGCCTGCTTGCCCTGTTTGCATTTGCGGCAGTTGGTATCGCAATTCTGGCCGCGCCTCTCGTTGCCATGGCGCAGGTAGCGCCCGTGGAAACCGACGACGTCACTGATGTCACTGAAACGGCATAGGGATTGCGAACAAGACCGGGCTTGACACGGGGCCGCTGTCAGGGCCTTGCCAGCGCATCTTGCTGCTCATGTGGCAGGTGCGGTTTCGGCCAAGGTGCTGCGGCGTGATGGATGGTACGGTCGGCAGGTTTCGGGGGCAACTAGAAATGCGCCGAGAGCGTTTCACGCAATACATCGTCCGCTTGACCGGAGCCCCCGGTCTGGTAGCGCATCGATTTCCAGCCGGTCGTCGTCGCGCGAAAATGCCAATATTTGATTTCTTCATTGTGGGTGAGCGGAAAAAGCGGCCCGGCCGGACGGTGTACCGCGAGCGCAAAGCGGTCCGCGATGCGGCCCGGCACCAGGCACCATTTTGGATTTTTGCATATGCTGTCGGGATCAGTGTGCGTGTGTTCAGCTTGCAAGGTGGGGCCTGTTGCCTCTGGTGCGAAGGCCCACACACCGGTAAAGCTGACGCATCCCAACCGCGACTGCCGCGCCAGATCAAATACGTTTGTCTGTGCAATCGGTTGGACAAACTCATCCACATCCACCGACAGGATCGCCCGCGCCTTGCCCAAAAACCGGGCCCGCATCAGGTTGAGCATCGCGACCTGCAAAAATTTGGCAGGCGTCAGAAACCGCCCGCCAGCATTTGCACCATAAGGGAAAGGACTGCTGACCAAAGCCACAGCGGCAAGTCCCGTTTCCGGCAAAAGACGGTTTTGCAGATCATCCCTGAAATGGCGCTCCGAACCATTGTCGAGCAGGACAAGCCCGTCGGCGCCATGGGCTGACATGTGGTAATTCACCCAGTCGATAATCCAGTCTGCGGGCGTGTCCTTGACCATGGCGATCAGCACATTGCGGCCTGCAAACCGTTCAGGTTCGGCGTCGTGCTGCACCAGGGGCAGCATCTGCCCCTCAATCGTGACAGTCAGATCGCCAGACGCGCCACGCGGCAGATCCAGCCGCTCGAACCGCAAGGATTTGTGTCGTCGCAGTTTCACTGGCCGCCCGTCCAGCCGTAGACCATCGCGCAGCAAAGGCCATAGATTCAACAGGCGAGGGCAAAAGAGGCTGATCCGCTCAGGCGTGCGCAACGCATCATAGACCAACGTATGATGGTCGAAATTCGCGACGTAGGTCTCACTCCGCTTGTCCGTAGAGAGCGGCATTTCGCGGCGCGCGGTTGCCTCTTCTGGCAGGCGCAACCCGCTGAGGCTTGGCGTAAACACAGACTGATCTGACACGTTGTCCTCCACCTTGTGAGCCAAGCAGCGCGCGTCACAATGTGGTGCGCGCCATTCACTCTGACCTGTGCGGGCCGCATCATGCAATGGCAAAGACGCGGCAGGTAGCTGCCTGCCGCGTCGTTCTTTTCTAACCAATCAAGGCGTTCAATGTCGGCGACGGGCGCATTGCCGCGGCGGCTTGCGCCTGCGATGGATGGTAGTAACCGCCCAATTCCACCGCCTGACCACGGGTTGCCGAAAGCTCTGCCAAAATCGCCGCCTCGTTTGCTGCAAGCGCTTCGGCCAATGGCGCAAACTTTGCGGCTAGATCTGTGTCCTGAGTTTGGGCGGCCAGAGCCTCCGCCCAGAAGCGGGCAAACCAATAGTGGCTGTTGCGGTTGTCGGGCTGCCCAACTTTGCGTTGCGGCGAATGCCCCTCTGCCAGCAGTTTTTCGGTCGCCGCATCAACCGCGTCACCCATCAGGGCCGCGACCGGCTTGGACTGGGACGTTGCAAGAAAACGCAGGCTTTCCCCCATGGCACAGAATTCACCCAAGGAATCCCAGCGCAGGTGGTTTTCTTCGACCAACTGCTCAACATGTTTTGGCGCAGAGCCGCCCGCGCCTGTTTCAAACAGGCCGCCGCCATTCATCAATCCTACAACCGAAAGCATCTTGGCCGATGTGCCGACTTCCAGGATCGGGAACAGATCAGTCAGGTAGTCACGCAGCACGTTGCCGGTGACAGCAATCGTGTTTTCACCTTGATAGATCAGCTCAAACGACCGTGTTGTCGCCTCACGGGGGGCCATGATCTTGACCTTGTCGGCCACGCCCGCCGCCGCAAGTGCTGGTGCGACGTATTGCAGAAGTTGGGCGTCATGGGCGCGGTTACGGTCAAGCCAGAAGATCGTCTCGAAGCCTGTCGTGGCCATCCGGTCAAGCGCAAGCTGGATCCAGTTTTCAATCGGCGCCTTGCGGGCAGAGGCCATGCGCCAGATGTCGCCAGCCTCAACGTCATGGCTGTGCAACACGTCCCCATTCGGCGCAATCACGTGCACAGTGCCGTTCTGCGCGATCTCGAATGTGGTCGGATGAGAGCCGTATTCCTCAGCTTTCTGCGCCATCAGACCGACGTTTTGCACCGTCCCCGCCGTGACGGGATCAAGCGCGCCATTGGCTTTGCAAAACGCAACAGAGGCATCATAGACAGGCGCGTAGGAGCTATCGGGGATCACGCAATTGGTATCATCCTCTTGTCCGTCAGGGCCCCAGCCCTTGCCACCTGCGCGGATCACGGCAGGCATGGACGCGTCGATAATGACATCGGACGGCACATGCAGGTTGGTAATCCCACGGTCAGAATTCACCATGTAGAGCGGCGGACGCTGTGCCAGCAGCGCGTCGATTTCAGCGCGAATTTCGGTGCCGTTTGGCATCGCAGCGATGGCATCAAAGAGCGTCCCGAAGCCACCATTGGGGCTGATCCCGGCAGCGGCAAAATCATCGGCATATTTGTCAAAAACAGGTTGCAGATAGGCAACCACCGCATGGCCGAAGATGATCGGATCAGAGACCTTCATCATCGTCGCCTTCATATGCAGTGAAAACAGCGTGCCTTGCTCCTTCGTGGCCGCGATTTGTTCGTGAAAGAACGCCTTGAGCGCCTTGGCAGACATAAACGTCGCATCCACAATCGTGCCCGCAGGCATTGCGATCCCGTCCTTCAGAGTGGTCACAGACCCATCCGCACCGGTCAATTCGATGCGCAGCGCGCCTTCGGCCTGGCCTTCGGTCAAAGTCACGGATGTCTCGTTGGAGAAGAAATCGTTGGCACCCATCATGGACACACCGGTCTTGCTGTCCGGGGACCACTTGCCCATCCGGTGCGGGTTCGCCCGCGCATAGGCCTTCACCGAAGACGGCGCGCGGCGGTCAGAGTTGCCTTCGCGCAGCACCGGGTTCACCGCGGAACCTTTGATCGCGTCATAGCGCTTGCGTGCTTCGATGTCGTCTGCTGTTTGCGGGGCATCCGGATAATCGGGAATGTCGTAGCCCTGCGACTGAAGCTCTTTCACCGCTGCGACCAACTGCGGCACAGAGGCGGACACGTTTGGCAGTTTGACAACATTTGCGCCGGCTTCTTTCACGACGCTGCCGAGCAGGGCAAGATCATCATTCACGCGCTGTTCGTCGGTCAGCTTCTCAGGAAAGACCGCAAGGATACGCCCGGCAAGTGAGATATCCTTGGTGCCAATGCTGATGTCGGCCTCCGAAAGAAATTTGCGCAGGATCGGCAGCAACGATTCAGATGCCAACTGCGGTGCCTCATCTGTTTTTGTGTAGATGATATCGGGTAGTGTCTGGTCTGACATGGGTTTTGTCCTCGTGCTGGGATCGTCATTTCACGGCAAATAGGCGCGATTCCTCGCGTCGTGTTCGGGTATGGCATACAATGGCATACAATCTTCTGCAAGTCTTTCGAGGCGCGACGCGCAGCTTTGCCTCAGGTGGCTTGCGCCGGGGCCTCGTCGGGCGATGAGTTGATATTCCACATCAGTAGCGCCACGGTGCCCAGCACTCCGGCGATGTTCAGCACCAAAACCCCCGGCCAAAGTGCCGCAAGCCCCGCAGCCAGCGACAGCACGCGCATCACCGGCCCGAACCGCTTTTCCATACAACCCTGCAAAGCCGCTGCGATCGCGTAGACGCCGACAACGGCGAAGGCGAACACGGTGAGCATCTCGGACCAGTTTCCCGACAGGAAAGGCGTATAGGCAAACAGGATAGGCACGATATAAAGACCCTTGGCCAGCTTCCAGCTCGCGACGCCTGTGGCCATGGCCGGGGCCTTGGCGATGGCGGCAGCGGTAAAGGCGGCAAGGGCCACGGGTGGGGTCACGTTACTGTCCTGCGACAACCAGAAAATAATCATATGCGCCGACAGAAGCGCTGACATCGCCACCGGCGCTGGTACGACCAGATCACGCAAAGGTGCTGCGATCTCCAGCGGCAGGCCGCGGATCAATTCGCTCGCTTCCGCACGGGTGACGTCACCCGAAAGCAGGGCGGCCTGTTCCGGCACACCAAACATCAACACCGCTCTGGCGGGTTCCGACAATGCGCCCATCGCAAGTTGCTCAATCACGAATTGGTCCGAGATCATGCCGGACAGCGCTGGCGCCGACAGCGTGGCCAGCACGATATAGGCCGCCGTCACAGGCAGACCCATACCAAGCACAAGGCTCGCCAGTGCGATCAGCGCAAGGGCAATCAAGACGTTGCCGCCGGACCATTGCGCGATCATCAAGCTGAATGTGTTGCCAATGCCCGCTGTCGCAATCACGCTGACGATCAATCCAACCGAACACAGCAGAATGGCCGTCAGGACCATCCCCTTGGTGCCCATCACGAAGGCCTCGAAAACGGCGCGTGGGCCCATCGGGTTCTTGGTCAACCAACTGGAGGCGATCACAGCGATAATCCCGAAAACAGCCGCATAGGTGGGCGTGAAACCCGACACCAAAAGCCCGATCAGCAAGGTAATCGGGATAAAGAAGCTCGCCCCGCCTTCTTTGAATGCAGAGGTCAGCGTCTGCCCTTCATCCGGCATCGGCGCCAAATTGTGACGACGCGCTTCGATCCGCACGAAGAACGCAACCGACAGGAAGTACAGCAGGGCTGGGAGTGCTGCGACCGCGACGATATGTTCGTATGGGATCTGTGTGAAGCTCGCCATGACAAAGGCGCCTGCCCCCATGATCGGCGGCATAAGCTGGCCGCCGGTAGAGGCTGCAGCCTCTACCCCGCCAGCAAACTTCGGGGCGAAACCGGCGCGTTTCATGAGTGGGATGGTAATGACGCCGGTGGAGGCCGTATTCGCAACCGCAGAGCCGGAAATCGTGCCGGTCAGGCCAGATGCAATTACCGCCACGATACCGGGGCCACCAACCAGTTTGCCCGCAACTGCGCGCGCCAGGTTAATCACGAATTCCCCTGCGCCCGAACGCAGAAGGAAGGCCCCAAAGATAATAAATAGAAAGACGAAGGTCGAAGATATCCGCGCGATTGTGCCAAAAATCGCGTCATCTCCGTAGATCGACCGAAACGCAACGGTTTCAACGCTCAGGCCCGGAAAGGCGAATATACCGCCGATGAATTGTCCCCAGAATGCAATATAGGTCAGGGCAAGGATGATTAATCCGGGGATAATCAGACCGGCGACCCGGCGGGTCAGCTCAATCGCGCCGACGATCACTGTGATGGCAGCGATCCAGTCAGCAGGTGCGAATTTGACCCCCCGATCATAAATCGCATTCTCTGCAAGCGCGAGCCAGACAGCAGATGCCGCAACAAGCGCACCAAAGGCCAGATCAATCACGATTGGCGTCCGTTTGCCGGACGGCGTCTGCCACATCGGATAGATGACGGCAGCAAGTGCTGCAAAGCTGGCAAAGTGGAAGGCATTGCGTTCAAGCTCGGACAGCAGTCCGGGGTCGAACGCCACGTAGAGATGGCTGATCGCCACAAGAAAGCAGGCAATTGACAGGATGATATCAGGCGTGCCGGTAAAGCTGCGCAACCGCCCTGTGTCTTGTTGCTCTGTGTCTGACATTGCTCCACCCCTCCCAAGATGCGAAACCGGCCCCACGCAGATGCGGGGGCCGGTCATGTTGGTCTGGATTACTGGGCGATCAGACGCTCAGGGATCTCGATACCGATCTCTTGGTAGTAGCGTGCGGCACCGGGGTGCAGTGGCAGCGGCAGACCCGCAATAGCGCTTTCGATGGACATCGCCTTGGTTGCAGGATGGATTGCCTGCAGGAATGGCAGGTTTTCATAGATCGTCTTTGTCAGAAGATAGACATGCTCTTCTGGCAGATCCGCACTTGTGGCAAGAAAGTTCGGCTGTGCGATTGTCTGCACATCTTCATCCTGACCGGGATAGGTGCCCGCAGCGATTGTGTACGGCGTCCAAAGGCCACGACCGCCATCCGCGATTGCCATCTGCTCATCGGTGAAGTTGAGCAGCGTCACATTGTCACCGGCAGATGCCATCAACTGGCTGACCGCACCGACCGGCACACCGGCAGGTGTACCAATGCCTTTGACCTGACCGTTCTGAAGTGCTTCAGCCGATGGGCCGTAGCCGCCAAAGACCAGCTCGTAATCAGTATCCAGATCAACGCCAAAACCGCTGAGAATTGTGCGATTGGACCCGATCGTGCCGGAGTTCTGGCGACCCATCGCCATGGCTTCGCCCTTGAGGCCAGCCAACACGCCGACGGTCCCGTCGCCGGCAACGTCAGAGGACACCAGGAAGTGCTCCACGTTTTGCCAAAGCATCGTGACCGAGCGCAGGTTTTCCTGTGGGCCAACTTCTGCCAATGGGCCAGTGCCGCTCGCGGCATAGTAGCCGAACAAACCCTGCATGATGCCGAACTGTGCTTCGCCTTCGCGGATCAAGCGCACGTTTTCGCCTGACCCGGCAGAGCTGATCGCGGACATGCCGATGCCTTCGCTTGGCTCAAGGCGCACCTTTGCCAAAGTGGCCAGCGCCACGCCCACCGGATAATATGTGCCGCCGGTAGATGCGGTTGCCAGAATGTAGTTTGCATCCTGCGCTTGCGCGCTCACGCCTGTCATCGCAATCGATGCCGCGACTATTGCTGTCTTGAACTGTTTCATGGTTTCCTCCCAAAAATGATCCGTTAAGGATAATAAAGAGAGTAGTACGCTGCGCTGTCTGGTCTCGATATGAAGCAATCCGCAGTGTGCGCGCAAACATGCCTGCGGATTTCCGCAAGGCGCGTTATTGGATCAATTCAGACTTGTCCAAACCCAGTTTGACGATCTTTTCATTCAAGGTCCGCCGCCCGATACCCAGCGCCTCCGCTACGGCATCCATGCGCCCGTTATGGCTGCGCACCGCCTGCCCGATCAGGGTACGTTCGAACCGGGCTACGGCTTCGCGTAGCGTCGCAGGAACATCGTCAGCGGGGTTTTCATTGCGCAAGGCCGCGGCAACTGATCCATCCCCGCGCCGGGCCGCCAGGACACGCCTTTCGGCCACATGACGCAACTCGCGCACGTTGCCGGGCCAATCATGCGCGAGCAGCGCGGCGGCATCATCAGCGGTCAGTTTGGGAGGGGAGATTTCATATGTTTCAGCGAGAAGATCGACGAAATGCGCGAATAGCATGACGATGTCATCACCCCGTTCAACCAGACGCGGCAAATGCAGTTGAAACGCATTCAATCGAAACAGAAAATCCGCACGAAAGCTGCCATCAGCGACTTTCGCATCCAAATCCTCATTCGAGGCCGCAACGATCCGCACGTCCGTCTTGATGTCATCATCAGCACCAACGGGCAGAATGTCCCCGGTCTCCAATGCGCGCAGCAGTTTAACCTGCACCGGAAGCGGCGCCGTGCCGACCTCATCGAGAAACAGGGTGCCCCCGTCTGCGCGCCGGAATGCACCAAGCTGACCGTCGGCAGTGCCAAAGACCTGCGCCTCCAATCGGTCCGGGTCCAGCGTGGCGCAGTTGATCGCGACAAATGCGTTGTCACTGCGCGGGCCAAGGCGGTGCAGGGCGCGGGCCACCAATTCCTTGCCAGTGCCGGTTTCACCGGTAATCAACACCGGTCCGTTCGTCATCGCCAGATCAACCGCATCGGACTTGAGTTGCGCGACCCGCGGACTGCCCCCGATCAAGACACGGTCCAGACCAGAGAGCGCCACCAACTGCGCACGCATCCGTTGCGCCGATATGAACAGCCGGTGCTTTTCTGCGGCATGACGGATGATCGTCAGCAATCGGCGCGGCTCAAACGGTTTTTCAAGGAAGGAATAGGCACCCTTCTGGATCGCATCCACGGCCATCGGAATATCGCCATGGGCCGAAACCAGCACCAAGGGCGGCGCGTCAACGTTTTGCAGCCTGTCCAACAAGTCGAGACCGGACATGCCGGGCATCCGCACGTCTGACAAGACAACGTCGGGTTTCTCAATCTCTAACCGATCAAGGGCAGCCTGAGCTGCCGAAAACCGTGTCACCTGCCAACCAGAGCGCTCGAGCAGAGCGGCAAGGGAATTGCGCATCTCTTTGTCGTCATCAATGACGAAAGCAGCGTAGGTTTCGGACATGGCTCAAGGCACCTTCGGCAGGCGGATACAGAAGATCGCACCGCCGGTCGCGGCTGTGCGGGCATCCAGCGTTCCACCCATTTCATTGATGATCTGCGCCGAAATCGCAAGCCCCAGACCCATCCCCGCGCCGGACGGCTTGGTGCTGAAGAACGGCTCTTTGAGGTCATCCATGTCCAGACCACCCAGTCCCGTGCCGCTGTCTGCCACCTCTATCAATACATCATCAGCGTCGGTGAGACGGAGCGTGATTTCGCGGGTCGGCGCGCCTGCGACGGCATCAACGGCATTGCGCAATAGGTTGACGATCACCTGTTCAAACCGGTTGGCCTGACCTTGGGTGCGCAATGGATCCGGCGCGAGCGCGACGGTGATCTGTGCGCCAGCCTGCGCGGCGGTATGCCGGACCAGAGCCACAGCATCATTGATCGCCTGCTGGATCACAAACTGCCCGGTTTGAGCTGGATCGTTGCGGCCAAAGAGCCGTAGCTGGTCAACGATCCGCTGCATCCGGTCGACCAACCCTGTCAGCTCAGGCGCATAGCTTCCCGGAACCGCCGCGCGCGCGATTTCCTCTGCCACGAGATAGTTTTTCATCGCTGATATCGGCTGCCCCAGCTCATGCGTGATTGACGCGGACAGTTGCCCGAGTGCGGCGAGCTGGTTCTTGCGGGCCAATTCAGAGCGTGCGCTCTCAAGTTTTTCCTCGGCGATGTGACGGTCGTGGATCTCTGTCTCCAGCCGCTTGCGGTCGGCATTTGAAATCGCAAGTGCCTGCCGCAACTGGGATGCACGGTAGAGTGCTGCCGCGATCATCAGCGAAAGCAACGCGGTCAAACCGATTGCGACAAACAACAACGCCTGACGCCGGATTTCGCCCACATTGGACAACAGATGCAGTGTCCAGTCTTCCTGGGTCAAAGACGCGCGGCTGAGCAGATAATACGCACCCGACACCTGGGCTTGGGTGCCGTCACTTTCGCGCCAGTCAAGCGGCGTAAGCACTTGATTGCCAAACTGCTGTTGCTGTTCCAATGTCGCGCGGTCCTGCTGGGAAAGCGGCGCAATCAACCCGTAAAGAAACGCCGGCTCAGACGCCGCCAGCACGACCCCTTGCGCATTCGTCACGAGGATCAGGTCGCCACTGTCAACGATGGCGCGGCTCAGATCACGGAACGGCACCTTCACAACGATAACGCCAAGGATCGTCCCTGCCTCATCGCGCACAGGTTCAGCGATGAAGTAGCCGGGGCGCCCGGTCGTCGCGCCAACCGCATAGAACCGGCCCTGTTCACCCTGCATGGCAGAGCGAAAATAAGGGCGGAATGTGTAGTAGCGACCAACAAGGCTGTTGGCATCCTGATAATTCGAGGATGCGATTGTACGCCCGTTGGTGTCCATCAGGAAGACGAACTCAGCTCCGGATCGCGCGGCGATGGTCGCAAAGGTCGGGTTCAGCTCTGCCACATCTTCTGTTTGCAGGGCCGCCACCGTTCCGGGATCAAGCGACAGCACATAGGGCAAGTGCGCAAGTCGGCTGAGCGCGCTGTCGATCGCATCTGCAAAGAACTGCGCGCGCGCAGGCGTTTCACGGATCTTTTCCGCCTGAAAGCTGCTATTGAGCAGCAAATACCCCCCCGCGGAAAGCACCAGCAGCGCCAAGATAGCCACAGCCAGCCTGATCCGGCGGAATGCACTTCCGGCAAATTGGTCAGCTGATGAAAATCCCGCGAACGCCATTGCCCGCCACAT
The DNA here is from genome assembly GCF_042093035.1 of Yoonia sp. Classification (GTDB taxonomy): domain Bacteria; phylum Pseudomonadota; class Alphaproteobacteria; order Rhodobacterales; family Rhodobacteraceae; genus Yoonia. Next base: position 53,457 of record NZ_JBELFI010000001.1, on the reverse strand, counting down.
TGCCCCAAGCCACATTGGATTGACCAGCCCAAAGCGACTGTTGCGGCTGGGGCAGAAGATTGCGGGCGCTTTGCCTGCAACAGACTGAACCGATAGACATGTTGGTGCAAAATTCTGCTTGCTTCAACCTGCGGTAGCGTATCGTGTGGCCCAATGAAGTTGAATGGCCCATTCCTGTTTATTCTGGCGACGTTGCTGGTTGACGCAATCGGTGTCGGCATTGTCTTCCCGATCTTGCCGGATCTGATGGACCGGGTCGGGGCGCAAGACACGGCCCAAGGCGCGCTTTGGGGTGGGATCCTCTTGTCGGCCTACGCTGGTGCCATGTTCCTTTTTGGCCCTATCATCGGCAGCCTGTCGGATGCCTTCGGGCGCAAGCCCGTGCTGATTGCAGCACTTGCGATGCTGACGGTTGATTACATCATCATGGCAATGGCAGAAACCTATTGGTTGCTGTTGCTGGGGCGGTTTCTGGCGGGGATGGCGGGGGCGACCTATATCACGGCCACGGCCTATATTGCCGATATCGCCAAACCAGAGGAGCGCGGTGCGGCCTTTGGAATGATCGGTGCGGCCTTCGGGATCGGGTTTGTGCTTGGGCCCGCGCTTGGTGGTTTGGCAGCGACCGTGCATATCACGGCGCCGTTCTGGATTGCGGCGGGGTTGTCGGCGATCAATGTGGCCTTTGGACTTTTCATTCTGCCTGAATCGCTCAAACCCGAAAACCGCAGGGCCTTTGGCAAGCGGGATCTGAACCCGTTCGGAACCATCGCGCGCGCATTTGCCGTTCCGGGGCTGGCAATTCCGCTGATCTGTATTTTTGTCTTTGAGTTTGCAAACATGGTCTACCCGACGCTCTGGGCCTTTTGGGGCCGTGAGGTCTTTGCGTGGGACGCCTTCACAATCGGCCTGACCTTGTCGGCCTACGGGATATTGATTGCGGTTGTCCAGGCAGGGATATTGCCACAGCTCACGAGACGGCTGGGGGATTACCCGACGCTGTTGATTGCGGCGGGGGCCGCTGTCATTGGCATGGTCGGGTTTGGCATGACATCGGCTGTCTGGGCTGTGATTGTCTTTTTGCCAATTGCGGCGCTGTCAGACATGGCGCCGCCTTTGCTGACAGCATTTGCGGCCAATCGTGTTGGCGAAGACCAGCAAGGGTTGGTACAAGGCGTGATTGCATCATTGTCGTCGGTGGCGGCGGTCGCCGCGCCGCTGGCCCTGACCGGCGTGTTTCGCGCCTTCGTGGACGAAACTGGCCTCTACCTGCCGGGCGCACCGTTCTTGATTGCGGGTGCCTTAATCATCGCCATTTTACCTTTGGTGATGCTGTTGAAGCCTGCTCAGGAGTAGGCCACACGAGAAAGGACGCCACTTGCGAAGCGCCCTTTGGTGTTTGCAGGAAGGTATTTGCGGCTTTACTCCCAGCCAACCTGATTGAAGATCACCTGTGCCTCCGGTACGTTCTTGGCGACTTCGGAAAGATCGACCGTATCGGCCCGAAAGAGACCCAAAGCCGCAACAGACGGCGATAGCCCAACACCCGCAACGGCAGGGTATTCGTCGTTTCCGGCACTGAAGTACTGCTGCGCCTGATCGGAGGCGAGGTACTCAAGGAACAATATCGCGTTTTCTCGGTTCGGTGCATTGGCCGCCACGCCGCCACCAGAGAGATTCATATGCGCACCTTCTGCATTCTGAGAGGGGAATATCCAGCCAATGTTTGCCAAGGCTTCTGCGTCCAGACCATCGACATCTTTGCGCAGCGCGCGTGAGAAATAGTAGGTGTTCGCGATTGCGACATCACATTCGCCCGATACCAAAGCGCGAAGCTGATCGGTATCACCGCCCTGCGGATCGCGTGCGAAGTTGTTGACCAAACCCTGCGCCCAGTCGGTGGCCACTTCGGTACCGTAGTTTTCGATCACGGCAGACAGCAAGGTCTGGGAATAGACGTTGGTGGAAGAGCGGTGGCAGACCATGCCTTCATATGCCGGGTCGGCAAGGTCAAGATATGTCAAAGGCGGATTGGTAACGTCGGTTTTATCGTAAAAGATAATCCGCGCACGCTGGCTGAAACCAAACCACATGTTGTCGGCATCCTGCAGGCTCTGGGGTATGCGGACTTCAAGCAAATCACTGTCGATCGCTTGCAGAACGCCGGCATTCTTGGCGCGCTCAAGGCGGGAGGTATCGACTGTCATCAGGATATCCGCGGGAGAGTTCACGCCTTCGGCCTGCATCCGGGCGATCAGCTCATCTGCGTTTGCCTCAATACGGTTGATGGTGATGCCGGTTAATTCGGTGAAGTCGGAATAGAGCCGTTCATCGGTGTCATAATGCCGTGAGGAATAGAGGTTCAACTCTTCTTGCGCAAAGGCAGAAGATGCAAAAGCGGTCGCCGTCGTCGCGCACACAAGGAGCGCCGTCATTGTGAATTTCATCATCGAATCCTTCATAGTTGAGTGTTTTACTCGGGTATGTTTTACCATGGATTCGTGCCTTGTCCAGATATCCGAGTAAAATACTCGGAAAAAACATTCACAACCTACGGAGGCCACTGCAGCCAACAAAAAAGCGGACCGCAATGCAGTCCGCTTTCATCATGGTTATTCTGCGTTTAGGCCAGATGCGCCCGAAGGAACCACGCGAATTTCTCATGGACCTGACCGCGCGCGATGCAAAGGTCTTCTGTTAGCGTATCGCCATGTTCAGCGGCCAGCGCACCGCTGGCACCCAAGGTAGTGGCGAGAGTCTCTTGCGCGCTCAGCATCATCTTAATCATTTCTTTGTCGGTGGCATGCCCGTCATGTTCACTAACCTTTGACCGCTTCAGCATTCCTGCAAGCGTCGCATCGGCATGCATATCAATCGACCGGATCCGTTCGGCCAAATCATCCTGCGCAACAAAGTGATCTTCGTAGATTCTCTGAAAAAGGTCATGCAGCGGCGCAAAGGACATGCCTTTGACGTTCCAATGAAAATTCTGCGCAAGCATCGTTGTCACCGCAGTTTCGGCCACCGACTGGTTCAATGCGTCAGCGATTTGGGTGCGTGCGCTATTGCTGAATGCGATTGCTGGCTGTGTCATTTTCTGTCTCCACTTCGTGCTTCATTTTCATCATGCCGTTAGGCTACGTAACATGACATAAGCAAGGAATTGAAGCAGACAAGTCCTTTTTAGAATTATTCTAAGTTAGCGGCAACCGGCGCTATCAATCCGGATCGTAGGTCCAGCGATACTGTGGCGGTGTCGGTCCTTTTATGCGCTCACCTTGTTCGGTTTGCTCCCACGCATGGGCCAACAAACCCACGCTGCGCGAGAGACCAAAGAAGCCCCTTGCCAACGCAGGCGGACAATCGAGTTCGGCGTAGATGACAGCCGTCGCGCCGTCGATATTCATCGGCACGGGTTTGCCGCGCTCTGCGGCCAGTCCGTTCTCAATGTCGCGCCCAATCTGCGCAAACCGCCCGGACACCGCACCCGCCTCTGCCGCCTCATCCACAAGCGCGAGAAGCCGAGGGGCACGCGGGTCTATGGGTTTGTGAAAGCGGTGCCCGAAACCGGGCAAATAGGGACCATGCGCATCACGCCAAGCATCAAGCGCGGGCCCAATTTCACCTTCAAAACCAGCAACATGCTGATAAAGCGCGACGGCCTGTTCGCCCGCACCGCCATGCACGTCGCCCAGCATATTCAGCCCCGTCGCCATCGCCGATTGCAGGCCGATACCACAAGTCGCGGCCATCCGAGCGGCCGCAATAGACGGCGCCTGCGGCCCATGATCGACAGCGGCCACAAGTGCTGCCTCAAAAAGTGACGCGCGCAGGCCGGACAGGTCTTGCCCCATGACCATCAGCCAGATCATTTGCGCAAAACCGGTCGTGCCGATCAGATCCTGAATGGGGCGACCTCTGATGTCGATGCGACCCGGCTCCATATCGATGATGGAGGTGCGCCACCAGTCTGAAACATCGCTGGTCATATGACGCCCTCCTGTCGGAAATCCGCGATTTCCGTCGTGCTGTAACCCAGCCCCTCAAGCACTTGATCGGTGTGCTGACCAAGGACCGGCGGAGGTGTCGTAACAGCCGGACGCTTGCCATCCACCATGGCGCCGATCCGGGCCACATCAATCGGCATTTCCGCGCCCGGCACATCCGCGAAATGCGATAGGAAATCGCGGTCTGTGACTTGCGGGTGTCCCAACACATCCTCAAGCGCCAGAACCGCCCCTGCCGGAACGCCGATCTGGTTCAATTCCGTTTCCCAATCTTGCGCGTTGCGTGTCGTCAGAACGGTCTCAAGCTCGGCCTTCAACCGCAGCCTGTTGGCCTTGCGGTCTTCGCGGGTGGCGTAGATTGCCGCCTCCAGCAGGTCTTCCCGCCCCAGATGCTTGGCCAATGCGTTCCATTGTTCATCTTTGTTGGCCGCGATATTGAGCAGACCATCGGCACATTGAAATGCGCCCGAAGGGGCAGATGTGGGGTTTTCATTGCCGTTGCGCACGGGGGCAACGCCGCCGATCAGGTGATTGGACACCACCCATCCCATCGTCGCCAGCACCGCATCCAGCATTGAGACATCAATCACACAACCGCGTTCCGGCGCATTCAGAGCCGCCGTAATCGCCATTGCTGCCGTCAATCCGCCAACTGTATCGGCCAAGGGATAACCGACGCGCGTCGGTCCGCCCGCATCAGTGCCTGTCACCGCCATGACGCCTGCCGCGCCCTGGATAATCTGGTCATAGGCCGGGCGATCCGCCCAAGGCCCGCTCTGACCGAATCCGGAAATCGCGCAGTAAATCAGCTTGGGGTTTTCCGCTCTGAGCGTCTCTGGCCCAAGCCCGAGGCGGTCCATCACACCGGGGCGAAAGTTTTCAACCAGCACGTCAGCGCTTTGGATCAGCCGCTTCAGAACGGCTTTGCCCTCTGCCGATTTCAGGTTCAACGTCATGGATTTCTTGCCAGCGTTCTGCGCCAGAAAGCTGATGCCCATGCCCTTTGCGGACAAATCAGGAGAGGCCCCAAGCCCACGCGCCAGATCACCACGCCCAACAGCTTCGACTTTGATGACTTCAGCACCCAGATGGGCAAGTTGATGGCAGGCAAAAGGGCCTGCCAACACGTTTGTCAGATCAAGGACCGTGATCCCCGAAAGCGGGTGATTAGTCGCCATCCGCCACGCCCTCGGCGCGTTTGCGCGCACGACGGTTGCGATAGCTGGGAAGCAGAACAAGCACAGCCGCAAGGGTCAGCAGGCCCAATGTCATCGGCCGCTCAAGAATGAAATCCAGACCGCGATAGAGCTGCATTGACCGCGCAAAGTTATCCTCAAGCATGGTGCCAAGGATGAAACCAATCAGCAGTGGTGCCAGCGGATAATCCGCAAACCGGAAGATCGTCGCCATCACGCCAAGCCCGACCAGCATAAGAAGCTCTGTCGCGTTGTTCTGCCCGATGTAGGCACCCATCAGCGTGAAAAACAGGATAAACGGGATCAGGTAGTTGCGCGGGATCGCGAGGATCTTGGCGATATACGGGATCAGCGGCAGGTTCAGGACCAGCAAAACCAAGTTGCCGATGAACATCGAAATGATGACGGCCCAGAAGATCTCTGGCGTATCGACCATCAGGCGTGGGCCGGGGGTGACGTTCAAGGCAATCAGCGCGCCCAACAGGATCGCTGTCGTGCCGGAACCGGGAATGCCCAGCGTCAGCAATGGCACAAAAGATCCGGTACAGGCCGCGTTATTCGCCGTTTCAGGTGCTGCCAGCCCTTTGACAGACCCTTTGCCGAATTCCGCCTGCTCATCGCCTTTGGCAATGTTGCGTTCGACCGCATAACCAAGGAACGACGCAATCGTCGCACCTGCACCCGGCAGAACACCGATGAAGAAACCTTGGATCGATTGACGGCCAATGACGGGGATCATCGCTTTGCCTTCTTCGCGTGAAAAGCGCAGACCTTCGATTTTATTGCTTGCCCCTTGGCCTGACCCACGCATCGGGTTCAGCACCAGAAACAAGGCTTCTGGCAGGGCGAACATGGCCATCGCCAGCGTGATAAACGAAATGCCTGATTGCAGGTCCATCATACCCATCGTAAAGCGCGGCATGTTGAAAAGCGCGCCTTCGCCAACGGTGGCAAGGATCAAACCGAGGATCGTCATCATCAGCGCTTTGGCCACTTGGCCCGTGCCAGCAAAGGCAGCAATCGCACTTAGGCCCACGACCATCAGCGCGAAATACTCGGCTGAATGGAAAAGCAAAGCCACGCTAGACAGCGCGGGCGCGAAAATCATCAGCAGCACGGCACCGATTGTACCACCAGCGAAACTCGCCACGGCAGCGATGGTCAGCGCCTTACCCGCCTGTCCCTTTTGGGCCATCGGATAGCCGTCAAAACTGGTGGCAACCGTGCCTGCCACGCCGGGCGCGTTCAGCAGGATTGATGAGGTCGATCCCCCAAAGATCGCGCCATAGTAAACACCCGCGAGCAGGATCAGCGCCGCCGCCGGATCACCCAGCGTAATCGCAACAGGGATCATAATCGCGATGATGGACATCGGACCAAGACCCGGCAACATCCCGATAAATGTCCCGATCAAGCAACCCGCGACAACCATAAGAATGTTCTGGATCGAAAAAGCGGCCTGTAGGCCAATCATAATTCCTTCGAGCATCGTTCACATCCCCATGAAAAACGGAAAAGGACGCAGGAAGATGCCGAGCACCTCTTGCACCAGATACCAGACAAATCCCGTGGCCAGGACAGACACGAGCAGCATGATATGGAATTTGCGTTCGCCCAAAACCGCGCTGCCCGCAAACAAAAAGACAGTCGTCGAAATCAGAAAGCCAGCCGGACGCAGCATCAGCGCGTAAAGTACCATAAGACCCAGCAGCGCCGTCGCCTGACCGATTTTATACTCACCCAAACGGCGATAGTTGATGCCGGTCGCACTTTCCGGATCCTTTTCCTCGGCGCCTTTTTCGACACCAAGCAGGACGATCAAGCCAACGATAATTCCCAGAACGGCAAGCACCTTCGGAAAGGTCGACGGCCAAACGGGATTGCGTTGCATGAAGGGGGGGAGAAGCTGATCCATCGTGAAAAATGCTGCATATCCGTAAATGCCGCAAAATGTGACAAAGATCAGCGCGATCCAACGATCGAGCGCCATGGTGTTCCCTCCCCGAAACATATGTTGTGTGACCGCCCCGCGCTTGGGCGGAGCGGTCTGGCTCGTGTCGTTAGACTTACAGGAAGCCCAGCGTTTTCATCAGATCACCGATGACTTGCTCTTGCTCTTCAAGGAAAGCACGGAAGTCGTCACCGTTGTTGTAGATGTTCACCCAGCCGTTGCGTGCGCGCACTTCTTCCCACTCGGGCGTGTCGTACATCTTCATGATCGCGGACTGCATGCTGGCCAGTTTGTCATCAGACAGACCGGGGGCCGCAAAGAACCCACGCCAGTTAACGAAGGTTGTATCAAGGCCCTGCTCCATCATGGTCGGGGCATCTTCAAACGCGGCAACGCGCTCTTGTGATGTCACGCCAAGGATGCGGACTTCACCCTGCTGCGCAAGCGTCACAGCTTCAGAGAAGCCTGTGGAAAGCGCTGCGATTTCGCCGGACAAGAGGCCCGCCATCGCTGCACCACCTGCATCATAGGGGATGTAGTTGAACGCTGTTGGATCTTCGCCAGCCGCCTGCATCACGGATGCTGCAACAAGGTGATCGAGACCACCCGGCACAGAACCGCCACCAATAGCAAAGCTCATGCCGTCCTCACGGTAAGCTGCAAGCAGATCATCCATGGAACCGATCGGGCTATCTGTGTTCACAACAATCGCTGCATAGTCGCCGATTGTGCCTGCAACCAATGTCAGGTCGCGGAAGCTTTGTGGAAACACGCCAGTCAGAGAACGGATCACGATAGGGGTCGAGTTGACCATCATCGTGTTCTGCAGTGAATCCGCGTTTTCGATCAGGTGTGCAATCGCGACGCCGCCGCCGCCACCGGACATGTTTTCATAGCTGGCTGTGCCGACGATCCCGGCACCGGTCAGCGCCTCGCCCGTACCGCGTGCTGTACCATCCCAACCACCGCCGGCACCGCCGGGGATCAAGAAGTTGATTTCTTCCATGACCTGATGGCCGCCAGCTTGCGCCATGCCACCAAAAGCCAAAGTTGCTGTTGTCGCGGCAATAGCCATGCGACGTGTCCACCCATAGGTGCTCATGTGATTTCCTCCCATTTGACAAGGCAGCCTCCCGCTGCCCATGTTGCGACAGCCAAACATAATAAGCTGACACCGGCCTGACACGCGCGAACACGTTGTCATGCTATGGGCGCTGCTGGGGGGAAAACCGTGCGATATCTTTTAGTTGAGGATAATCAGGAACTCGCAGAAGCGGTCGTCAACCGTATCGAATTGGATGGCCATGCGGTCGATCATGCCGCGTCACTGGCAGAAGCGAGCGATTGTCTGGCCGCTGCGGACTATGATCTGATTCTGTTGGATGTGATGCTGCCTGATGGTGACGGGCGCGACTTTCTTGCCAGACGGCGCGATGTGTCGGAAACCCCCGTGATCGTGCTGACAGCCCGCAGCCAGATCAGTGACCGCGTTGGGGCCTTGGATCAGGGCGCTGATGATTACATCACCAAACCTTTCGATTTTGCCGAACTCGAAGCACGATGTCGGGCGGTTCTGCGCCGCCGTGGTGGGGCCGCAAAAAACGAAGTGCCGCTTGGACAAGGCGTCTTTGACCTGACCAACGGCACCTTGCAAGTGCGCGACGAGATCATCCCATTGCGGAACCGCGAACTCCGCCTGTTGGAGGTCTTCGTGCGCAACAAAGGCCAGATCCTGTCCAAGACGCAGCTTGTGGACCGGATGTTTTCCTATGATGCAGAAGTTACCGAGAACGCAATTGAGGTCTACGTGGGCCGATTGCGCAAAAAACTTGACCGCGCGGGCGCCAAAATCGAAACGGTGCGCGGCTTGGGCTATCGGCTGCATTCGACATGAAGACGACGGGTTCGATCAGTCGCAGGCTTACGCTGCTGCTGGCCGTCGTTGCTGCACTGCTGTCGCTTTTGTCGTGGTCAATGGTCAGCAGCTTCGCGCGCCAAGCGGCGGAGCGCACGCAAGACAACATTCTGTCTGCATCCGCCAGCATCATCGCAGAGGCCTTGCGCAGCGAAGACGGTGAGGTACGCCTTGAATTGCCTTTCGCCGCATTTTCCATGCTGGGTGCAATCAGCGAAGACAGGGTGTTCTATCATGTGTCTGCCAATGGCGTGACGCTGACGGGAAACGCGGTAATTGACGACACCATACCGCCGCCTGCCCCTGGGCAAGTCGTTTTGAACACCTCGACCTTTCAGGACGAAGAAGTGCGGTTGGTTTCTGTCACCCGCGTGATCCTCGCCGGGGTTGACCGGGTGCCCGTGACTGTGTCTGTCGGCCAAACCCGCAACGGGGTCAGCCAGATTGCGAATGACCTGTCACGCACAGCCGCATTGCTGAGCGTTGCCTTCTTTGTCGTCGCGGTTGCCTTGTCGGCAATCGTCGCGCGCACCTCATTGCGGCAACTCAACGCCATCGCAGAAGCGGTCGCCCGCCGAGGGCCGTCCGACCTGCGCCCCTTGCAACAAAATCCGCCGGAAGAACTGGCCCCGCTCATGCAATCGCTCAACCGTCTGATCGGGCGGTTGGCGCGCTCCTTGCGGCAGTCGGAAGATTTCATTGCGGAGGCCGCACACCGCATACGCACGCCATTGGCCACTGTGCGCGCCCAAGCAGAGGTGGCGCTGCGCAAGACCGACAATACAGACGAAAAACAACGCATGCGCCAGATTATCCGCGCCGTCGATGAAAGCTCACGCTCTGCGGGGCAGCTTCTGGATCATGCAACGGTGGCCTATCGGTCCGAAAGCCTGTCGGACAAAGTCATGGACCTTGCACAAATCGCGCGGTCGGCAACTGCGGCGCTGGAACCCACCGCCGACATGAAAGACATTGAAATTCAAATAGATACCGCTGAAGCAAAAGTGCGCGGCGACTATGTATTGATGGAAAGCGCCTTGCGGAACGTGCTAGATAACGCGGTGAAATACTCGCCCCCCGAAACCATTGTGACAGTCGCCGTCCGCAACACCGGCACGCACGCAGAAATCATCGTATCAGACGCTGGGCCGGGCTTGGGCGACGGCCCCTTCCAACGCTATACCCAACGCTTTCACAGAGGCGACAATGCCGAAGGAACGGTCGGATCAGGGTTGGGCCTGACGATTGCACGCGATGTGCTTGTCGCCCACAGGGGCCAACTGAAACTCAACAACAACGAAAGAAACGGGACATGCGTGTCGCTCATTTTGCCATTGGCTTAGCATTCTGGTGCTTCGCCACGATCGCTGCTGCGCTGGAAATCGAAGAACAACGCAGCTACCCCGGCGCGGGGCCTGTGATGTTGCGGGTGCTCTCGACCGCCGATCTGGATGTATTTGAGCCGTTCTTGCTCAGGTTTCAGGACCAGTACCCGCAGATCGGCATTGATTACACGGTTTCCTCCAGTGCAGAGGTCTACCGCGCCATTCAAGGGGGTGCGGTGTTTGATGTCGTCATATCGTCCGCGATGGACCTGCAATTCCAACTGGCCAACGACGGATTTGCCGAAAGCTACGCTTCTGACGCGACAGAGGCGCTTCCAAACTGGGCGAAGTGGCGAAGCCTGATTTTTGCCTTCACGTCGGAACCGGCGGTTGCCGTGATCTCGACCGCGCGTTTCGAAGGCCTGCCGATCCCGCGCACACGACAGGAACTGATATCGATCCTGCGGGCGAACCCTGCGCGTTTTGAGGGTGCAACCGGCACGTATGATGTGCGCAGCAGCGGCTTGGGGTACCTTTTCGCAACCCAAGAGGCACGGATATCCGATGCCTATTGGCGGCTGTCAGAAGTCATGGGGCGGCTTGGCCCGCAGCTTTACTGCTGCTCTGCACAAATGATCGACGATGTCTCAGCAGGGCGGCTCGCGATCGCGTACAATGTGCTGGGCAGCTATGCCGCTCAGCGCGTCGAAGGCTCCGAAGGCAGTGGCATGCAAATCCTCGCCTTTGAGGACTTCGACAATGTGATGTTGCGCACAGCGCTGATCCCGGCAACGGTGACTGCCAAAGACGAAGCGGGCGCCTTTGTGGATGCGCTTCTTGAAGAAGGCATGCGTGAGGATAAAGGCGATTGGGTTTTGCCGCCGCTCGCTGCATCGCGCGAAGAGCAGTTGAGCTTTGGCCCGATCCGGTTAGGGCCGGCATTGCTGGTTTATCTGGACCCGCTGAACAGGCGCGCGTTTTTGGAAAGCTGGCGGAATGCGCTTGAGCAAGGGTTAGAATAGGTCAACGATTAGTCCGCCATACCGGCCAAACGCAGTCCTTGCGCGATATGCTCCCAATCCTCGGGCCGCCGCCACATGACGCGCTGCCCACCAAGTGCTTTTTCGACGGTTTCCACATTAACCGGCAGACCTGCTCTGTGCTGATCTTGCCTGCGGGCCTCTATGAATTCTTCAAGCGTGAATGCCGCATCCTGTGCCATGCCCAGCCGCGCTTGCGCACCAGCACGGAAGGCAAGCCCGATTGAATTGAGCAATGACGCCCCGTTCAGCAAACCCACAACATCAGCATCCCGCCCTTGGAAAGACCGCAGTTGGCCCAAGATCCATTCAAATGTGGGTGGCAAATTCGTTCTTCGCGTGGCGACGGCTTCAATCACTTCGGCCGCTTCGTCATGCTTGCCCTGCATCAGCAATGCATAGCCACACCACGACATGGATTCGATTTCATTCTGCGCCAATGACAAGGCGTGTTTGATCTGCGCCTCGGCCGCATCCCAATACCCCATGACATGCAGTGCGAAACCCAGATGGTCCTGAATATGTACATCACGCGGGTCCAAGGCCACTGCGCGGCGCGCATGATAGAGCGTCTTTTGCCTGTCGCGGTCATCCAACACGTCAAACCAATTCTGAATGACATAGGTATCCGAAAGATACATATGCGCGCGCGCAAGGCTCTGATCCTTCTCGACCGCGCGCTCAAGTAGGGCCCGCGCGTCGAGATTTCCTTCAAGGCTGATCGTATCCCGCATGCGCTTGCCAAGGATCATCACTTCGTAGGCCTGCAATTCGTTTGTTGGTTTTCGTGCGGCCTTGTCAGCAATCTCATCTTCAATCCGATACGGGATCGCACCGACGAGATAGCGGGACAGCTCATCCTGCAAATCAAAAAGATCCAAAGTCTGACGGTCCAGCCTGTCCGCCCATTTCACTGCGCCGGTTGCGACTTCGACCAGTTCCACCGACAACCGCAGCCGATCTGCCAGCCAACGTATGCTGCCTGTCAGGACATAATCCGAGCCGATATCAGCAGCATCGGTCAAATGGTCACTTGGGACTTTGGACCCGGCTTGCGCGGGCAACGAGACCACCGCGAGCGTCGAAAACTTCGACAACTGCGTGATGACGTCTTCGGCCAGACCTTCAGCGAAATACCGATGCTCTTGCGCGTCGCTGAGCGTCTTGAATGACATGACAACCACAGTCGGCACACTGACAGGCTTTGCAATTGTTGATTTGGGGTCCACAACTGTCAGCAATTTCGACTTGAGCGCCACGAGATCCGGGCTCATCTCGATCCCTAAATCGGTTTGCAAAAGCCGCTCAAATTCCTCAAAGCGGATTTGTACGCGACTGCGTTCACCTTTTGCTGCATGGGCCTTCAGGCAAAGCGCCATCGCCGTCTCTTCATAAGGATCAAGGGCCAATATCTGGTCTGATGCCTGCAAGGCTTTTTGCGTGTCACCACGCTTTAGCGCCGCAGTTCCAAGATCGAACAAAGCATCCCGCAATGCGCGTGATTGACTGGCGCGCTCAGTTATTAACCACTCCTCGAAGGGGGGTTCATTGACGGATATACCCTCTAGAAAAATTCCTGATTGGACTGCATGGGCGTCGCCTGATCCTGTTGCCAGTTCATCAATATCCAATGCAATAAGTGAGCGATCCAGTGACAGTATCCCTGCATCAGACACGACAAGCGCATCGCCACTCGCAGCAGTGCGAATAGCGAACAATGCTTGCCGCAAATTTGTGCGCGCCTGTTGTTCGGGGCTTCTGCTCCACAACATCGCCGCCGCTTGTTCACGTCGCAAGCTATTGTTCGGCGCGGTCGCGAGCATCGCCAGAAGGGCCACGGCTTTCTGCGTTGAAAACTGAACGACCTTGCCGTCTTTGCCGATTATTTGGGGATGCCCCAAAAATCGCGCGATAAACTTCTTGTTGTTTTTCAATTATTAACACCAATCCCGGCGCTTTTTTCATGTCTGCCTTCCGATTTTACGACTTCGGAACGCTCCATTTCACACCGCCTGAACGCAGCATCGCCACGATGAGGACCAAGCACAATGAAAACTTGAAAGGAAAAAAACAATGTGGACCCCTCATAACAACGATCTTCAATACATGCGTCATTACCAACGTGATCTGGAAAGCCAGGTCGCAAAGCAAAGGCTTCGCACACCGCCCCAAATCCTTGCCGCAAAGGACACCAATGAGACGTCGGGGAAAGCATCCGTGTTTGCCAAGGCCGGGGCGTTTTGGGCGCGTTTGACGACCGCAAAATCCCCCATCGGGTGGTGGTAGATTGCGTGACGTGCATGGCGCCCGGCTTGACAGGCCTGCGCGGATAATGCTGGCTTGCCGGACCGCTACCAAGGAGCCCAAATGCCCACATTCGACACCGAATTACGGGATCGCCTGATCCGCTACTGCGCAATCGACAGTCAGTCGGACCAAGACAGCACCTCTGCCCCATCGACTGACTGCCAGCATGTGATGCTCGATCTCTTGCAAGAGGAATTGCACGAGATCGGCGCGGTTGATGTGGTCAAAACCAGCTATGGCACCGTGATTGCAACAATTCCCGGCACCGTCGAAGGCCCGCGCATCGGATTTCTGGCACATGTCGATACGGCACCACAATTCAACGCGACAGGCGTCAAACCAAGGGTCATAGAGCGCTACAACGGAGGCGCGATCACGTTTCCTGACGACCCCGAACTTATCCTGAGACCACAGGATTTTCCGTATCTGAAAGACAAGATCGGGCAGGACATCGTCACAGCGTCCGGGCGCACGCTTCTGGGGGCAGATGACAAGGCCGGAATTGCGATTATTATGACAGCCGCACGGCATATGCTGGAACATCCCGAAATGCCCCGACCAACCATTCGTGTAGCCTTTACCCCCGATGAGGAAATTGGACGGGGTGTGGACGACAGGTTGCCAGCAGATCTTGGCGTAAACTTTGCCTATACATTTGATGGCGAAGACCTTGGTGAGATCATCTATGAGACATTCTCGGCGGACTTCGCGGCTGTCACCGTCAAAGGCGTGTCCATTCATCCCGGCAATGCGAAAGACCAGTTGGTCAATGCGATTCACCTTGCATCGAAAATCGTCGATACGCTTCCGCAGGTCACACTGACACCGGAGACAACTGATGGCCATGAAGGGTTCATTCATGCGATCGACATGAAAGGCAGTGCCGCCGAAATGGTTGTACGCTTCATTCTGCGCGACTTCGAATTGGATGGCTTGGCGGCCAAAGGCGCGCTCTTGCGTCAGGTCTGTGAGACCATCGCAGCGACAGAGCCACGCGCCACAATCGACTGCAAGATCACAACACAATACCGCAACATGAGATACTGGCTGGAAAATGACATGACACCAGTAGAGCTTGCACGGGACGCGCTCGCCTCATTGGACATGGATGTGCTTTCTGTCCCGATCAGAGGCGGAACCGATGGCTCACGCTTGACAGAACTTGGGGTGCCTTGCCCGAACCTGTTTACCGGGATGCAAAACATCCACGGCCCTCTTGAATGGGTCTCGGTGCAGGATATGGCAAAAGCGACAGAACTTTGCTTGCGCATCACGCAAAAGGCAGGCGCCACTCTATCAGAACCTTGACCGGGCATTGAAAGCGGTCACCTCGGGGCGCCTGATAACCTTTGACTTATCCAGTTTCAGGTATTCACCGCGCAACCGCAGACGACAAAAGCATGGTGCCTCAAGAGGGACTCGAACCCCCGACCTTGTCCTTACGAAGGACCTGCTCTACCAGCTGAGCTATTGAGGCAACCTGCGCGCTTCTAGCATCCGTTTTTGGCGGCGAAAACCGTTATTTTGGGGTTTCGGCGTCTACGACTTCCGCTTCCTCTATGGTGGCGGGCATGGGTGCATCCGCGCTTTGCCCCACGATCAATGGCAGCATTTCCGTGCCCGATGGCATTGCCACATCGCTTGCTGGCGGGGTCTTCCAGGACAGCGTATCAAACGACCCGCAATTCCTGCACGTGGCACCCCAGGAGGCATGAATATGCTGGCAATTGTCGCAGATCCATTGCGGCCCGCGCGGTGCGGTCAGCGCTTTTGCAAGCCAGCCGCGCACGACGGAATCGTCAGCGCCCTCACCCCGCTCAATCGCCGCCATCAGCGTCAGGATACGCGCGGTCGGGTCTTTTTCAACCAAATCACCCAGGGCGCGTTTGGCGGAGGGGAAATCTTCTGCGGAGATGTGAAGCTCTGCCATCAACATCTTGGTTTCGGGATGATCCGCTGTGCCATTTGTCAGTTTGCGGAACCGCTTCAAACGGTCCTCTGCACTTTCATTGGGTGCAATCGCGGCAAAGGCTGCTGCCAGATCCGGATGGGGCTGCGCGTTCCAGGCCTTCGTCAGGACGCGCGTGGCGTAGCGGGCGTTGCCATCGCCGATGTAGCCATCAGCTGCCATGATTGCCGCCGGGATCAAATCCGGGGACAAGCGGTTTGCTTCAATCGCGGTTTCGCGCGCCTCGATTGACTTGCCTTCATCCGCAATATCGCGCGCCTCTGACAGCGCCAAAACAGCGTCCCGGCGTTTGTGAACGTCACGGGGTAAATTGCCAGACTTCAATTTTGCGCCCAAGGTTTGACGCGCACCGGTCCAATCGGACTTCTCCGCCTGCAAACGCAGCAAGACATCCTGCGTTTCTTCATGCTTTGGCTTCAGCGCAAAGGCCTTTTTCGCCAAGGCCATCGCCGTGTCTGTATCACCTTCGGACAGCTTTTGCTTCATGATCCCGCGCACCCCGACAAAACGGGTCTTGCCATCGGTCAGCAGCTTTTTATAGGTGTCTTCCGCTTTCTTGCGATCACCTGTCATTTCAGCCGCCTGCGCAGTCAGAAGGTTGGTGAGCTGCGGTTGCCTGAGCAATTTATCCGCACGCGCGGCCTTGGTCATCGCCAGATGTCCTTCGCCGGACGCCAGCGCCATCATGCCTTCGCTTAAGGCTTCATAACCCTTGCGTTCGCGATTGCGATCAAAGTAGCGCGAAATCGCCGTTTCGTCGCCGTTGAGGAATTTGAATGTTGCCACCAGAAATGCCAGCAGCTTCAGACCAAGCCAGACTGCAACGCAGAGTGCGGCCAGCGCAAAGACCATCTCAAGCGTGCTGAGCGTGATTTCCTGACCCGCGACATCAATCGTCGCACCGCCATCCACTTCCATCAGCTGCGTGCCGCCATAGGTCAACGCGGTGACCGCCAGAACGAACGCTACAATTTTAATCAGGGACCAGAGCATCAGCGTTGCCTTTAATTATCAGAAAGTGTGGATGAAAGAATATCGACGGCGGCGACTGCACCGGCCCGCAATTCGGCCTGCGCCAGCCAGTCAGACATTTCGGCGCGCCCAATTTCCGGAACCGCGCTCAGCTCCGCAAGTGCATCAGACAAGCGCCCGATACGGATTGCCGCTTCGGCGCGTGAAAGAACAGCGTCTGCGCCGTCACCTTCGCGCGGCGCGGTTGAGCGAACATCAAACTGGGTCCGAAAAAACGCGCCCAGACCTGTGGTTTCTTCTCCGGCCACGCCTTCACTGCGCGCGGTGGCCAAGGCAGCACGGGCCGCATCGGGGAAACTGTCTTGCAAGCTGGCGAGGGTCGGAATGCCGTCTTGCGCGGCAACCAGTTCATCGGGGGCGGTCACGCCAATCGCTTCTTCCAGATCGGCCAGCGTCGCGCCAAGTGGCGCGCCACTTTCAAGCGCCGTTTGCACACGCGCAAGGGCGGCGCGTCCGGCCGCATTGCGGGCAGCGGCAACAGCATTCGCTTCGATCGATGCGGCAGCGGCGCGCGCTTCTTCCAGCTCGGTTTGGGCCGCGTTTGTCATTTCAGCAATTTGCGCACGCAGCGCATCCATGTCTGCGGACACATCGACATTCTCACCCGCAGGTGCCGCAACCACCTGAGGGCGTGCTTCAAGCTCCGCGATCCGCGCAGTCAATTCGGCAATTGACGCCTCAATCCCGCTCAGGTCAGGACCCCGCTGGTTTGCGATCCGATCAGAGAGAGCGGCGATTGTGTTTGATTGCGCAGCAACCTGCGTGGCCAGCGATGTGTCCGCCGCAGGCGCAGTAAACGTCGCCACAGCAAACCCAATGACACCGGCGGCAAGACCACCCAATGCCAAAGGCAAAAAGCCGGACTTGGGCGCGGGGGCCGGGGCTGGCATGGGCGCGGCTGATTTTCGTTCCGCTGCGTCAACGGCATCCTTTGGCTTCGCAGACGCGGGCGCCGCTTTTGCGGCAGACACGTCATGCGTCTCTTTTTGTACATGCACCTCAGGGGGAATGGCATCCATCACTGCGGGCTGCGCCGGTGCCGATTCGGCTGGCTTTTGCGCCGGTGCGGTTGGTTTCTTTGCTTTCGTCGCGGTCTTTCGACCTCTGGCTGGCTGTTTTGCCACGTTTTCACCCTCTCAACGCCGCGTCCTGCATGAATACAGGTAAGCGGCAATCCTATCCCGACTAGGTTGGACCCTCAAGCAATCGCCCTAAACGGCGGTGCGGGCCAACGTGTTCACTAGCGCAGCCATCATGGCATCGACATCTGGCCGCGCCGCGACCGAGACCTGCCAGTTCTGCTCCGGATCAATCGCAGTCTTCACCGCCTGACTCAGGGCAACAACCGAAATCGGCGCTGCAAATGGCCCTTGCCTAGACAATATGGTGCATGAGCGCGGCGAAAACAGGGGGAGAATGACAGGTTTTGAACCATTGAGCGCCGCGACCGCCTCTGGGGTCAAGGCGCAGGCGACCTGATCGTAGGCCACCACATCAACGCAGTCCAATCCAGCGGCCTTCAGGCGCATGACGACATCACCGCGCGTGTGTGTGCCGCGAATATGGGCGATCCTGCCTGTTGGCTGAGCAGCAATAATATCATTGACCAGTCCATCGGCGTCACCGGGGCCAGTCCGTGTCTCAAAACCTGCCTCTTTCGCCAAAGCCGTCGTTTTTGCACCAACGCACCACGCATCCAGCCCCTTTGGCAGCCCCAGCGTCGTCGCGGCCTTCACCCCGTTTGCTGAGGTGAAGATCAAGATATCTGCCTCTGGCATGGTGACGGGGAGCGGCTCAATCTGCAATAAAGGTGATATCAACACATGCAAAGGACGCCCCCAGGCCGCCGTCACGTCGGCTGTAAAACGCGCGCTTTGGGCCAAGGGGCGGGTCACGATAAGGGTGGGCGTCATAGGGGCACCATTGTTTGCGCGCATATGCAATGTTACCTCGCAGTGACAGACAAGCAACCGGAACCATAATGACCAAGCCCCTGACCCTTCTTGGAATAGAAAGCAGCTGCGATGACACCGCCGCCGCTGTGGTGCAAGGCGGCAAGGTCCTGTCATCCGTTGTCTATGGTCAAACAGCACTTCATGCCGCCTTCGGAGGCGTCGTGCCAGAGATCGCAGCCCGCGCCCATGCCGAAAAGATTGACCACTGCGTCGAAGAGGCGCTGGCGGATGCTGGCATGTCATTATCCGACCTCGACGGGATTGCCGTGACCGCAGGACCGGGCCTGATCGGCGGGGTCTTGTCCGGCGTCATGTGCGCGAAAGGCCTTTCAGCGGCGACGGGTCTGCCGTTGATCGGCGTGAACCATCTTGCAGGGCACGCCCTGACGCCGCGATTGACGGATAACGTCAGCTACCCCTATCTGATGTTGCTGGTATCGGGCGGGCATTGCCAGTTCCTGATTGCCCACGCCCATGACCGGTTCGACCGGATCGGCGGGACAATCGACGATGCGCCCGGCGAAGCTTTCGATAAGACTGCACGGCTATTGGGTTTGCCCCAACCCGGCGGGCCGTCGGTTGAAAAGGCAGCGCAATCGGGCGATCCCAAGCGGTTCAAACTGCCGCGACCGCTGCTTGGTCAGGAAGAGTGCGACATGTCGTTTTCCGGCCTGAAGACCGCGATTTTACGGGCGCGCGACGGGATTGTGGCCGAACAAGGCGGCCTGACCACGCAAGACCAGGCCGATCTCAGCGCGGGCTTCCAAGCCGCCGTGACTGATGTGCTGATCGAAAAGACCCGGCGGGCATTGGCGCTTTATCTTGCACAGGCACCCGCCACACCGACCTTTGCAATCGCAGGAGGCGTCGCCGCCAATTCATCGATACGCGATGGCTTGACGCGGCTGTGCGCCGAGATGGGCACAGATTTCATCGCACCACCTTTACGCCTTTGCACCGACAACGCGGCAATGATCGCCTATGCAGGCGCAGAAAAAATGGCGGCAGGCGGGATCGACGACCTGACGCTTTCGGCGCGACCGCGTTGGCCGCTCGATGATCGGGCCGCGCCGATGCTGGGGTCGGGCAAAAAGGGGGCAAAGGCATGAAGATCGGGATCGCAGGAGGTGGCGCATTCGGGACCGCGCTCAGCGTCGCGCTCGCTTTGGACGGCAACGACGTGCGGCTTTGGGCGCGCAGCGAGGCCGCAGTCAAACAGATGTGTGAAACGCGACAAAACGGAAAGCTGCCAGACGTTCTCTTGCCGGATCGGGTTTCTGTTTCGTCAGATATCGCGCCACTGCTCGGCTGCGATACCATTCTGCTCGCGACCCCCGCTCAGACGCTTCCAGAGTTTCTGGGCACACATGCTGAGGCGCTTTCCGGCAAAACCCTGATCGCAGCGTGTAAGGGCATTGACCTCAAACGGATGACTGGCCCCGCCAGCACCATCGCTGATCTGGTGCCAAGTGCTACCCCGGCGATGCTGACCGGCCCTAGTTTCGCAGCCGACATCGCGCGCGGACTGCCAACCGCTCTGACGCTGGCCTGCGCGGATGAAGAACACGGTGAAACGCTGCAAAACGCATTGTCGACCGCGACTTTGCGCATCTACCGGACAACAGACACTGTGGGGGCGGAATTGGGCGGAGCCCTCAAGAATGTGATGGCGATTGCCGCGGGTATCGCCATGGGTGCGCGGCTTGGCGAAAGCGCGCGCGCCGCCTTAATCACCCGCGGTTTCCCTGAAATGCAGCGGCTGGCTTTGGCCTTGGGTGCGCAGCCAGAGACGCTCTCTGGGCTGTCAGGTTTGGGCGATCTGGTCCTGACATGTACGTCAGAGCAATCACGCAACTACCGTTTCGGCTCTGCCCTTGGACGCGGTGCGGACTTCGATCAATCGACAACTGTCGAAGGTGCCGCAACCGCGCGCGCTGTCCAGCTGTTGGCAGCCAAGCTTGGGCTTGATATGCCTATTTGCAACGTGGTCGCCGACCTGACCACCGGAAAAACAGACGTGTCGACCGCGCTGAATGCGCTGCTGTCACGCCCACTGAAGGAAGAATAAATGCGCTTTGCCCTGATGACAAAAGACAAGCCGGGCGCCTTGCAGACGCGCTTGGACAACCGCGATGCGCATCTCTCCTATATCGCGGAAACCGGTGTAGTCGAAATGGCAGGGCCGGTTCTTGATGATGCCGGGCAAATGTGCGGATCGCTGATTGTGCTGGAGGTCGATGACCTCAAGGCGGCGCAGGCTTGGGCAGATAATGACCCCTATGCCAAGGCCGGGCTTTTCAGCGGCGTGACCTTGCGCGCATGGAAAAAGGTTATCGGCTGATGGCGTATTGGCTGTTCAAATCCGAACCCGATGTCTGGGGCTGGGACGCACAAGTCGCCAAAGGCGACGCGGGCGAGGAATGGGACGGCGTGCGCAATTATCAGGCGCGCAACAACATGCGGGCAATGAAGCGCGGCGACAAAGGCTTTTTCTACCACTCGCGCAGCGGACTGGAAATTGTCGGCATCGTTGAAGTCTGCGCTGAAGCCCACCCCGACAGCACCACGGATGATGCGCGCTGGGAGTGTGTGGATATCAAGGCTTTGCGTCCTTTCACGACCCCGGTCACGCTGGAGGCAATCAAAGCCGAGCCGCGTTTGGCGGACATGGTTTTGGTCAATAACTCGCGCCTGTCAGTACAGCCCGTCAGCGCTGCGGAGTGGGCGTTGATTTGCCAAATGGGCGACACCGCGCCCTAAGACGCAAAACGCCCGCCGGTTTGGCGGGCGCATACACAGGTCATCGTCAGGCTTTAGCCGTAGATGGCTTCCTTGCCGAAATGCTTTGTCAGCATGTAGTAGACCACAGCGCGATATTTGTTCCGCTCCGACTGGCCATATGTGTTCAGCGCGGAGGCAATCGCGCTATCAAGCTCCGGGCTGTCCTTGAGGCCGAGTTTCTTGATGAGGAAGTTGTTTTTGACAGTTTCCAATTCACTAGGCTGGCTTCCAGCCACGGTCGCGGCATCCGCGTTGTAGATTGCCGGACCACAGCCAATCGTGACCTTTGTCAAAAGGTCCATATCTGCTGTCATACCGCATTTATTTTTCAGGTCGTCTGCATATTTCGCGATCAAATCGTCTCTTTTACCCATTGGATTGTCCCCGTTGCTAGATTTCTTGTTCAAGACACGGTCAGTTTCACCGCGTTGGGCGCAAGTTAAAGTGAGAGGTGACAAAACGTAAAGAAAAAAGCCGATGGCACGGCGATCTTTCGCTAAGGGATCGGTTTTTCAATAGCAGCAAGGCACCTCAAATCAGCGGCATAAGTTCCAACCAGATGATTGCAGATTGACTTGGTTGGCGTGCAGTCTGTTGTTTTCCAGCGATAAAGTATGGTCGCTCCGGTGGCAGACCGCATCACCTGCCAAGCGCCATCATAAAAAAACGCAGCTAGGCCATGAGCCCAACTGCGTTTTGATTTCTCGTCCATTTGCCGCGCGGCATTCTGCGTCGCTTACAATTGGCTGTGCCGCATCGGCGTTTAGTAGCGGTAATGCTCTGGCTTGAAAGGGCCTTCGACGGTCACGCCGATATAATCCGCTTGCTCTTTCTTGAGCTCGGTCAGTTTGACACCAATCCGCGCAAGGTGCAGACGCGCCACTTTTTCATCCAGATGTTTGGGCAGGATATGCACGCCGATTTCATAGGCTTCCGCGTTATTCCAGAGCTCCATCTGCGCCAGCACCTGATTGGTGAAAGATGCGGACATCACAAACGACGGGTGACCGGTCGCGTTCCCGAGATTCAACAAACGCCCCTCAGACAGCAGGATCAGACGGTTGCCAGATGGCATCTCGATCATGTCGACCTGTTCTTTGATGTTGGTCCACTTGTGGTTCTTGAGTGCGGCGACCTGAATTTCATTGTCGAAGTGGCCGATGTTGCCAACAATCGCCATATCCTTCATCTCGCGCATGTGCTCAATCCGGATGACGTCTTTGTTGCCGGTTGTTGTGATAAACACATCTGCGCTGTCGAGCACGTCCTCCAGCACCACAACTTCGAAACCATCCATCGCGGCCTGAAGCGCGCAGATCGGGTCGACCTCCGTGACTTTCACACGCGCGCCAGCGCCTGCCAAAGATGCCGCAGAGCCTTTGCCCACATCGCCATAGCCACAGACAACCGCGACCTTACCGGCCATCATCGTGTCGGTCGCGCGGCGGATGCCGTCCACGAGCGATTCCTTACAGCCGTATTTGTTGTCGAACTTCGACTTGGTCACGCTGTCATTCACATTGATCGCAGGGAACGGCAATTGGCCGTTCTTATGCAGATCATAAAGGCGATGCACGCCTGTTGTCGTTTCCTCAGACACGCCTTTGATCGCATCGCGTGTCTTGGTGAACCAACCGGGGCTGGCCGCCATGCGCTTTTTGATCTGCTCCTTGATCACCGCTTCTTCTTCAGATTGCGGGACAGAAATGATGTCTTCGCCAGCTTCAGCGCGGGCACCCAGCAGGACGTAAAGCGTGGCATCGCCACCATCGTCCAAAATCATGTTCGGGCCGTCGGCGAACATGAAGGATTTATCAAGATAATCCCAATGCTCTTCCAGCGTCTGGCCTTTGATCGCGAAAACAGGCGTGCCGCCTTTGGCAATCGCCGCAGCAGCGTGGTCTTGTGTGGAAAAGATGTTGCATGACGCCCAGCGCACATCAGCACCAAGCGCGTTCAGTGTTTCGATCAAAACCGCCGTCTGGATCGTCATATGCAGCGAGCCGACAATCCGCGCGCCCTTCAACGGCTGTTTGTCACCATATTCTTCGCGCAGCGCCATCAGGCCCGGCATTTCGGTTTCGGCTATGTCGAGTTCCTTGCGGCCATAGGCGGCGAGGTTAATATCTTTGACGATGTAATCTTGCATAGCGGCCTCCTGCGGCGCGGTTAACCTTGTTTGCGGCCTCATAGCAGGGCCAACGCCGCGCGACAATGGGAGCATTGCCGCAGGGATTTCCACCTCAGTAAAGGCAATTCCCTAACGCATCAAAAACGCTTCACGGTTTACGCAGGCGCGCGGGCGTTTTATGCAAACCGGACGCCCAAACACAGCAGGTTCATAAATGACCAAACCCCAACCAAGAGCATGGCAGCGGATGCTGTCGGGACGCAGGCTTGATCTGCTCGACCCGACCCCGATGGATATCGAGATCGAGGACATCGCCCATGGGCTCGCATTTGTGGCGCGCTGGAACGGGCAGACCAAGGGTGATTTTGCCTACTCCGTTGCGGAACATTCCCTGCTCGTCACAGATATTTTTGCGCAGCAGCACCCGAATGCTCCGGTCAAATGGCAGCTTGCGGCGCTTTTGCATGATGCACCTGAATATGTGATCGGCGACATGATAAGCCCCGTGAAAGCCGCCGTTGGCCCCGGATATGGTGAGCTTGATGACCGTTTGACCGCCGCGATCCATCTGCGGTTCGGGCTTCCCGCGCAGATCCCCATAACCATCAAAAAGCAGATCAAGAAGGCGGATAAGCTGTCGGCTTGGCTTGAGGCCGTGCAGATCGCGGGCTTCACCGAGGCGGAGGCAAACAAGTTCTTCGGCAGGCAAGACCCGACCCTCGCAGAGCGGCTTCATATCAAGCTGCGCCCACCTGTTGAGGTCCGCGATGACTATACTGCGCGCTGCCACGCCTTGACCGCTTTATTGTAAACCAACCTTGAGGATTGTACCCGCACACCGTATCTGATCCTCAACCGCTTGAAAAAAGGACCCATCATGGCGAACCACCTTTATAAAAACGACCTCCCCGATGGGTTGGACCTTGGGCCGATTGTGGCGATTGATTGCGAAACCATGGGCCTGAACCCGCATCGTGACCGACTTTGCCTGATCCAGATGTCCGGCGGTGACGGCGAATGCCATCTTGTGCAGGTCAGCAAGGGTCAGACCAGCGCGCCGAACCTGTGCGCGATGCTGGAAAACCCTGACGTGCTAAAACTGTTTCACTTCGGGCGTTTTGATATCGCGGCTTTGTTGAATGCGTTTGGTGCAGTCACAGCGCCTGTCTATTGCACCAAGATCGCATCCAAATTGGTGCGGACCTTCACAGACCGTCACGGCTTGAAGACACTTCTGCAGGATATGGCTGGCGTCGATATCTCAAAGCATCAGCAGCAAAGCGATTGGGGCGCTGAAACCCTGACCGCGGCACAGCTTGATTATGCGGCATCTGACGTTCTTTATCTGCATCAACTCAAGGACAGGTTCGACGCCATCCTCGCCCGTGAAGGGCGAACAGACATGGCGCAGGCCTGCTTTGACTTCCTGCCCATGCGCGCGCAGCTTGATCTTGCGGGCTGGCCCGAAACCGATATTTTTTCGCATTAAACCATGACAGATCATCAAAAATTCCTGGCCTCGGCCAAGCGCGTCATCACCCAAGAGGCGCAAGCGCTGCATACGCTGTCAGACGGGTTGAATGACAGCTTTGCGCAGGCGGTGGCATTGCTGCTTGATGTCAAAGGACGGGTCATCGTCACTGGCATGGGCAAGTCAGGGCACATCGCGCGCAAGATCGCCGCGACTTTTGCCAGCACCGGCACGCCCGCGCATTTCGTGCATCCCGCAGAGGCGAGCCACGGCGACTTGGGTATGATGACACGCGGTGACGTGGTGCTTGTGCTGTCCAATTCCGGCGAAACGCCTGAGTTGGCTGATCTGGTGGCCTACACCAGACGCTTCTCGATCCCGATGATCGGGGTAGCAAGCAAGCCGCATAGCACCTTGTTGACGCGCGCGGATGTGGCGCTCGTTTTGCCCAGCCTGGGTGAAGCCTGTGGCACAGGCGTGGTCCCCACAACCTCGACCACGATGACATTGGCTTTGGGTGATGCGCTTGCTGTCGCGTTGATGGAGCACCGCTCTTTCACGCCCGAAAATTTCCGCGATTTCCATCCGGGCGGCAAGTTGGGTGCACAACTCTCCAAAGTGTCGGACCTGATGCATACAGGTGATGCGATCCCGTTGGTGGCAGTTGATACCCCGATGACCGAGACGCTTCTGACGATCAGTCAAAAGGGCTTCGGAGTTGTCGGGGTTGTGGACGAAACGCAGGCGCTGGTCGGAATTGTGACGGATGGTGACTTGCGGCGGCATATGGCCGGGCTTCTTGGTCATACCGCCCAAGAGGTGATGACAAAGGGGCCGGCAACGGTGAACCCCAACGCACTGGCTGAGGAGGCACTTGCCGTGATGAACGCAAGAACAATCACCTGCCTCTTTGCTGTTGATCCAGACGGTGACCGTCGGGTCGCTGGAGTGCTGCATATTCACGACTGCCTGCGTGCCGGTATCGTTTAGCGGTGGGCGGTGCGGACAACCTGCATTCGCAAATGGTCGGCTGGGCCAAGATCATTCTGCCGCTCTGCGCCCTGGCGCTTTTGTCGACGCTGTTCCTTTTTGCGCGGGGCGCCAATGACATCGACACCGAAGCCTTGGCGCGCGCAGAGGAAATCGCACGCGCGCAGCAGGTGACGGCCCCGGAGTTTTCAGGCGTGACCGACGATGGCAGCATTATCGTCATTGCCGCGAAATCCGCGCAGCCGGACGATATGCGCCCCGATACTGTGCAGGTGGACGATATCAGTCTGCGGCTAAACACACCGCAGGGGCGCGTGCTGAATATCGCCGCCGTGCAAGGAGAGGTTGACGGGCGCGCCCAGATCGCCAGCTTTCTTGGACTTGCGCGATTGGAAACCTCCACCGGCTATGAATTGGAAACGAACGGCCTGACAGCAGAGCTTGGAACAGGCCGGATCACCTCTGAAGGGCTGCTGGAAATTCGGGCGCCCTTTGGCCAACTTACCGCTGGCAGCGTCACGTTTGAGCCCGCGTCAGAGACCCGCGGACAACAGATGCTATTCACCAATGGCGTCCGCCTGCTATATACCCCCCAAGACCCGTAACCCAAGGACGCCCACCGATGCACCGTTTGATCGTTTTCAGCTTTGGGCTTTTGATGGCCACCGCAGCCGCCGCGCAAAGCAACATCGCGTTGGGTGGGCTGAGTGTGGACACCGCCGCCGCGATCGAGGTCGTGGCCGATAATCTGGTTGTCGATCAGGACAGCGGGACGGCCGTTTTCGAAGGATCCGTGGCGATTGGTCAGGGCGACTTGCGTATCACCGCGGGGCGGGTTGAGGTCGTCTATGGCGATAGCACCGCACAAATCGCACGGCTTTTGGCCTCTGGCGGGGTGACCTTCGTGACCGCAACCGAGGCCGCAGAAGCGCAAGAGGCGAATTATGATGTCACCACTGGCCTGCTTTTGCTGTCGGGGGATGTGTTGCTGACACAAGGGGCCAGCGCCATTTCCGCGCAAGAAATGCGGATCAATGTCACCGACGGCACAGCCACGATGCAAGGGCGCGTGCGTACTGTGTTGCAACAAGGTGGCGACGAATGACCACCAGGCCCACCTTGCATATTCAAGACGGCGATGCCGGTCTGCAAATTGTCAACCTGCGCAAAAGCTATCGCAAGCGGCCCGTCATTCGGGACGTGAGCATTGAGCTTGGACGCGGCGAAGTTGTTGCGTTGCTCGGGCCGAACGGATCAGGCAAAACGACGTGCTTCTATGCGATTGCAGGGTTGGTGACACCGGAAGGGGGACGGGTCGTGATTGACGGGCGGGATGTCACGGCTTTGCCAATGTACCGTCGGGCGCAGTTGGGCATTGGCTATCTGCCGCAAGAGATGTCGATCTTCCGCGGCATGAGTGTCGAGGACAACATTATGTCGATCCTCGAAATCGCAGTCCCCGACTGGCATGAACGTGCCAAACGGCTGGAAGAGCTGCTGTCGGAGTTTTCAATCGAACACCTGCGGCGTGCGTCTGCAATGGCGCTGTCGGGTGGTGAACGACGGCGGGTTGAGATCGCACGCTGTCTGGCTTCCGGTCCGAAATATGTCCTGCTGGACGAACCTTTTGCCGGTGTTGACCCGATTGCCGTGGGCGAGATCCGTCACCTCGTTGCGGACCTCAAAAACCGCGGAATCGGTGTGCTCATCACGGATCACAACGTACAGGAAACCCTGCAAATTGTGGACCGGGCCTATATTCTGCATGATGGCAAAGTCTTGATGAGCGGCACAACGCAGGAAGTCATCCGCGACGACAATGTGCGGCGCGTCTATTTGGGAAATAATTTCCGCGTGAACTGATTCTTTTGGTCAGAGCGCCCCGAGGATCATTGACAAGCGCTGGCAATCTGACGCCAAATACCCTTGATGACGAAACTGACTTCTTTCCCCGCAGCTATGCTGGCCTCCCGCCAGAGCTATCGGATAAGAGAAATGATTTCAGCGCGTTATCAAAATAACCGACTTTGAGACTTTGACGCCAAACAGCCCTTGGCTGTGCCGTCACGATGTCCCATGACCCAATAAAGGAGATACGATGCGTTACCAAATCAGCGGAAAACAGATCGATATTGGCGAAGCTCTGCAAACGCATGTGAAGACCGAATTGGAAGAAATCCTAAGCAAGTATGCAGGCCGACCGACCGAGGCCTATGTGGTTTTCTCCAAGTCCGCTCATGAATATATCTGCGAGTCCGTTGTGCATCTTTCCACTGGACTGAACGCACAAGCGACTGGAAAGGCGACGGAAATTTATGCCGCCTTTGACGCCAGCTCCGAGAAGATGGATAAACAACTTAGACGGTATAAGCGTCGCTTGAAGGACCACCATAAAGAGCGCTCGCAACCGGTTGAACTTTCGGACGCAGGCTCATATATCCTTGAATCAAGGGATGAGACTGACGACTCAGGGCAAGACGACGGCGCGCCGATCATTGTCGCTGAGATGGAAGCAAAGATCCCTTCATTGTCGGTTGGCGAAGCCGTCATGCAGATGGAACTAGCGAGTGCTCCTGTTCTGGTATTCAGGAACGAAAAGAACAGCGAGCTGAACGTCGTTTACCGGCGCGATGATGGAAATATTGGCTGGGTCGACCCGAAATCTTCGGGCTAGGCGCTGCCCCCTAAGAAAGACAGATCTGATGCAGCTTGGCACTATCTTGAAGCAGGATGCGGTAAAGACGATTTCATCATGCACAAGCAAAAAGCGGCTTTTCCACGATCTGGGTGAACTTGCCAGTTCTGCTTATGGCTTGGACGCGACTTCTGTCGTTGACGCGCTGATCGAGCGCGAAAATCTCGGACCGACAGGCGTTGGGCAGGGCATTGCGCTGCCCCACGCACGCCTGCCAGAGCTTGACCATGTCGTTGGCTTGTTCCTGCGACTTGAAAAACCACTGAACTTTGAGGCTGTTGACCGCCAGCCCGTCGATCTGGTTTTTGCACTGCTGGCGCCGGAAAAAGCCGGCGCTGACCATCTCAAGGCGCTCGCACTTGTGTCGCGCACATTGCGCCATGACGGTATCTGTTCAAAGCTGCGGGCGAATACGGACGCCGGTACGCTGCACACGATTCTGACCGAAATTCACGCGTCACAGGCCGCCTAGGTCCAGTTTTCGAACCCGAACACACGGTAGTCCTGCGCGTAGGCGTCACGCGCTGCACGCTCAAGTTCCGGCGAATAGATTTCGCGCAACCATGTTTGCCTTTTGTGCGCGCCGCCCGTCCAAACCGGACAATCCGTTATTCCGATTTGCGCCGCCAGATGTGGCAATCCTGTTGCCAATGCATCTTCGCGAAGAACCGCATCAGGCGCGGCGACCTGCGCCATGCCTTGCAACAAGACGTTCTGACTGGCCCATGATGGATCAACGCGAATGCTGGTCTGCCCCGCCAAATTATGGCGCAGGAACCTGAGGAAACCCGCAAATCCTTGCGCGTGCGCGGCCACGTCATAGCCGTCCCGCCCTGTGAAATCGGTCCCGTCAGCGGGAATGCGCAGATCATGTACACGGCGCAGGTTCGCCCTGATCTCCGGCAATTGCGCCGCACCTTGCCCGACGATCCGATCACAATAGGCCACATGCGCACGCGCCAGTGGATGCCTGACAACAGCAAAGCGCCGATGCGGCCCGTGCAGGCTTTGCCATGCTCGCAATGTTCTCTGTGAGAACTGGGTGAGCAGCTCTTCCACCGCCATCCCGTCCAATTCAGCCAACCACGCCATCACAGCCCGATCAGGACCAGACCTGAGCGGCATGTACATCAGCGCCGACTGCGGTGCGGCAACATAGGTCGGGATTGCCGGCCCACGCATCGGTTCAAATTGCGGCAGATGGTCGAGATTGAAGGGGTCAATCTCATGCAGCGCCTGCCGCATCTCATCGTAGTTTGCGACCCTGTCCTGCAATGGTTCGGGGTTCTGCTTCTTGAGTTTCTTATCAACGTTGGACAGCCGCGCGTCGGTACCCAGATAAGCGGCGAGCCCATTGAGAACATCCACATCGCGCAAATCATCATACCGCAGATGAAACACCGCTTGCCCCGTGGTTTGCAGTCTGTGGCGCAGCTTTGAATGGAACTCTCCGAGCGCGTCAACGTGATCGCGGAATGCGTTCCCATCAAAGGTGACAACCTGCGACTTCGTCTTTGTCGCGTTGGTCAGCTTCCATTGCCCCGTTGCCTGCGCGATTTTCCAGCTGACAAAACTATCGACGGGATTGCGGCTCAGGATGATCTTGGCGCAGCGCCGGTCGTTCAAGCAGATGTCGAGAATACGCGGATCGTGATCGTGAAAGAAACGAAACCCGGCGAGAGTATCGCTCTGTTTGATCTTTTCAAGCAGCGCCGTGGGGTCGTTTTCACGCGTTGCCAGATCAACTCCCAACAGCATGTCCGTCTTGGGACCGCCCACAAAAGAAGGGTTGAACGCCTCGCCATGGCAACTGACACCTGCAAGCGCGTTCAGGTTGACTTCAAGCAGGTTAGAGCCTGTGCGCATACCCGCCAGTATGATGAAATAGTCAAAAGGCTTCATTTCCGCGCCACGATATAAGGCTTCGGCGGCGCATCGCGCTTGGCCTGCCGCGCATCACCTTGGGTGATATCGCCGGTCAGGAACGGGTGCATACCCTGGTTACGCAAGTCCTGCAGGAAATCGGCCAAACCGTCCAAATCCGCCATCTTGGGCGGCTCTGACACCGCCTTGCCCCTGTGGCCAGCAATATCGTCGATGATCGTTTGCAAGGCATCTGTCGGCGCCTGAATGAATTCGGCCAATGACATGATCGAGATGCGCGCATGCGCATTTGGTCCGCGCAACGTCTTGAGGAATGCATTTTCAATCCGCTGCAACCGCGCAGCTTCGGCCCGCACGTCGCTTGCGGCACGACCGGACCTGAAAAGCGGGATCGCCCAAGCACCCGAAATCACCCAGATGCTGGCATTGGTATCGCGCGCGATGGTCCAGCGGATGTCCTGGCTGTCGGCGGGGCCGAATTGGAAGCAATGATAGTCCTCGCGCCCGTTCCAGACCAGATTGGTCAGGAACATCGTGGCATTATAATCCCGCAACCGCGGATGGTCGGACAACCCGCCTTTGTAGATCTTGCCATCACCGGCAAAATGCGCGCGGTCCTTGGCATAGAGATGGCCATGCACCTGTGCCCCGGTGCGCCGGGCCAGCCAATTCTGGAACTGCTCAAACACATCATCAAAGCCCTGCAACACAGTATAACGCGCTGCCGCAACGCCGTTTTCCCGGTCGATACTGGGGAACCGGCTTTGCATATATAGCCCCGGCCGACCCAGAGTGCGGCGCATCGCAGCCTGCGAAAAGAGCCGGTCAACCGTCCCGGTATTCGGCGCCGCCTTCGCGCAATCAGGGTCATTCTTTCGTGGAAAACTGCGGTAAAGCAGCTCTGCATCCTTCCAAATCTTGCGAGCAACAAAACAGTCAGACCGGCGCAATAACTGCATATGGTCATCAAAAAAGATATGTGGCTTGCCCTGAAAATCGAACTTCGCCAAGGTCAGGGACCGGCTCTCCACCCGGCGGGCATGTATCCGGACAAGGCTTTGATAATAGCTTTCGTCAGGAATCCAGACCTGCCGGAAATAATGGTCGTAGGCCGGCCTGTTGGGATCCTGCAAAATCGCATCGAGCGTTTGCCGCGTCAGACACCACCATTGCGACCCCATATGCGGCACCAGCCCGTCCGGAGTTTTCCGCGTATAACCTAACATTTGTTGCAGCTTGACGGCGCTGTCAAACAGCTTGCGGCGCTTCTTCCAGGCGAAGGGAAAGCGCAGCGTGAAGCGTTCCCGGTCCAGCCCGCTAACAGTCCAAGGCACATCGGCGGTTGTCGCGCTTTCGATAAAATCGGTGTCGGGATGATCGATCAGAAACGCGATCAGCTCATCCACGGGGCGCAGCGGCAGGCAAGCCCCCGATGCAAGATAGACATGCGAAACGTCGGGGAAGTCTTCAAGCAGCATTGTCGCCGCCGTTTGCGAAGCCGCAACAAGGCCCCATGTCCCCCATTCACAGCGGTTGCGCGCACAAAAGCGCACGTTGGCAAGATCCGCCAAAGCATGTTTGAAGGCATCATGGGTCTCCTGGCCGACCTCGCTGTCCACATGGATCACGACGGGGCAACCGGCGGCATCCCAGACACGCACCATTTGTTCGGCGCGGTCAAAGGCGGTATGCACCAGCATGACAATGCCCAAACTCATGCCCAGTTTCCCTTTGACATCAGCCCCAGGACTTCAAGCTGGCGCCAATTGATATATTGCTCGCTCCACTGGCACCAGAAATCCGGGTCCGCGCCGTGCCTGTCCGCGTATGACTGGTATTCCTGACCCGCTTGATAATGCTCACCGCGCTGCGCTTCCTCCTGCGCGCGCCCAGCGAAGGTGTCGAGGAACTTCGCGTGCAGCAATATCCCGGATGTTTTTTCACCGCCCTGCTGGTCATAAACGAGGTTCAGCCCGCGCGGCAAAATCATATGGGTTGAGCTGACATAGGCATAGGGCTTGCGCCATTTCACGAAGGGGACCTTGTTGAGCGCAGGTGCCTGCTTGGGTTTGCTGGAAAAAAACGTCCGGGCGCGCGGGCCGCCTTGTATCCAGAGATTCCGCAAAAGTTTGTTCATGGTCATCGTATAATTGCCGGGATCAAACCAATTGGCGATCTCGAACGGGTCCGCGCCTTTGGTGTAGCGGGACGCGCTGACCGGGCCTTTTGGATACATATCCAGCAACATCGCGCCGAATGAGCGGACGTTGGATGCGTCCAGCCAATCAGCCAGGGCACGGATCGGGCGCGTGTCGCAGAAGGGATAGACAAAAAACTCATCCACATCGACGGTGAGCGCCCAATGACCGGGGGCAAATCGGCCTTGCAGATAGGTGAGCCAGTCCATGCCAAACCGCGCATCCCCGTAGGCATCATGCGTTGACCAAAGTGAAACATCCGGCTGGTTGGCAAGAAAGGCAGCACCTGCATCACTGCTGTCATTATCGACCATAACGAAGTGGTCGATGCCCAGCTTGCGGTAGTAGTCCAGAAAATACGGCAGGCGCACATCCTCATTGCGGAACGCGCAGAACAGCAGGATATCATCCGGTCCGATCCCATCCGTGCGATCTGCGACAGGCTTCACGACGGCCGCTTTGCGCAAGGCCCGCAGACGCAACCACTTACGCTGCCATCGCAACCGATATGATGTCAAAATCCCCAAGAGCGCCGTGACCTGTTTTTCATCCCCTCCGCCGGCATATCAGACCCAATCGCCTTTTGACATCAACCCTTGCGCAATGAGTTTTTCGGCCCCCTCGTAGCGTTGCGCAGTCTTGTGCCAAAGGTCGGGGTTTTCCGTCAATTGCTGGTGGTAGGTCACATAGGCTTCGGAATTCTGAAAATGCTGTTGGCGGGTCAGCTCTTCTGCGGATTTCTCAGCAATGACAGGCAGGAATTTTGTGTGCAATAAGACGCCGGTCACTTTGGTTTGTCCCTCAGGGTCAAAGACATCATGCAAATAGCGCGGCAAAATTTGATGGGTTGAGCTGACATAAGCGAAGCGCCTGTTCCACCGTACCAAAGGCGTCTTGCTCAGCGTTGGCGCGCGCGCCGGTTCGCGGTCAAAGAACACCCGCCGCCGGACCCCGCCTTGAATCCACAGAT
The DNA here is from genome assembly GCF_042093035.1 of Yoonia sp. Classification (GTDB taxonomy): domain Bacteria; phylum Pseudomonadota; class Alphaproteobacteria; order Rhodobacterales; family Rhodobacteraceae; genus Yoonia. The sequence continues at coordinate 19,640 of NZ_JBELFI010000001.1, read as the reverse complement.
TGCCGTAGTAGGGGTGATACTGCTGCGTGTAGTTATCCGCATCATACCAACACAGAGCCTCTGTTGGGTCGTCTCCCGGCGTGTATTGGACATCCTGAATGGGGCCTTCGGGGTATAATTCCAGCATCAGCGCACCCATTGACGAAATACCCTTGCCGTCAAGCCAGGCAGTCAGCGCCTTGAGGTCTTTTGCATCGTGGTCTGGATATATCAGCAGCTCATCCGCATCGACGGTCAGGCACCAATGGTCGTGGCCATATCGCCATTGAAGCCACCCGACCCAATCCATTCCAAAACGCGCCAGCCGATAAGACTTTTGCGTCTGCCAAACCGAGACATCCGGTTGGTCCGCCAGATAGGCAACCGTCCCGTCGTCACTGCCGTTGTCTACGATCAGGAAGTGATCGACACCCAACGCACGGTAATGCGCCAAAAAATGAGGCAGCCGCACCATTTCGTTGCGCATGGTCGCAAAAACAAGGATCGCGTCCTGCGCGACCTCTGCGATGCGATTTTGAAGTGGCTTGATTTGCTTGCGCTTGCGCCAAATCCGAAACAGAAACCGGCGACGTTTCCAGCGCAGGCGATATGCCCCCCAAAGCCCAGGCAATCCCTTCTCGGATGAAAGGGCTCTGCCAGACAACCCTATTGCGCAGCCTTTTGGACTGCGTGCATTTCCGCCAGAAACTCCGCAAATTCATCGCGAAGATCGTCGCGTGCCAAGGCAAAAGCGACAGTTGCCTGCAAGAAGCCCGCTTTGGAACCGCAGTCATAGCGTTCCCCAGCGAACCGATAGCCAAAGACATCGCGCCCGGCGTTAATCTCAGCGGCGATGGCATCGGTCAGCTAGATTTCCCCACCGGCGCCGCGCCCGATATGATCGAAGTTCTTCAAGACCTGTGGCGTCAGGATATAACGCCCGATCACTGCCAGATTGGAGGGCGCGGTGCCCATCGGCGGCTTTTCAACCATCCCGCTGACCTTCACAATCCGCCCATCCTGGCCCGCGATATCCAAAACACCGTATGACGATGCTTGCTCAGGCGAAACCTCCATCGTGGCGACCATGGCGCCGCCGGTTTCCGCATGGGCCTCGACCATTTGTTGCAGGCAGGGTTTTTCCGCTGCGATGACGTCATCTGGCAAAATCACAGCAAAAGGTTCATCCCCAATCATCTTGCGCGCGCAAGACACAGCGTGGCCAAGGCCCAGCGCTTTGTGCTGGCGCAGATAGGCGATCGTGCCGCTGTCCATATTGGTGTTGCGCAGGATTTCAAGAAGCGCGGTCTTGCCGGATTGCTCCAGCGATGCCTCCAGATCGGGCGAGACATCAAAGTAGTCTTCCAACGCAGATTTGCCGCGTGCCGTGACGAAAATAAAATCCTCAATCCCGGCGGCGCGTGCTTCATCAATGGCGTATTGGATCAAAGGGCGGTCCACCAGTGTCATGATCTCTTTGGGCACGGACTTGGTTGCAGGCAAAAAGCGCGTGCCCAGACCGGCAACCGGAAAGACCGCTTTTGTCACTTTTCTTTGCATGACTGCACCACCGAATAACAATTTCCTCGACCATAACCCCTAGATGGTTAACAGCACGATATTAAGGCCATTTCATCAAAATATCGCCTATTTCCATCCCCGGCGGTCATTTTCTGCCTATGCGTGGCCCATTTCCGCCAACATCGCTTCGATCCGTGGCACATCTTCGGGATTGTTAAGCTCCCAAAACTGCCGCCCGTGCGCGTCTACCTCCACGCAAAGCATCGGCACGCCACGTTCGAGGAATCGCAGCTGCTCAAGTCCTTCGAGCGCTTCAAGCGGGCCAGTTGCCCATTGCGGATAGGCCAGAAGCGCTTCGGGCCGATAGGCGTAGACACCGACATGATGAAAAACAGGCGTTTCGTCACCGTCGCCATATGACTGTCCTGTGTAGGGGATTACCTCTTTCGAGAAATAGAGCGCGTTGTGATCTGCGCCAAAGACAGCCGTCGTGCCGCCCACGCGCCCTGCGCGACGGTCCTGCAACAGCCCGTTCAAGGCCTTCCCTTCGGTCCGCAAGACAGGCGTTGCAACCTGTGCCGCAGGATTGTCGCGCAGCCCTTGCACCAGATCCGCGACAAACCATGCAGGGGTGAGCGGCGCATCACCCTGAAGATTAACGATGATTTCAAAGTCCTCAGCGATGTTTTCCAGGGTCTCTGCGCAACGCTCTGTTCCGTTTGCGCATGCCGGTGACGTCATCACCACATCTGCCCCGAAAGCCACGGCCGCCTTTGCTATGCGATCATCGTCAGTCGCCACGACAACACGGTCAACGCCCTTCACGGCACATGCCGCATCCCATGACCGCCGGATCAGGCTTTTTGCCTCTCCAGAGGCACCTTGCAAAGTGACAAGTGGTTTGCCGGGATAGCGGGTGGAGGCATATCGCGCAGGAATTGCAATAAGGACGGACATTAGGGCTGCTCCAGATTGACGCCGGGGGCATAGGCGATGAAGAACGGATTTTCGAATATCGGCTTGCCGTAGCGCAGCTCTGTGTGGTCATCAAAGCGCACGACATGCCCGCCCGCCCCGGAAAGTACGGCGTGGCCTGCTGCGGTATCCCATTCCATTGTGCGCCCCACGCGGGGATAAAGATCAGCTTCACCGGTTGCGACCAAACAGAACTTCAAAGACGACCCCGCGCTTTTCATGTCCTTAGTGTTGTATTTACTGATATAGGCATCAGTCGCAGCATCACGGTGCGATTTCGACGCGACCACGAGCAGGGCTGCGTTATCGGGTTTGGAAACCGCTATCGGCGCCACAGGCCCAAGAATGTTTTTGTCGAAAACGCCGGTTTCTTCAACCGCTTGCCCGGTCGCATCTGTAAAGAAGAGCCGTCCCCGCGCAGGTGCGTAGACAACACCGCGCACCGGACGGCCTTCAAGCACATACGCTATATTGACGGTAAAATCGCCACGCCGCTTGATGAATTCCTTGGTGCCATCCAGGGGATCGACGATCAGGAATGTCTCAACTGTTTGCGCGTGCGATGCCGCCTGTTCCTCTGTCACGAGCGCCACATCGGGAAATGCCTGACGCAACCCGGTGCTGATAATGGCATCGGCCGCTTCATCGGCTGCGGTAACTGGGCTGTCGTCACTTTTGGCCCGGACGTCAAAATCGGCGCTGTCATAGATCTCCATGATCTTGTCACCCGCCTGAAGGGCCAAGCGCCGGATGACTTGCGTTAGCTTTTCGTAGTCCATGAACAGCACCCCATCATTGATCGCTTTGCCAAGATTGCTTATGCTTTGACTTCAGGCAATCAGCAAGGTTTGCGCGAAGGGCTGTACGCCCGAGGCCCACCTTCACCTAATGGAGCTGAAATTCAGCATGTTCCAACCGCACGTCCCCAGAGGCAAGACACGCCGCTTGTTTGCGATGATGGGCGTGATCTACCACACGATTGTTCACAACCTGCGTGGCGGTCACCGGAATGCCGTCGTTGGATTGCTCTTTGCGATGGCGCAGGGTTTGACCCTTGTTGTGGTGTTTTACGGGATGTTCATGCTGATCGGGGTGCGCGGGTCCCCGGTGCGCGGGGATTTTCTGCTTTATATCATGAGCGGCGTGTTTCTGTTTATGACGCATATCGCGGCTGTCTCTGCGGTCCAAAGCGGCGGAAACGCGACATCTTCGGTGATGCAGCACGCGCCGATGAATGCAATCGTGGGGATCATATCTGCGGCTCTGGCAAGCCTGTACCAGCAATTCTTGACCATCGTCATCGTTTTGGCCGCGTATCATATCATCGTCACGCCCATCACAATCGATCAACCGGGTGGTGCGCTGATTATGTTCTTGATGGCGTGGTACAGCGGATGTGTTGTCGGGCTGCTTTTCCTTGCCTTGGGCCCGTGGCTCCCAAATCTGACGGGAGTGATCTCGCAGCTTTACCGGCGGCTGAACATGATCGCGTCAGGAAAGATGTTCTTGGCAAACTCGCTGCCAGCCTCGATGATGCCGTTTTTTGAATGGAACCCGCTCTTTCATACAATTGACCAGGGGCGCGGCTTCATCTTTTTGCATTACAACCCCTTTCAGACATCACTGATGTATCCAATTTACCTCAGTATCGTCATCATGATGATCGGGTTGATGGCAGAGTTTTTCACCCGCAAACACGTGTCTGCAAGTTGGTCAGCGGGCCGATAACGCGCAAATCCGACCGAAGCCCTGAAAATTAGACTCCTTTTCCCCGTTTTGCAGCACCCACACCGCTTGCAGCCCCAAAGAGGCAACCCTATATACGCCAAGATCGAAGTTTTGGGACGTAGCGCCCTGCTTCACACATGAAACTGGCGCGGGTGCCGAAAGTGGGTTCGCGCTGCTCAAACCGCCTAAAGTAGAGGGATTTGAAAAATGGCCAAAGTTATTGGTATCGACCTGGGAACGACGAACTCTTGTATCGCGATCATGGACGGCGCAAAGCCACGTGTTGTCGAAAACGCTGAAGGGGCACGCACCACACCATCCATCGTCGCATTCACCGACGATGAACGTCTGGTGGGCCAGCCGGCAAAACGTCAAGCTGTGACAAATCCTGAAAACACAATCTTCGCAGTCAAGCGTCTGATCGGTCGTCGGTTCGACGACAAGGACCTTGCGAAGGACAAAAAGAACATGCCGTTCGAAGTCATCAATGGCGGCAATGGTGACGCATGGGTCGAAGCCAAGGGTGAGAAATACTCCCCGAGCCAGATCTCTGCTTTCATCCTCGGCAAAATGAAAGAAACCGCTGAGACTTACCTTGGCGAAGATGTGACACAGGCGGTTATCACCGTACCTGCATACTTCAACGACGCACAGCGTCAGGCGACCAAAGATGCCGGCAAGATCGCGGGCCTCGAAGTGTTGCGGATCATCAACGAGCCGACAGCGGCGGCCCTTGCTTACGGCCTCGACAAAACCGAAACCAAGACAATCGCAGTCTATGACCTTGGCGGCGGTACTTTCGACGTGACCATCCTTGAGATCGACGACGGTCTGTTTGAGGTGAAATCCACCAACGGCGACACGTTCCTTGGTGGTGAAGACTTCGACATGCGCATCGTGAACTACCTCGCGGATGAGTTCAAAAAGGAAAACCAAGTCGACCTGACCAAAGACAAAATGGCCTTGCAGCGTTTGAAGGAAGCGGCGGAAAAGGCGAAGATCGAATTATCGTCTTCTTCCAGCACGGAAATCAACCAGCCTTTTATCTCTATGGGGGCGAACGGCCAGCCATTGCACATGGTGATGAAGCTGACACGTGCGAAGCTGGAAAGCCTTGTGAGCGACCTTATCAAAGCATCGCTGAAACCATGCAAGGAAGCGATCAAGGATGCAGGCCTGTCCACATCCGACATCGACGAAGTCGTGTTGGTTGGCGGTATGACACGTATGCCGCGCGTCAAGGAAGAAGTCGCGAAGTTTTTCGGCAAGGAAGCGCACCAAGGTGTGAACCCTGACGAAGTGGTTGCAATGGGTGCGGCTATTCAGGCCGGTGTTCTGCAAGGCGACGTCAAAGACGTGGTTCTGCTGGACGTCACACCATTGTCCCTGGGTATTGAAACCCTTGGCGGTGTCTTCACACGCCTGATCGACCGGAACACAACGATCCCGACGAAAAAGTCTCAGGTGTTCTCAACCGCTGAAGACAACCAGAACGCCGTGACGTTGCGCGTGTTCCAGGGTGAGCGTGAGATGGCGGCAGACAACAAGATGCTGGGTCAGTTCAACCTTGAAGAAATCCCGCCAGCGCCACGCGGCCTGCCACAGATCGAAGTCACATTCGACATCGACGCCAACGGCATTGTGGAGGTCGGGGCGAAAGACAAAGGCACCGGCAAAGAGCAAAAGATCACGATCCAAGCCTCTGGCGGTCTGTCTGATGACGACATCGAAGCAATGGTCAAGGACGCCGAAGCCAACGCTGAGGCCGACAAGGAACGCCGTGAGTTGGTGGACGCCAAGAACCAGGCGGAAAGCCTGATCCACTCGACCGAAAAGTCGATGGAAGAGCATGCCGATAAGGTTGACCCAACAACGATCGAAGCGATCGAACTGGCAATTGCCGCGCTGAAGGATGATCTGGAAGACGGCACTGCCGAGAAGATCAAGTCCGGCATCCAGAACGTGACAGAAGCTGCGATGAAGTTGGGTGAAGCGATCTACAAAGCCAGCCAGGAAGAGGCTGGCGAAGCTGAGCCTGATACGCCGGGCGCGGACGAAGAAATCCTCGATGCGGATTTCGAGGATCTGGACGACGAAAAGCGTGACAACTAAGGCCATGCGCCGCTGAGAATTGGCCGGCCCCTTGAACCGGGCCGGTCGTTTTCATTCCCAAGGGGGAAATTCACATGGCAAAACGTGATTATTATGAAGTGCTTGGCGTCGCGAAGGGCGCCGATGCTGCTGCGATCAAGAAAGGTTACCGCCAAAAGGCGAAAGAGCTGCACCCGGATCGCAACGCCGACAACCCCAACGCCGAAGCACAGTTCAAAGAAGCCAATGAAGCCTACGAAGTTCTTAAGGACGACAACAAAAAGGCTGCCTATGACCGCTATGGTCATGCCGCGTTTGAAAACGGCATGGGCGGCGGCGGCCCGCGTGGTGGGCAGGGTGACTTTGGCAGCGCGTTCTCGGACGTATTCGATGATCTCTTTGGTGATTTCATGGGCGGTCGTGGCGGTGGACGCCGCAGTGCGGCACAGCGCGGCAATGACCTGCGTTACAATCTGCGGATCAACCTCGAAGATGCGTTTTCGGGGATGCAAAAGACGGTCAATGTCCCCACGGCAGTAAGCTGCGGATCATGCAGTGGCACCGGTGCAGAAGGCGGATCAGAACCGCAGACCTGCCCGACATGTTCCGGCATGGGCAAGGTGCGCGCACAGCAGGGTTTCTTCACCGTTGAACGCACCTGCCCGACGTGTTCCGGCATGGGCCAGACGATCAAAGACCCCTGCAAAACCTGTCACGGCCAAGGCCGCGTCGAGAAGGAAAAATCGCTTTCCGTCAACATCCCGGCGGGTGTTGAAACCGGCACACGCATTCGTCTGGCGGGCGAAGGTGAAGCGGGTATGCGCGGCGGGCCGACCGGCGATCTCTATATTTTCATTGAGGTCAACGATCATGCGCTGTTTGAACGTGAGGCGTCCAATCTTTTCTGCCGTGTCCCGGTGTCCATTGCGACCGCCGCCTTGGGTGGTGAGATCGAAGTGCCGACAATCGACGGTGGCCGCAGCCGGGTGAAAGTACCCGAAGGATCGCAATCCGGTCGCCAGATGCGCCTGCGTGGCAAAGGGATGCCGGCGCTGCGCGGCGGTGGCACGGGCGATATGTTCATCGAACTGGCGGTGGAAACACCCGTGAAGCTGACAACGCGGCAACGCGAAATCCTCAAGGAATTCGACCAGCTCAGCGAAGACAACAACCCACAAGGCTCCAGCTTTTTCGCGTCTGTGAAAAGCTTCTGGGATTCCATGAAGGGTTAACAGAACGGTAACCAACACTTCGGCATAATGCGGCATGTCCCATTTTGCCGAAGCGCCTTCTCTTTTCTCCGATCTTGATGATGTGACCGACGTGACGCCCTTGCAAAAAGGGCGCTTGCCGTCCTATGTCCGCGATCATCGCAAACGGCTGCGTGCGCGGTTTGTTGAAGGTGGGGCATCAGCGGTGCCCGACTATGAGTTGCTCGAACTGGTCTTGTTTCGCGCGCTGCCACGCCAGGACGTCAAACCACTGGCGCGGCAGTTGATTGACGTTTTCGGCGATTTCAACCGCGTGCTGTCCGCCAGCATCACGGACTTGCAGGCCATTGAAGGCGTTGGCGAAGCCGTCGCGGTTGAACTCAAGGTGGTGGAAGCTGCTGCGCATCGCCTCGCGCGGGCCAAGGTCATGCAGCGCCATGTCGTTTCAGGCTGGGATGCGCTACTGAATTATTGCCACACGACAATGGCCCACCGCGAAACGGAGCAGTTTCGCATCCTGTTCCTAGACACTAAAAACACGGTCATCGCAGATGAAGAACAAGCCCAGGGCACGGTCGATCATGTGCCCGTCTACCCCCGTGAAATCGTGAAACGGGCGCTTCAGCTCAATGCAGCATCGATCATCTTGGTCCACAACCATCCATCGGGCGACCCGACGCCATCTGTCGCGGATATTGCGATGACAAAACAAATCAATACCGCGGCCAAGGCGCTCAGCATCACGCTGCACGATCACCTGATTATCGGAAGATCATGCGAACTCAGCTTCCGCGCCGAAGGGTTGCTGGCCGACTAGGCCAACCGCCCGTGACATTGCTTGAACTTCTTACCTGACCCGCAAGGGCACGCCGTATTGCGGCCCGGGTTGCCCCAGGTCGTCGGGTCATCTTCAACAAAGCCCGGCTTGGCGTTCGCGCTCGCAGTTGCGGCAGCAGGGGCTGCTGCGGCGGCGGCAGCGGCAGCCGCTTGTTGCTGCTGACGCATCTGCGCGACCAATTGTTCCTGCTCTTCCTTCGACATCGGCCGGATCTGCGACAGCTTCTTGGTCACATCTGTCCGCAACCCATCCAACATGCTTTCAAAGAGCTGAAACCCTTCGGTCTTGTACTCATTAAGCGGGTCACGCTGCGCATACCCACGGAAACCAACGACAGAGCGCAGGTGTTCAAGCGTCAACAAATGCTCGCGCCATTTGGCATCGATGGTTTGCAGCAAAAGCTGCTTTTCCACGTTGCGCATGGTCTCTGCGCCGAAGGCTTCGGTCTTTTCGTTCATGTAGGTGTCGGCGGCTTCCTCAAGACGTTCGCGGATGACATCATCATCCACGCCTTCCTCAGCGGCCCAATCCACAACCGGCACCTCAATGCCGATATGTTCGGTCACATCTGCGCCAAGACCTTCGGTATCCCATTGATCCGCATATGATTTTGGCGGCATGTATTGATCGACAAGGTCATCGATTACCTGATCGCGCATGTCTTTGGTGACCTCTGACAGGTCTTTGGCTTCCATGATTTCGCGACGCTGCGAGAAGATCACCTTGCGCTGCTCATTCATCACATCATCGAATTTCAACAACTGTTTGCGAATGTCGAAGTTACGGCCTTCAACCTTCGCCTGCGCGCGTTCCAGCGACTTGTTCACCCAAGGGTGCACAATCGCTTCGCCCTCTTTCATGCCAAGACCGGCGAGAACTTTTTCCAACCGCTCAGAGCCAAAGATGCGCATCAGATCATCTTCCAGCGACAAGAAGAAAGCGGAACGACCCGGGTCACCCTGACGGCCCGAACGACCGCGCAACTGGTTATCGATCCGACGGCTTTCGTGACGCTCTGTCGCCAGAACGAACAGGCCACCAGCGGCTTTCACCTTCTCTTTTTCATCGGCCACTTCGGCTTCGATCTTCTGACGCAGCGCTTCGATGTCCGCCTCAGGGTCTTCTGCCACAGCCTGAAGGACACGCATTTCCACGTTACCCCCAAGCTGAATGTCGGTACCGCGACCCGCCATGTTTGTGGCAATCGTGACCGCGTTCAGCTTACCGGCATCGGCAACAATCTGCGCTTCCTTTTCGTGCTGGCGGGCGTTCAGCACGTTGAACGTAATACCTTCCGCCTGCAGAAGAGCGGCCAGTTGCTCTGACTTTTCGATAGAGGTCGTACCAACAAGGATCGGTTGTCCATTGGCGTGGGCCTCTTTGATTTCCTCAACAATACCCGCAAATTTCTCGGTCGCGGTGCGGTAGACCTGATCGTCTTCGTCAGCACGTGCGATCGGCCGGTTCGTTGGCACCTCGACCACGCCGAGGTTGTAGATTTCCTTGAATTCATCCGCTTCAGTCGCAGCCGTACCGGTCATGCCGCCCAGCTTTTCGTAAAGACGGAAGTAGTTCTGGAACGTCACAGAGGCCAAGGTCACGTTCTCTGGCTTGATGGCGCAGTTTTCCTTCGCCTCAATCGCCTGATGCAGACCATCGGACAGACGACGACCGGCCATCATACGGCCCGTGAATTCGTCGATCAAAACGACCTCATTGTCGCGCACGATATAGTCTTTGTCTTTGGTGAACAGCTTATGAGCGCGCAATGACTGGTTCACGTGGTGGACCAACGTCGCGCTTTCGGGGTCATAAAGCGTTTGGCCTTCAGGCAGCAAACCGGCCTCTGACAGCTTTGCTTCGATGAAGTCGTTGCCTTCGTCGGTGTAGGTCACCTGACGGGTCTTTTCATCAAGCGTGTAGTGATCGTCGGACACATCGGGGACAATTTTGTCAATCGCCGCGTACATTTCACTGCGGTCCTGGGCCGGACCGGAGATAATCAGCGGCGTCCGCGCCTCATCGATCAGAATACTGTCAACCTCATCCACAATTGCGAAGTTGTGGTGACGTTGGAACATCTGGTTCAGCTCGGATTTCATGTTGTCGCGCAGATAGTCAAAGCCCAGCTCATTGTTCGTGGCATAGGTCACGTCGCAGGCATAGGCGGTTTTCTTTTCCGCTTCTGGCTGTTGGGGGTAAATCACACCCGTGGTCAGACCCAACGCGCCATAAACCTTGCTCATCCATTCGCTGTCGCGTTTGGCCAGATAGTCGTTGACGGTCACGATATGCACGCCCTTGCCGGTCAGCGCATTCAGGTATGCGGGGAAGGTCGCAACAAGGGTCTTGCCCTCACCCGTTTTCATTTCGGCGATATTTCCCTGATGCAGGAAAATACCGCCCATCAGCTGCGTATCAAAGGCACGCAGGCCCAATGCGCGTTTGGCCGCTTCACGACAGTTTGCAAATGCCTCTGGCAGCAAATCATCCAGGCTTTCGCCCCCGTTGGCGCGTTCGGCAAGTGTCTTGGTGCGGGCTTTGATCTCATCGTCCGACAGCGCCTCGAACTCAGGTTCAAGCGCGTTGATCTTGTCAACCAGCGGGCGCACAGCATTCACAGTGCGGTCGTTTGCGGTGCCAAACACCTTTTTGGCAATCGTTCCGAAACCCAGCATATTTTCTCCGGCGGCGCAGATAGCACCTGTCTGACATCTATTTGAGAGGAGGTCGCTTGTAGGCCCGTCGCAGGCCACTTAGAAAGGGCCGAGATTACCGCTACTTTAGGCCCCCTCGGGGCTTTCAATCGATGTAAGGGGCCGCCCCTACAGTGTCAACGCCGCCGGGATACGCGGCCTAACAAGGGAACGTTTAATGCTGAAACATGTCACATTTTTGGGGGCCGCCGCCATTGCTGCCCTCATGTCCACCACAGCGCAGGCGCAAGACGTCACGGCCGACACAGTCGTGGCCACCGTTGGCGATACCGAAATCACCCTGGGAGAGATCATTCTGGCCCGCGTCGCCTTGCCGCAAGAATATGCGCAATTCCCAAATGATATCCTGTTCAATGGCCTGATTGAACAACTGGTTCAACAGCAGCTTCTGGCCGACGCATTGGAAGAAACCACGGCACAGATCGAATACACCCTTCGCAATGAACGTCGCGCGATGATGTCTGCGGCGGTTGTGAACCAGATTTCTCAGGATGAGATTTTGGAGAAAGACATCGTCGCGGCATATGAAGCGCGTTTCGCCGACGCTGCGGAAATTCTGGAATTCCGCGCGTCCCATCTGCTGGTTGAAACTGAGCAAGAAGCCGCCGCCGCCAAAGCGCGCATTGATGACGGTGCCGCATTTGCCGATGTCGCCCGTGATGTATCCACGGGCCCGACCGGGCCGAATGGCGGCAATCTGGGTTGGTTTGGCGAAGGTGCGATGGTGCCTGAATTCGAAAACCAGATTATCGCACTTGAAGTCGGTGGTGTGAGCGCGCCATTCCAGACGCAATTCGGGTGGCATGTCGCCACGCTGGATGAAACCCGCGTTCAACCCCGCCCGACACTTGAAGAATTGCGCCGCCAATTGACTGCCGAGCTCCGTGAAGCCGCCGTCGCCGCCCGCTTGGAAAAGCTTGCAGCGAATGCCATCGTTGTGACCCCTGAAGATGGGGATTTCGATCCCAACCTCATCAATAGCTTCGAACTGCTGGAATAACCTATGGAGATTTCACCTTTGGCGCCTGCGCAATTTCCCGATCTGCCGAAGATTTCGGGCGTAAGTTTTGCTGTGGCCTCTGCCGGGGTGAAATATGCTGGCCGCAAGGACGTGATGCTGGCGCTTCTGGCGCCAGGCACATCGGTGGCGGGTGTGTTCACCCGCTCCGCGACGCGCTCCGCACCGGTCCTGGATTGCCAGGCCAAACTTGGTGGTGATCCGCGCGGGCCAGCCGCCATTCTGGTGAATTCCGGGAATTCCAACGCCTTTACCGGCGCGCGCGGCACCGGATCGGTAGAGGCTTTGACCCAAAGCGTCGCAGCACAGACCGGCGTCGCGGTAGAGCGTGTCTTCACCGCTTCAACAGGCGTGATCGGTGAGCCATTGCCACACGACAAGATCGCAGCACAAGTGGCGACACTTCACGCAAATCAATCCGACACGGGCATCAGTGACGCCGCAAAGGCAATTATGACCACTGACACCTTTCCCAAGGGATCATGCGCGACCGTTGATGTGCATGGACAACCTGTCAAGATCGCTGGCATCGCCAAGGGGTCGGGCATGATTGCGCCTGATATGGCGACGATGCTGGTCTATATCTTTACGGACGCAGAGATCAGGCAGGCTGAATTGCAAGAGCTTGTTTCCGGACTGAACGCCAAGACCTTCAATTGCATCACCGTCGATAGCGACACTTCCACGTCTGACAGTCTGATGGTCTGTGCAACCGGCGCGTCGCGGGTTGATGTCAGTGGCAATGAAGCCTTCGCCAGCGCGCTGCACGCGTTGATGCGTGATCTGGCGCATCAGGTCGTGCGTGACGGTGAAGGGGCGACAAAGTTTGTAACCGTCAGCGTCGTTGGCGCGAAAGACAACGCCGACGCGCATAAAGTCGCGCTTTCCATTGCCAATTCACCCTTGGTCAAGACCGCAATCGCTGGTGAAGACGCCAATTGGGGACGTGTTGTCATGGCCGTGGGCAAATCCGGCGCGGCCGCTGATCGGGACAGGTTGAGCATTCGGTTTGGGGATATTACGGTTGCTGAAAACGGCTGGCGGGCGCCCAACTATTCAGAGGACGCGGCAAGCGCCTACATGAAGAACGCTGAACTTGAAATCGGCGTGGATCTGGCCATTGGCGGCGGGCAAAGCACCGTTTGGACCTGCGATCTGACGCACGGCTATATCAGCATCAACGCGGATTATCGTTCGTGAAGGTCGTCCTTGTCTCTGCGGTTGCGTTGATTGATCCCGACGGGCGCGTGCTTCTGGCGCAGCGACCCGAAGGGAAATCCATGGCCGGGCTCTGGGAATTTCCGGGCGGCAAGGTGGAAGCGGGCGAGACACCGGAGGCGGCCCTGATCCGTGAGTTACAGGAAGAACTGGGGATCGACACTTGGGCGTCCTGCCTTGCCCCGCTGACCTTCGCGAGCCATTCCTACGATGATTTCCATCTGCTCATGCCGCTTTTTGCCTGTCGCAAATGGGAAGGCACCCCGCAAGCGCGCGAAGGGCAGGCGCTGAAATGGGTGCGCGCAAAAGAATTGCGGGACTACCCGATGCCCGCGGCGGATGTGCCGCTGATCCCTATTTTGCGCGATTGGCTATAGGGGCAGGTCAGGCTTTGAGATAGGCATCAATCGCGGCCTCAAGCCCTTGATCCCAAATCAGATTGAGCCAACCTTCAAAGGCTTGCGCGAACCCAGACTGCGCGCCCAAATCACCGTAAAACTGCTTTTGCTGCAACCATGCGGCCGGCGTGACTTTTGCCTGCAATGCGGCCGCGTTCAATACGTCCCAAAATGGGTCGTTCGGCTCAATCACGCTGCCATCTTCGCGGGTGCCCGCGCACATGCGCGCCCAAACTGCCTCAACCAACGCGAGCCCTTTGACGGGTGTTCCGGCGGCCAAGCCATCACGGATCGACGGAATGACAAAACCGGGGTGCCGTGAGGCGCCATCGAAGGCGACGCGACGGGTCGTATCAACAATGCGCGGATTGGCAAAGCGTGTCTTGACGCGATCAAGATAGGCATCTGGTTCCATCTCTGGCACGGGGTGCAGATGTGGCAGAATTTCGGAACGCGCCACTTTCTCATAAAGCGCACTGATCTTGGGATGCGCCATACAGTCGGCGATAGCCTGGATCGACAGGACTTCTCCGGCATTGGCGATCATCTGATGGCCCCCGTTCAGGACCCTGATTTTCATCGCCTCATATCCATGCACATCATCGGTGAACGTCGCGCCGACCTTGTCCCAATCGGGACGGCCCGCGCAGAAGTCATCTTCAATCACCCACTGGCGAAAGTTCTCATGCGACACCGGTGCGGCATCGTCGATGCCAAGGCTGCGCGCCAATGCCAGCTCATTCGGGCCAGTCGCTGGCACAATGCAATCGACCATCGCGTTGGGGAACGTGCAGTTGGCGTCAATCCAGTCAGCCAGCGCCGGGTCTGACATGCGCGCCAATGAAACAACCGTCTGGCGCAGGACCGCGCCATTCCCCTGAAGATTGTCACAGCACATGCAGGTAAACGGCCCAGTGCCCGCATCACGACGAATTTTGAGTGCTGCAATCATCGCGCCAAAGGCAGTCTTGGGCGTGGCGGGATTGGCCGCGTCATGCACGATATCAGGATGTGTCGCGTCGAAACCCTTGGTCGCGGGATCAATGAAATAGCCGCCCTCTGTCACCGTCAGGGCAACGATGCGGATATCTTCGGCCGTCATCCGGGCGATCAAAGGTCCGTTCTTTGCCGCCACAGGCAGGAAATCAACCATCGGGCCGATCACCTCTGCCGTGGTGCGGGTAGGGTCGAGTTCGATCAACGTGTAAAGGTAGTCTTGCGCGGCAAGCCGGTCACGCTGGGCTGCATCACCGGCACGGACACCTGCGCCAACAATCGCCCAATCATGCGCGAGCCCCTGTTCCATCAAACGATGCAGATACCAGGCTTGGTGTGCGCGATGAAAATTGCCCAATCCGATATGGACAATCCCAGCAGTCAGTTTGCTGCGGTCATAAGTCGGCACAGCAACGCCGTCAGGCAATTGCGTCAGCGTTTGGCTGGTCAGCTTCATGGCATCGTTTTCATGGGTTTGCACATTCATCAGCTCATCCAATTTCCGCCATCGACGTTGTAGGTTTGAGCCACGATATAGGATGCATCATCGCTGGCCAGAAAGACGACCATACCGGTGAGATCATCAGCCGTGCCCATGCGCCCGAATGGGACCGCCGCGCCAACTTCTTTCTTCTTTTGTCCCGGCGCCTTGCCTTCGTATTTGGCAAAGAATGCATCCACGCCATCCCAATGCTCGCCATCTACCACGCCGGGGGCGATCGCATTCACATTGATGCCGTGCTTAATCAGGTCCAGCCCCGCCGACTGGGTCAGGCTGATAACAGCCGCTTTGGATGCGCAATAAACGGCGACCAAAGCCTCGCCACGCCGTCCCGCCTGAGACGCCATGTTGATGATCCGGCCCTTGATGCCGCGCGCCACCATATGTTTGGCGACCGCTTGAAGGGTGAACAATGTGCCGCCGACATTGATATCAAAGACGCGTTTATAGTCGTCTTGCGTGATCTCTGCGATGGGTGCGGCGCTGAAAATGGCGGCATTGTTGATAAGAATATCAATCTGGCCCATGGCTTGCACAGCCGCTTCGACGCCCGCTGCAACACTTGCCGGATCAGACACATCCATTTGGACCGCAACCGCTGCATCGCCGATTTCGACGGCCGCTGCGCGCGCGCGCGCAATATCGATATCCGCAATCGCAACTTGCGCACCTTCGGCCACGTAGGCCTTTGCAAAGGACAGCCCAATGCCTCGGGCTGCACCTGTAATCAATGCAGATTTGCCGGCTAGTCGCATTAACCGATCCGCAGTCCCTGCGTATCAAATTTATGCAGCTCGTCCAGACGCGGGTTCAGATAGATTGTATCCCCATGCGTCAGGTTGATATCGCCGATGGCGCGTACTGTGATCGTGTCAGTCAGCCCCGTATTGTTGATATGGAAGAATGTGTCAGAGCCCAAATGCTCTGCGACGCCAACCGTTCCCTTCCACATGCCGCCTTCTGCAACCACATCGATGTGTTCCGGGCGGATACCGATCGTGGCGGCATCATGCTTTGCGGCCTCTTCGCCGGACAACAGGTTCATCTTGGGAGAGCCGATAAAGCCCGCAACAAAGGTGTTGCGCGGTGTGCGGTAAAGCTCCAACGGGGAGCCGACCTGCTCAATCACACCGGCTTGCAGCACGACGATCTTGTCGGCCATCGTCATCGCCTCAACCTGATCGTGTGTCACGTAGACCATTGTTGTTGCAAGCTTTTTATGAAGTTCAGAAATCTCCATCCGCATCCCGACGCGCAGGGCGGCGTCAAGGTTCGACAAAGGTTCGTCAAACAGGAACGCGGCAGGTTCGCGCACAATCGCTCGGCCAATCGCCACACGCTGACGCTGACCCCCCGAAAGCTGGCCCGGGCGACGGTCGATGTAGTCGGCCAGGTTCAAGACCTCGGCGGCGGCATTCACTCTTCGGTCGATCTCTGCCTGATCCATCTTTGCCATCCGCAGCGGAAAGGCGATGTTCTTACGCACTGACATATGCGGGTAAAGCGCATAAGACTGGAACACCATCGCAAGGCCGCGTTTGGCAGGCACCAGATCGGTGGCGTCTTTGCCGTCGATCTCGATGTGGCCCGTGGTGATATCCTCAAGCCCTGCAATCAGACGCAGCAAGGTAGATTTACCACAACCCGACGGGCCAACAAAGACGGTGAATTCGCCATCCTGAATAGTCAGGTCGAGGGGCGGAATGACCTGTACGTCGCCAAAAGACTTGGTCACCTGTTTGAGTTCGATTTGTCCCATATCTCAGGTCCTTCTGATTGCCCTGGTGCTTTGCAGCTTGAGGGTGTTATTTCACCGCGCCGAATGTCAGGCCGCGTACAAGTTGTTTCTGGCTGAACCAGCCAAGGATCAGGATTGGCGCGATCGCCATTGTCGAGGCCGCACTGAGTTTGGCAAAGAACAGACCCTCTGGGCTGGAATAGCTGGCGATAAAGGCTGTCAGTGGCGCCGCATTGACCGCGGTCAGGTTGAGCGTCCAGAATGCTTCGTTCCAAGCAAGGATGAAGTTCAACAGCAAGGTCGATGCAATGCCCGGAATAGCCATTGGCGTCAGCACATAAAGCAGTTCCTGACGGAGCGTTGCGCCGTCCATGCGGGCCGCCTCAAGGATCTCACCGGGGATTTCCTTGAAGTAGGTGTAGAGCATCCAGACGATGATCGGCAGGTTAATGAGCATCAGCACAACAACCAGACCAGCGCGGCTATCCAGCAGACCCAACTCAATGAAGATCAGGTAGATCGGATAGAGAACACCAACGGCAGGCAACATCTTCGTTGAGAGCATCCAGAGCAGGATGTCTTTGGTCCGCTTGGATGGCACAAAGGCCATTGACCAAGCCGCCGGGATCGCAATCGCACAACCGATAACGGTCGAAAGCCCTGCAATAATGATCGAATTCCACAGGAAGCGCCCGTAGTCGGACCGCTCCATCACCGTGCGATAGTTCTCAAGCGTCCAATCGAAGCCCAAAAAGATCGGCGGGGCAGCAATGGCCTGTGCCTCGGTCTTGAAGCTGGTCAGGATCGTCCAGAGGATCGGGAAAAAGATCAGCAGGCCAATCGCCCAAGCGATGGTGGTGTTGATAAGCTTCCGGCGGGGGGTAACTGTACGTGCCATTTTGATTAATCCAAGTTCTTACCGACGATCCGCATAAGGAAGATCGCGATAATGTTTGCAAGGATGATGGCGTAGACGCCACCGGCGGAACCCAGACCAACGTTCTGGCTTTCCAGCACACGTTGGAAGATGAGGTAGGACAGTGTTCGCGTTCCGAACGCACCGCCTGTTGTCACGAAGATCTCAGCGAAGATCGCGAGCAGGAAGATCGTCTGGATCAGGATCACAATCGTAATCGCGCGCCCAAGATGTGGAAGGATGATATACCAAAACCGTTTTGCCCACGGCGCGCCGTCCATCTCAGAGGCTTCCAATTGTTCGCTATCAAGTGATTGAACAGCGGTCAGCAAGATCAACGTGGCAAAGGGCAGCCACTGCCAGCTGACAATCATGATGATCGAACCCATGGATGCGTCGGAAAGCCAACTGACGGGCTCGGCCCCGAAAAAGCGCCACAGGTGCGCGAAAAGGCCGTTCACAGGGTCCATGAACATGTTCTTCCACACCAGCGCGGAAACGGTTGGCATCACAAAGAACGGCGCGATGACAAGGATACGGACAACGCCCTGCCCCCAAATCGGCTGGTCCAGCAAGAGCGCGATCAAGATGCCGAAGATCACGGTAATCGCGAGAACACCGAGGACAATCACGAGGGTGGTTTGGATCGAAGGCCAGAAGGCGCTCGAGGTGACAAAACGGGTGTAGTTGTCAAATCCGGCCCAGCCTTGGTCGCCACCACGCAGGGGCAGATAGACGCGGAATGAGAACCACAGGGTCATAATGAGAGGCACCAACATCCAGCCCAAGAGCAGGATCACAGCGGGCGCCATCATAATTCTGGCAGCGGATCGGGAAGCTTTGGTCGCCATTTGGATGTATCTCCTCTGGTCACAGGGCGGAGGTTTCTCACGCACTATTGTCAGGTGACATTATATTTTTCGAGGTAAGTAGTAAACCAAGGGGCGACCTGGTCGCGCCGCCCCTTAGCTCAGGAGGAGTGCTTAGCGGTAGCCAGCAGCTTCCATTGCTTCGTTTGTGATGGCCTGGGCCTTCTCAAGCGCTTCGTCGATAGACTGCTGACCAGCGTAAGCGGCAGAGAATTCCTGGCTTACTTCTGTGGCAATACCTGCAAACTCAGGGATCGCAGCGAACTGGATGCCGACGTATGGGCTTGGGTCCACTGTAGAGTTGTTAGGATCGGCAGACAGGATGCTGTCCAGTGTCATCTGTGCGAAAGGTACAGCTTGGTAGTTCGGGTTTTCGTACAGGGATGTACGTGCACCAGGAGGTACGTTCGCCCAACCTTCGTTCGCAGCAACCTGCTCGATGTAGCCAGTGCCTGTTGCCCATTCGATGAACTGCTTGGCTTCAGCTTCTTGCTGTGTACCGGCAGGAATTGCCAGTGCCCATGCCCAGAGCCAGTTGGAGCGCTTGCCCATGCCGTTGTCTGGTGCCAATGCGAAACCAACAGAGTCAGCAACAGTCGAATCCGCGCCAGTTACGAAAGAAGCCGCAACAGTCGCGTCAATCCACATGCCGCACTTGCCTTGGTTAAACAAAGACAGGTTTTCGTTAAAGCCGTTGGTTGCGTAACCAACTGGGCCGGACGCGTCCATCATGCCTTTGAAGAAGTTCAGTGTGTTTGCCCACTGCTCTGTGTCAAACTGTGCGTTCCAGTCCATGTCGAACCAGCGTGCGCCGAAAGAGTTGGACATTGCTGTGATAAAGGCGCCGCCCTCACCCCAACCGGCCTTACCGCGAAGGCAGATACCGTTGATGTCTGCATCACGGTCAGTCATGGCTGCAGCTGCT